>NZ_WBKR01000225.1 GCF_008868155.1 Micromonospora sp. ALFpr18c
GGGGGGCATGTTCACGCATGCCCTGATCGAGGGGGTCGGTGCGCCGGCCGCCTGGGGTGCCCTGCTGGTGTCCCGTCCGCGAGTCCGGCGTCCGGCCCTGGCCGGCTGGGACGCATTCCGCCGCTGATCGGTTCACCTTCGCGGTGACGTTGGGGCGTCGCCCCACCATCGCTGATCGTCTGCAACGGCACGAGGCTGTCGCCTCGTCGTCTCGCGTACCCGCGCCATCGTCCAGGGCCGTCCGAGTCCCGATCCACTCGGACAGGCCCGGCACTTCCGGCTGCCTGTCCAGCCCGTCGCCGAGCGGCGACAGACAGGACGACGACCCGTGACGCCCCGCAACCTCCGACCGACCGAACGCGACCGGTCCCGTCGCGTACTCAGCCAGAACTTCCTCACCGACCGGGCCGCCGTGGCACGGCTGGTCCGTGTCGCCGACCCCGACCCGGCCGGGCTCCTGCTGGAGGTCGGCGCCGGCCGTGGCCAGCTGACCCGGCCGCTCGCCGCCCGCGGTGGGCGACTGACGGCGTACGAGGTGGACCCGGCCGCCAACCGGGAGCTGGCCGCCGTCTGCGCGGGCCTGCCCAACGTCGAGCATCGGCAGGCCGACTTCCTCGCCGCGGAGCCGCCTCCGGAGCCGTTCGCGGTGGTCGGCAACATCCCGTGGTCGCTGACCGCCGCCGTGGTGCGCTGGTGCCTGGCCGCGCCCCGGTTGCGCTCGGCGACCCTGCTCACCCAGCTGGAGTACGCCCGTCGGCGCAGCGGCGACTACGGCCGGTGGACCCGGCTCACCGTGCAGACCTGGCCGGAGGTCGAGTGGCGGCTGGCGGGGCGGGTGCCGCGTACCGCATTCCGGCCGGTGCCGGCGGTCGACGCCGGGATCCTGCGCATCGAGCGGCGCCCGGAGCCGCTGCTGTCGGCGGCGGCGCTGCCGGCGTACCAAAGGCTCGTGGGGTGGGGTTTCGAGGGCGTCGGCGGTTCCCTCGCCGCGAGCCTGCGCCGGCACCACCCGCCGGCCCGGGTCGCGGCCGCCCTGCGGGCGACGCGGATCGCGGCGGACACCCCGGTGGGGTACGTCTGGCCGGAACAGTGGTTGGTGCTGTTCCGGCTGCTGCACGCGCGGTGAACCGGGCCGTCAGGCGAGGGTGGTCAGCGCGGCGTTCAGCTCGTCCGGTGAGTCGAACTGCTCCGCCGGCAACGCCTGCAACATCTGCAACATGGCCGTGCTGGCCCCGTTCTCCTGACCCCAGCGGACCAGGTCCTCGCGGGAGACCGGGTAGTCGAGCCCGGCCAGGTACTCCTGCAACTGCACCCCGGTGACCGTCATGCCGGCCGGCTACCCGCTCGCCGCACCCGTACACCGGTCCGGCGTGTCGGCGGGCGGCGCGCCGACGGTTTGTCGGCGCGGCCGCCGGGTAGCCGCTGGCATGCTGGTTCAGCGGCTCGGCGCACCGAGCGACTTCGACCCGTTGCTGGAGCGCGTCCGGGACGCCCGGGTGGTGATGATCGGCGAGTCGACGCACGGCAGCTACGACTACTACCGGCTGCGCGAGCAGCTCACCCGCCGGCTCATCGCGGAGTGCGGCTTCTCGTTCGTGGCGGTGGAGGGCGACTGGCCGGACTGCGACCGGGTGCACCGCTCGGTCACCGGCGCGCCGGGCGGCGCCCTCGATCCGCAGACGGCGTTGGAGCGCTTCGAGCGGTGGCCGACCTGGATGTGGGCGAACGCCGAGGTGGCCCGGTTCTGCCGCTGGCTGCGGGCGTGGAACCTGGAGCGGCCGGACGGTCAACGGGCCGGGTTCCACGGTCTCGACGTGTACAGCCTGTGGGAGTCCATGCAGGCGATCTTCGACTATCTGGGCGAGGAGGATCCGACCTCGCTGGAGGCGGCGCAGGACGCGTACCGGTGCTTCGAGCCGTACGGCAAGCGGGTCGAGGAGTACGGCGCGGCCAGCCGGTTCGTGTCGGCCCGCTGTGAGGAGGAGGTCGTCCGGCTGTTGGCCCGTACCCGGGAACAGGCCATGTCGGACGGCCCGGACCGCTTCTCGGCCTGGCAGAACGCGGAGGTGGTGGCCGGCGCGGAGCGCTACTACCGGGCGATGGTGGCCGGTGGCCCTGATTCGTGGAACATCCGGGACACGCACATGCAGGACACGCTGGACCGGCTGCTGGATCGGTACGGCCCGGACGCCCGCGGGATCGTCTGGGCGCACAACACGCACGTGGGGGACGCGCGGGCCACCGACATGGCCGCCGACGGGATGGTCAACATTGGTCAGTTGGCCCGGGAGCGGTACGGCGACGACGCGGTGACGCTTGTCGGCTTCGGCAGCTACCGGGGCACGGCGATCGCCGCGCCCCGGTGGGGCTCGCCGTCCGAGGCGATGGTCGTGCCGCCGGCCCGGGAGGGCTCGGTGGAGCGCAGGCTGCACGAGTTGATGCCGGAGCGGGCGGTGCTGGTCTTCGGCGGCGACGATCAGCCGGAGTGGGTCACCGGGACGGCGGACCACCGGGCGATCGGGGTGGTCTACGACCCGTCGTTCGAGTCCTGGGGCAACTACGTGCCCACCCGCCTCGGCGAACGCTACGACGCCTTCATCTGGTGCGACGAGACGACGGCCCTGCACCCGCTGCAGGTCCCGGCGGTCCCCGGCGAGATGGAGACGTACCCGGCCGGAGTCTGAGCGGCCCGACCCGCGTCGATCATGGAGTTGTGGTGCTGGACGAAGGCCCCGGATCGGGGCACAACAGGCACCACAACTCCATGATCGACCGCGAAGGGCGAGGGGTTAGACCCGGGTTGGGGTGCGGTCCTGCAGATGGGTGCGGAGGCCTTCGCCTTCGATGTCGACGTTCGGCAGGGCGCGGGACAGCCAGTTCGGCAGCCACCAGGCGCGCGAGCCGAGCAGGGACATCACCGCGGGGACGATCGTCATCCGGACCACGAAGGCGTCGATGGCCACGCCGACGGCGAGCGCGAAGCCCATCGACTTGATCACCGGGTCCTCCAGGAAGACGAAGCCCCCGAAGACCGACATCATGATCAGCGCGGCGGCGGTGACCACCCGGGCGCCGTGCCCCATGCCGCTGATGGTGGCCTGCTGGGCGGTCTCACCGTGGACGAAGTCCTCCCGCATCCGGGACACCAGGAACACCTCGTAGTCCATCGCGAGGCCGAACAGGATGCCGATGAGCAGGATGGGCAGGAAGCTGATCAGCGGGCTGGGCGTGTCCAGGCCGACCAGGTCGGCGAGGTGGCCCTGCTGGAAGACCGCCACCGTGATGCCGAACGTGGCGGCGACGGTGAGCAGGAAGCCCAGCGCGGCCTTGACCGGCACCAGTAGGGAACGGAACACCAGCATCAGCAGCAGCACGGAGAGCCCGACGACGAGCAGCAGATAGACCGGCAGGGCGTCGGAGAGCTTCTCGGAGACGTCGATGCCGATCGCCGTGGCACCGGTGAGCAGCACGTCGGCGTTCCGGATTCCGCCCACCGAGTCGCGGACGTCGTGCACCAGGGTCTCGGTCGCCTCGTCGGTCGGGCCGGTCTTCGGCACCACCCCGAGCAGCGCGGTGCGGCCGTCCGGGCTGAGCTGCGGCGGTGCCACCGCCAGGACGTTCTCGGTGCGCTGGAGCAGGGCGGTGACCTGCGGTACGGCGGCCGACGTGGCCTGCGGCGTATCACCGGCGACGACCACCGCGAGCCGGCCGGTGAAGCCCGGACCGAAGCCCTCGGTGATCAGGTCACTCGACACCCGGGCCGGCGAGCCGACGGCGGCCGTCGAGGCGTCCGGCAGGGCCAGCCGCATGTCCGGCGTGGGCAGCGCGAGCAGGCCCAGGCCGAGCAGGCCGACCAGGATGACGGGTACGCGGAACCGGGTCACGAACCGGGCCCAGCGGAAGCCGAACCGGGACTTGTCCTCGGCCGGTGCGGTGCCGACGTCCGCTCGGTCGCCCGGGGCGTCGGCGGCGATCGTGCCGTCGGTGGGGAGCGCGCGCAGCCGGCGGGGGAGCACCCGACGGCCGGCGAAGCCGAGCAGCGCCGGCTGGAGGGTGATGGCGACGAGGACGGCGACGGTGACCGTGCCGGCCGCCGCGAGACCCATCACGGTGAGGAACGGGATGTCCACCACGGCCAGTCCGGCCAGCGCGATGACCACGGTCGCGCCGGCGAAGACCACGGCGGAGCCGGCGGTACCGACCGCCCGGCCGACCGCCTCCTCCGGCGGCAGGCCGTCGAGCAGGTTCTGCCGGTGCCGGGAGGTGATGAACAGCGAGTAGTCGATGCCGACGGCGAGGCCGAGCATCAGTGCCAGGATCGGCGCGGTGCTGGTCAGTTGGACGACACCGCTGAGCGCGAACAGGCCGGCCATGCCGGCGCCCACGCCGATCAGCGCGTTGAGCATGGTCATCCCGGCGGCCACCAGCGACCCGAAGGTGATGATCAGGACGATCGCGGCGACCAGGACGCCGAGCGCCTCGGTGGAGCCCACCTCGGGCTCACCGCCCAACACCTCACCGCCCGGGGCGACCTGCCAGCCCTGCGCCTCGACCGACGAGCCGACCTTTTCGTACGCGGCCTTCTGGTCGTCGGTGACCTCGTCCGCGCTGGTGGCGAACTGGACCTGGACCAGCGCGTACCGCCCGTTGGGCGAGACCGCGCCGACCTGGAACGGGTCGACGGCGCCGACCACGCCGGGCAGCGTCGACGCCTGCTGGACGAGCCCCCGCACCACGGCCTGGCCCTCGGGGCTGGCCAGCTGGCCGTCCGCCGGCGCCTTGACCGCGATGGTGCCGGTGGCGCCACTGGCCGCGGGGAACTGCTCCGCCAGCAGGTCGAGCGCACGCTGGCTCTCGGTGCCCGGCATGGTGAAGTTGCTCGCCGTCGGGCCGCGCAGGGTCGCCGCGGCGATGCCGGCGCCAACGAGTACGACGAGCCAGAGCGCGACGACGAGCCGTCGCCGGCGCAACGCGCCCCGGCCGAGCCGGTAGAGCAGGGTGGCCATCAGGAGTCCTTGTCCTCGGTCGTGGGTGGTTGGGGCAGTGGTGCGTCGACGGGTTCGACGGCCCGCCGGACGAGGGTGAGCAGGGCGGGGCGCAACTCGTCGTCGGGGATGTCGACGAACTCGGCGCACGCCTCGGAGATGCCGGCGAGGAGCACCAGCGCGGCGATCCGGGCGGCCGGCCGGTCGGAGTGGCCGGCCAAGGCGTCGCGCAGCCGGTCGGAGATCTGCTGGATGTGCGCGAAGGCCGGCTGGCACAGCAGCTCGGGGAACTCGCCGCGCAGGACCGCGATCTCCCGCCGGAACCGGACCGCCAGGTCGACGAAGCCCTGCGCCGCGACCTCCTGGGCGGCCGTGCCGGTCAGGCCGGTGAGCTGGTCGTCGAGGTCGCGCAGCACCCCGATCGCCGGAGCCATCAGCTCGGCGAGCAGGGCCTCCTTGTTGGCGAAGTGGTAGAGCACGGTGGCCTTGGAGCAGCCGACCTCGCCCGCGATGTCCTGCAACGAGGTGCCCCGGTAGCCGGTCACCGCGAACCGTCGGGCCGCCGCGGCGAGGATCTCGCCGTGCGTCTCGGACACCGCTCTGGCCATCACTGGTCCACCTCCGCAGACCAGCATGCCTGACCGATCGGTCAGAGCCTGACCGATCGGTCAGACGAACGTGGTGGCGTTCACCACAACGCGGCCTGGCTCAGCCCGCGTGCTCGGCGTCGTACCTGGTCCGCGCCGCGGCGATGGTCCGGCGGTGCCGCTCGGCCCAGCTGGTCAGCGCCACCAGCGACTCGTACAGCTCCAGTGCCATCGGCGTGGCCGTGTACTCCACCTTCGGCGGGACGGTCGGGTAGACCGTGCGGTGCAGCAGGCCGTCACGCTCCAGGTTGCGCAGCGTCAGCGTGAGCATCCGGCGACTGATGCCCTCGATGTGCCGCTCCAGCTCGGTGAAGCGCACCGGGCCGTTCGACGCGGCCACCAGGATGCCGATGCTCCACTTGCCGCCGACCCGGTCGAGCACCTCGCGGACGGTGCACGCCCGAGCCTGCCCGGGGGTGAACGGCACGGTCCCGGCCGCGCAGGTGAACTCCGCCTCGACCTGCGCGGACACATCGCTGTTCCTCTGGGACATCACAGTGCCTCCTTCCGCTCCGGCTCATGGTCACAGACGATGACGTCAGTAACAAAGCGTGCACCAAGGAGGCATGTGATGGACCGTACCGTCCCGGCCCGCTGGCCGGCCCTGCTCGTGCTCTGCGCCGGCAGCCTGATGATCATCCTGGACGGCAGCGTCGTCTCGGTGGCGCTGCCCGCCGTCCAACGCGACCTGGGCTTCACCGGCGCCGGCCTGGCCTGGGTGGTCAACGCCTACCTGGTCGCGTTCGGCGGGCTGCTGCTGCTCGCCGGACGCCTCGGCGACCTGCTCGGCCGGCGCCGGGTCTTCCTGGCCGGCGTCGTGCTGTTCACCCTGGCCTCGCTGGCCTGCGCGACCGCCACCGGGCCGGCCCTGCTCGTCGGCGCGCGCTTCGGCCAGGGCGTCGGCGGCGCGCTCGCCATGGCGGTCAGCCTCGGCATGATCGTCCGGCTCTATCCCGAGTCGGTCGAGCGGGCCCGCGCCATCGCCGTGTTCAGCTTCACCGGAGCGGCCGGCGCCACGATCGGCACGGTGGCCGGCGGGGTGCTCACCGAGCTGGCCGGTTGGCGTTCGATCTTCCTGGTGAACCTGCCGATCGGGGCGGCGATCCTGCTCGCCGCCGTCCGCCAACTCCCCGCCGAACGGGGCATCGGCCTGCGGGCCGGCCTCGACGTGCCCGGCGCCCTGCTGGCCACCGCCGGCCTGATGGCAGCCGTGCTGGGCATCGTGGGGACCGGTGAGCACGGCTGGACCAGCCCGCGGACCCTCGGCGCGGCGGCGCTCGCGGCGCTGCTGCTCGCCGGCTTCGCCGTACGCCAGCGGGTGGCGGCCACGCCGCTGCTGCCGGGCCGGGTGCTGCGCGTCCCGGGTCTGGTCGCGGCCAACGCCGTGCAGTTCCTCATGGTGGCCGCGTACTTCGGCTTCCAGTTCCTGCTCGCCGTGGAGCTGCAACTGGTGCTCGGGCTGGACGCGGCGGCCACCGGCTGGGCGTTCCTGCCCACCCCGGTGGTGATCGCGGTGGTGTCGCTCGGCCTGGCGGGTCGGCTGATCGCCCGGTGGGGCGCCCGGACCGTGCTGCTGGCCGGGCTCGCTCTGGCGATCGTCGGCTTCCTGCTGCTCGCCCGGCTGCCCGCCGACGGCGGCTACCTCGCCGACGTGCTCCCCGCGATGGTGATCTTCGGCGTGGCCGGCGGCCTGACGCTGCCGGCGGTCACCACGCTGGCCATGGTCGGCGCGACCGACGCCGACGCCGGGCTCGCGTCCGGGCTGGCCAACACCACCCAGCAGGTCGGCGGGGCGGTCGGACTGGCCGCGCTGGCCACCCTCGCCGCCGCCCGCGCCGACGTCCTGCGGGCCGGCGGGTCCGCCCAGTCCGAGGCGCTGGCCGCCGGCTACCGGGTCGCGTTCGCCGTGGCCGCCGTCCTGGTGCTCGCCGCGTTGCTGACAGCCCTGACCACGCTGCCCCGGCGCCCGGCCGGCCCGCTGCCCGACGCCGATGCGCCGGCCGGCGACGGCGGCCAGCCGAACCGGCCCGTGTCGAAGCGCCGCGTCCGGTTGACCGACGACGCCGAGGCCGGGAGGGTGATCGGGTGAGCGAGGCCGACGAGACCCGCGACGGGGTGGCCCTGACCAACCTGGACCAGCCCCTGTCCGACATCACCGACGCGACCAAGCGCGACCTGGTCGACTACCTGGACGCGGTCGGCGACCGGCTCCTGCCCCAGCTGCGGGACCGGCCGCTGTCGGTGATCCGGGTCCGCCCGGGCCAACCGCCCTTCATGCAGAAGAACCTTCCCCGGTACACACCCGACTGGGTACGCCGGGCGCCGGTCTGGGCCGAGGCGTCCCACCGCGAGATCTCGTACGCCCTCTGCGACGACCGGCGCACCCTGCTCTGGTTCGCCAACCAGCGGGCGGTGGAGTACCACCCGACGCTGGCCACCGTCGCCGACCTGCACCGCCCGACCCACCTGGTGCTCGACCTCGACCCGCCGGAGGGCGACGGATTCGCCGCGGCCGTCGCCGCCGCGCTGCTCGTCCGCCAGGCCCTCGCCGGCGCCGGCCTGGCCGGGGCGGTGAAGACCAGCGGGGCCAAGGGCGTGCACGTCTTCGTCCCGGTGACGGGCGACCCCACCGCCGAGGAACTGGCCGCCGCCACCCGGGCGCTCGCCGCTCGTGCCGAGCGGATCGACCCCGCGTTGGCCACCACCGCATACATCAAGGAGGACCGGGGCGGCCGGGTGTTCGTGGACGCCACCCGGGCCGGCGGCGCGACCGTGGCCGCCACGTACAGCCCACGGCTACGCCCCGGGATGCCGGTCTCCTTCCCGGTCGACTGGGCCGACCTGACCGAGGTCACCCCGGCCGACTTCACCATCCGGACGGTGCCGTCGCTGGTGGCCGACACCGACCCGTGGGCCGCCGCGATGCCGGCCCCGCAGCCGCTCCCCGCCGACCTGGTCGCCGAGGGCCGGACCATCCCGGTCGCCCGGGTGCAGGCCATGCACGAGGGCAAGCGCCGGGCCCGCGCCCGCCGGGAAGCCGGCTGACGGTACGCCCGGCGCCTGCCCCCCGCTCAGCGTCCCTGCAGACGCTTCACGGTGTCGCCGAACGTCCAGCCTTTCGACCCGTCCCAGTTCGCCGACCAGGTCATCAGGCCCTTGAGACCGGGCACGCTGTTCCACGCCTGGGTGACCAGCGACGTCGACAGGTAACCGCCACCCGCGCCGACCTGCGCGGGCAGGCCCGGAACCTGCTTGTCGTACGGCACGCGGATCGTGGTGCCCTGGATGGTCAGGCCGTTGTTCAGGCACTGCGTCTGCACCGTGAAGCCCTGCACGGTGCCAGCGGGGTACGAGTCGCCCGCGCAGCCGTACATGCTGCCGTTGTAGTACTGCATGTTCAGCCACCAGAGCCGGCCGTTGTCCACGTACTTCTTGATGATCGGCAGGTACGAGCCCCAGATCGAGCCGTAGACCACGCTGCCGCCGGTGACGTAGGCCGTCTCCGGTGCCATGGTCAGTCCGAAGTTCGACGGCATCCGGGCCAGCACTCCGTCGATGATCCGGATCAGGTTGGCCTGCGACGTGGACAGGGTGTTGATGTTGCCGCTACCCGTCAGCCCGGTCTCGATGTCGATGTCGATGCCGTCGAAGTGGTAGGCCGTCAGGATCGGCACGATCGTCGCGATGAACCGGTCGGCGACCGCGCTGGAACTCAGGTCGATGCCCGCGGCGGCTCCGCCGATCGACATCAGAATGGTCGCGCCGGCCGCCTTGGCCTGGCACATCTCGGTCGGGGTGGCGACCTTCACGCCAGCGTCCATGCCGTTTTCCCAGAGCACCGTGCCGTCCGCGCGGATCACCGGGAAGGCCGCGTTGATCACGTTGTAGCCATGCTGGCTGAGCCGGCTGTCGGTGATCGGGATCCAGCCGAGGCCGGGGTGCACGCCGTTGGAGGCGCCGTCCCAGTTCTCCCAGTAACCCTGCAGCACCTTGCCGGCGGGCCGCGACTTCACCGCGCAGGTGCCACCCGTCGGCGGAGGCGTGGTGGGTG
>NZ_WBKR01000226.1 GCF_008868155.1 Micromonospora sp. ALFpr18c
AAGAGCCAGGACCTCGCCCACCCCGACCGGCCCCGAGCCGCCGCCGGTGATCGTCCCCGGCCGACCGGGGGAGGCCGCGGTCACGCGGCCCGCGCACGAGGTACGCGACGACAGCGCGCCCCGCTACAACGCACTGGACACCGTCTTCGTCCAGATGATGATCCCGCACCACCAGCAGGCGCTGGAGATGACCGAGCTGGCCGACGAGCGGGCCTCCGATCCCCGCATCCGCGCCTACGCCGACCGGATCAGGGCCGGTCAGGGCCCGGAGATCGCGGTGCTGCGCGGCTGGCTCAGCACCCGCGGCCTGCCCGCGTCGGCGCCCGGGCACGACCACGGCGGCATGCGCGGGATGCAGTCGCCCGAGGCGATGCGCCACCTGGCCGACGCGCGGGGCACCGAGTTCGACCGGCTCTTCGTGCGGATGATGAGTGACCACCACCAGGGTGCGGTGGCCATGGCCACCGACCTGCTGTCGGTCGGCCTCGACCTGACCCTCAACGAGATCGCCACCTCGCTCGCGACCGAGCAGGCCGTCGAGATCGCCCGCCTGCGCGAACTCACCCCACCCTGACCGGCCGCGCCACGAGCCGCGTACCGCTCGACACGTACGCTGGGTGACCGTGAGACGCACGATGTTCGGTCGCCCGCTGCGCGGCGTCGCCTTCGACGTGGCCGTCTCCGCCGTGGTGGCGCTCGTCGGCCTGGCCTCCGCGGTGGCCCAGCCGGGCGGCTGGTGGGCCACCCTGGTCGGCGTGGGGATGGCGGCGGCGCTGCTGTTCCGCCGTACCCACCCCAGCGCGGTGACCGTGGTGGTCGCGGCACTCGCCCTGGTGCAGGTGATCGCCCAGTGGGGTCCACTCGCCTACGACGTGGCCGTCCTCATCGCCCTCTACAGCGTGGTGAAGTACGGCGAACGGCTGCGCGACGGTGTGCTCGCCGGTGCCGTCGCCGCCGTGGGCGTGCTGCTCGCCGCCGCGCAGACCCCCGGTGTCATCCAGTGGTGGGTGACCGCGCTGTGGTACGCGCTGGTCACCGGCGCGGTCTGGCTGGTCGCGCTGAACGTGCGCACCCGACGGCTCTACGTGCTCAGTCTGGAGGAGCGGGCCAGCACCCTCGAACGCGAGCGCGAGGCCGAGTCCCGGGCCGCGGTCGCCGAGGAACGCACCCGCATCGCCCGCGAGCTGCACGACGTGGTGGCGCACAGCATGGCCGTGATGATCGTCCAGGCGGACGGCGCGCGGTTCATGCTCGATCGGGACCCCGAGCAGGCCCGTACCGCCGTGAAGGTCGTTGCCGACACCGGCCGGCAGGCCCTCGAGGAGATGCGCCGGCTGGTCGGCGTCCTGCGCGACGCGGGCCCGACCGGCGCCGGCGGACCGGGGGTGCCCGCCGACCCGGAGCACCGCCGGCTGGCCCTGACCGACCTGCCCGACCTGTTGACCCGGTTCCGCGGCGCCGGGCTGCGCATCGGGCACACCGTCACCGGCGAACCGCCGGTCCTGCCGCCGGGGCTGGAGCTGACCGTCTACCGGGTCGTGCAGGAGGCGCTGACCAACGCGCTCAAGCACGCCGGCGTCGGCGCCCACGTCGAGCTGACCCTCACGTACACCACCGACGCCGTCGTGGTCCGGGCCGTCGACGACGGTCGCGGCCGCCCGGTGGTCGGCCCGGCGCCGTCCGGCGGTCACGGTCTGCTCGGCATGCGCGAGCGGGCGACGGTGTACGACGGCAGCCTCACCGCCGGGCCCCGGCCATCCGGGGGCTGGCAGCTGGAGGCCCGGCTACCGCTACCGTCGGATCCCGCAACGGAGGTGATCGCGGCATGACGATCCGCGTGGTGATCGTGGACGACCAGGCGCTGGTGCGCGCCGGGTTCCGGATGGTGCTGGACTCGCAGCCCGACCTGGAGGTGGTCGGGGAGGCCATCGACGGCGCGGACGCCCTGCGGGTGCTCGCCCGCACCGAGGCCGACGTCGTGGTGATGGACGTCCGGATGCCGACCATGGACGGGGTGGAGGCCACCCGCCGGCTCTGCGCCGACCGGCCCTCGGGGCCGCCCCGGGTGCTGGTGCTGACCACCTTCGACACCGAGGCGGACGCGTTCGCCGCGCTCCAGGCCGGGGCGAGCGGGTTCCTGCTCAAGAACGTCCCGCCGGAGGAGCTGCTGGCCGCGATCCGGGTCGTCGCCCAGGGTGACTCGGTGGTGGCGCCGTCGATCACCCGGCGGCTGCTGGACCGGTTCGCCGGGCAGCTCGGTGCCGGCCCGACCGCCGATCCCCGGCTCGCGCAGCTCACCGACCGGGAGCGGGAGGTGCTGCTGCTCGTCGCACAGGGACTGTCCAACGCGGAGATCGCCGCCCGGGTGCACGTGGCCGAGGCGACCGTGAAGACCCACGTCGGGCGGATCCTGGCGAAGCTGCACCTGCGCGACCGGGTCCAGGCGGTGGTGCTGGCGTACGAGAGCGGGCTGGTCACGCCCGGCGGATGAGCCCGCGTACGACCTGGGTAGTACCGGTCGACGGGCACACCGCGACCCGGGACGCACACAGGTCGAGCGCACAGGTGGAGATCGACTGACCGGTGCCGGCCATAGCGTCGGAGGGGTCCGATCCGCACCGCCACCGGGGAGCCCCGCATGATCCGCCTGACCCTGCGCTCGCTGCGTGCCGAGGCACTGCGCATGCTGCTCTCCGCGCTGGCCGTCGTGCTCGGCGTCGCGTTCATCGCCGGCACCCTGATCCTCGTCGACGGGATGCGCGCCGGCGCGTACGAGCGGGCCGGCACCTTCGACCGGCACACCGACCTGGGCGTGTACGCCACCGGCACCAGCCCGCTGCCCGCCGCTCTGGTCGACCGGGTCCGGGCGGTCGACGGGGTGGCCGCCGCCGCCGGGGAGCTGACCGGCACCGGCGGGGTCGTCGGCGCCGACGGCCGGCCGGTGCTCGGCTTCGCCGTGCTCGCCGCCATCCCCACCGAGCCCGCCCTGCGCTCGTACGACGTGGTCACCGGACGGCTGCCCGACCGCGCTGGCGAGGTGGTGCTCGACGCCGAGACGGTGGCCGGGGAGGGCTTCACCCTCGGTGCGCCGGTCCGCATCGGTGGCTCCGGTGGGCAGGCCCGCCCGTACACGCTGGTCGGCACCGTCGACGTGGCCGGCACCGTGCGGGACATCGGCGGGCCGTTCATCGGCCTGGTCGGGCCGGACGCCCTCGCCGTCACCGGGGAGGCCGGCTACGGCCGGATCATGGTGGCGGCCCGGCCGGGTGTCGCGGCGAGCGCGCTCACCGAACGGGTACGCGCCGTCGCCGGCCCCGACGCCAGCGTGAAGGGTCGCCAGCAGATCCTCGACGAGGCCGTCGACGAGGCGGTCCGCAGTCTCGACCAGTTCACCATGCTGCTGCTGATCTTCGTGGCGGTCGCCGTGGTGGTGGCCGGTTTCGTCATCGCCAACACCTTCGCGATCGTGCTGGCGCAGCGCACCCGGCGGACCGCGCTGCTGCGTCTGGTCGGCGCCACCCGCGGTCAGGTCTTCCGCTCGGCGCTGCTGGAGTCGGCGGTGGTCGGGGCGGTCGCCTCCGCGCTCGGGGTGCTGCTCGGGGTGGCTCTCGCCGGCGGGATGCGGCTGCTGTTGACCCGCCTCGACGTGCCGGTCTCCGGCGGGCTGCGGGTGACCGGGTCGACGGTGCTGACCGCTCTGCTGCTGGGCACCGTGCTCACCGTGGGTGCCGCCCTGCTCCCGGCCTGGCGGGGCACCCGGGTCGCGCCGGTGGCCGCGTTGACCGACGCCGCGGTGCAGCCCAGTCGGGGCGCGGGTCGTCTCCGGCTGATCTCGGGCGCGGTGGTGCTGGGCGCCGGGATCGCCGCGCTGGCCGGTGCCGCCAGCGCCGGTCAACTGCTGCTGGTGGCCGCCGGCGGGGTGCTGGCCTTCCTCGGGATCGTCCTGTTCGGACCGGTGCTCGTGCCGGCGCTGGTCCGGGTGTTCGGTTGGCCGGTCCGTCGCCTGCTCGGAACGGCCGCCACCCTCGCGGTGGCCAACGCGGTCCGCAACCCACGCCGGGTCGCCGCGACCGCCACGGCCCTGGTGATCGGAATCGGACTGGTGTCGGCGTTCGTGGTGGGTGCCCGCAGCACCAAGGACGGCATCGAACGCAGCGTGGACGCCGAGGTCGGCACCGACTTCGTGGTCAGCGGGATCGGTCAGGACCTGCCCGGCGCGCTGACCGGTGAGCTGGCCGCCCGACCCGAGCTGGGCGTGGTGCACGAACAACGCAGCACGGTGAGCGCCGACATCGAGATCCGCGCCGCCCACCCGGCGCTGGTCGGCCGGACGATCACCGGTGTGCTCGCCGGCGACGCGACCCGGCTCGGGCCGGGACGGGTGCTGGTGCACCGGGAGTTGGCCCAGTCCAACGGCTGGACGGTCGGCTCACCGGTCACCGTCGGCGGGCGCCGGTTCCAGGTGGCCGCCGTGGTCGCCGACGACCGGCCCGCCATGGTGGCCGGCGCCGCCCCCGTCGGGCACGTCATCGACATGGCCGACGAGGACTTCGCCGCGCTCTTTCCCGACCGGCACGGCTTCCTGACCGAGATCGATCCCGCCGCCGGCGTCGACGCCGACCGGGCCCGCGACGCCATCGAGGCGGTGCTGGCCGCCTACCCGACGGTCACCATGATGGACCAGGGGGCGTACAAGAAGATGCTCACCGGCACGGTCGACATGCTGCTGGCGTTCGTCACCGCGCTGCTCGGCCTGGCCGTGGTGATCGCCCTGGTCGGCGTGGCGAACACGCTGAGCCTGTCGGTGGTCGAACGGACCCGGGAGAACGCGGTGCTGCGGGCCGTCGGCATGACCCGGGCCCGGATGCGCGCCATGCTCGCCGTGGAGGCGGTGCTGATGGCGATGGTCGGCGCGGTGCTCGGCATCGGGCTGGGCACCGGGGTGAGCGCCGCCGCGATGGCGCTGCTGGACCGCCTCGGCGGTGACTTTCACGTGGTGCTGCCGCTCGGCCAGCTCGGACTGCTCCTCGCCGTGGCGGTGCTGGCCGCCCTGCTCGCCTCGGTGCTGCCAGCCCGTCGGGCGCTGGCGCGGCCCGTCGTGCAGGCACTCGCCGACCAGTGACCCCCTCCGCTTGCCGCACACACGGACATCCGCTGGCCGGTCCTGCCATCTTCCTGGCGGCGGACCGGCCAGCGGTGCCGGGTCTACAGGCGCTCGACCATCGGGCCGGTGCACCGATTGCGGGTGTCGAAGACGTAGCGGGCGTGCTCGACCACCAGGTCGTAGTCGAAGGTGTCGTGGTCGGTGACCACCACCACCGCGTCGGCGGCGCGCACCTCCCGCTCGGTCAGCCCCACCACGGTCACCCCGGCGGGGATCTGGTGGGCCTCGGCGTACGGCTCGACCGCGTGCACCTCGGCGCCGAGGTCCTGCAGCCGACGGGCCACGTCGACGGCGGGGGAGTCGCGCATGTCGCCGGTGTTCTTCTTGTACGCCAGTCCGAGCAGCAACAGCCGGGCTCCGCTGACCGCGCGGCCGCTGCGGTTCAGCCCGGCCATGATCCGTTGCGCGACGTGCTCGGGCATCTCGTGGTTGACGTCGTTGGCCAGCTCGATGAACCGGAACTGCCGGCCGAGGCGGCGCTTGACCTGCCAGGACAGATAGCACGGGTCGATCGGCAGGCAGTGCCCGCCGACACCCGGGCCGGGCCGGAACGGCAGGAAACCGAACGGCTTCGTCTCGGCGGCCTCGATCGCCTGCCAGACGTCGATGTTCAGCGGATGCGAGAGCATCGTCAACTCGTTGATCAACGCGATGTTGACCTGGCGGAACGTGTTCTCGATCAGCTTGGTCAGCTCGGCGACCCTGGTGGAGTCCACCGGCACGGTGCGCTCCACCAGGCGCCGGTAGAAGCCGTCCACCCGCGCCAGCGACGTGGGGTCGACACCGGACACCACCTTCGGCGTGTTCTCCAACCGCCAGGTCGGGTTGCCCGGGTCGATGCGTTCCGGGCTGTAACCCAGGTGGAAGTCGCCGGGGCTGTGCAGCCCGCTGGCCGACTCCAGCAGCGGACGCAGCAACTCCTCGGTGGTGCCCGGGTAGGTGGTCGACTCCAGGATCACCGTGCAGCCCGGTCGTACGTACGGCCCGATGCTCACACCGGCCTGCTCGACGAAGCTCAGGTCGGGGGTGCCGTCGCGCAGCGGGGTGGGCACGGTGATGACGCAGAAGTCGAAACCCTCGGCGTCGGTGTACTCGGAGCTGGGCCGGTAGCGGCCGCTGCCCAACGCCCGGCCCAGCCGGTCGGCGGGGATGTCCTCGACGAACGACTCGCCCGCGGCGAGCCGCTTCACCCGGTCGGTGTCGACGTCGAGGCCGACCACGTTCAGGCCCGCCTCGACGGCCCGCATGGCCAGCGGTAGCCCGACATACCCCTGGCCGATCACGACCAGCTTCTCAGCGCTCACGCTCACGCAGGCTCCCGCAGCAGACGGTGGAAATGACCTGCGGAGAGCCTAGAGGTGTATTCGGCGACGTAAGTCCGTTTTGGGGATATCGGTGCTGGTGGGTCGGCTGTGTCGCCCGCTCAGCCGCCCGGCGGTCCCTCCGGGTCCGTCGCCCGATCCCACCCCGACCACCGCGCCGGGCGTCTGACTCGGCTGCGTGCTCGGCGTCGTGCTCACCGTGGCCGACGGGCTGGTCCCATGGGTGGTCGGCCGGTTCGGACGCGACGGATCCGCCGTGACCTGATCGTTCGCCGCCGGCACATCCACCTGACCGGTCGGTGCCACGGTCGGTGAGGTGGTGGGCAGCTTGACCGCCGGGGCGTCCGCATTCTCCGCCGCGCCCAGCGCCGCGATCAGGCCGGTGACCGCCACCAGCACGGTCGCCGCCGCGCCGACCAGAGCGCCCCGCCGGCCGCGCCGACGGCCCGCCGGGGCGACGGCCGCGCCGACCGGCACGTCGGTGCGGGTGCCGGGCCCGGCGTCGCGCAACGGCACGGACGCCGCCATCGCGGTGGGTGGTTCGCCGCCGGTCACCGCGGTCCGGGCCGCCTCGGCCATTGCCGCGCCACTGCTGAAGCGGTCCAGTGGATCCTTGGCCAGAGCCCGCGAGACCAGGGCGCGGACCGCCTCCGGGATCTCGTGCGGCAGCTCCGGCGGCTCGTCGTCCAGGTGCCGGACGGCGACCTGGAGCGGATTGTCGCCGGTGAACGGTGGGCCGCCGGTGAGGCAGCAGTAGGCGACGGCGCCCAGCGCGTAGATGTCCGTGGCCCCGCTGACCGGCCGGCCGGCGGCCTGCTCGGGTGCCATGTAGAGCGCGGTGCCGGGCACCGCGTTGGTGCTGGTGATGCTGGTGACGTTGGTGGAGCGGGCGACGCCGAAGTCGACCAGGACGACCGTGCCGTCCTCCTGCACCAGCAGGTTGCTGGGCTTGACGTCGCGGTGCACGATGCCGCCGAGGTGGGCCGCGTTCAGCGCGTGGGCCGCCTGGGCCACGATCGACATCGTCTCGGACACGTCGAGCCGGCCGGCCGCCTCGATCCGCTTGGACAGCGGCTCGCCGTCGACGAACTCCATAACCAGGTAGTCGGCCCGGCCGCCGTCGGGCAGGTCGTCCTCGCCGCAGTCGTAGACCTGCACGATGCCCGGGTGCCGAAGGGCCGCCATGATCCGCGCCTCGGCGCGGAACCGGGCGATGAAGTCGGGATCGGAGACCAACGCCGGCAGCAGGACCTTGACCGCGACCTGCCGGCCGAGGACCAGGTCCGAGGCACGCCAGACGTCGCCCATGCCGCCGGTGGCGACACGTTCGTCCAGGCGGTACCGACCGCTGAGCACGACCTCCGATGACAACACAGCATTACCGTACCTAGAGTGGCGCGGAACGGCGCGCTGCGGCCGACCCGCCGGACGGCCCGCACCGCCGCCCCTTCCGGTCTGACCTCCATCGACATCGTCGCTCTGTGACGGGCCGACAGCTCGCCGTGACGAAACCCGACGCATTCGTGCGACGTGTCCCCGAGCGAGGCTCACCAACAAGCGCGGGCACGGTAAGCGTCACCTGGTCACCGCCCGTTACGACGACGCGCCGGCCGGACGGTTTGATATTTGTCACTCTTCCGTGACGCGATGCCGACTTGTCGCCCGGTTGGTCCGCTCCTAGCGTTAGCGCGGCTCGGGCCCCGCCCGGTGGCCCCGACCGGTCGACACGTCGAGAGCCGACCGTCGCGGCGCTGGCCCAGACCCCCGTCCCGGCCAGTGCGGTCGCGGGCGTAATCTGATCAACTTCGGTGGAGGGCGGTGTGGTGCGGGAGCTGGTCGGGCCGTCGCATCGCGCCACGTCGGGTGCTCCGACGCCGCAGCCCAGGGCCGGGCGTCCCGCGGGCCGTCGATGACCCACGAACTGACCGAGGCGGTCACCGCGGCGCAGGCCGGCGACGAGGACGCGTTCCGCTTCCTGTACCGCACCCTGCAGCCGGGCCTGCTGCGCTACCTGACCGCCCTGGTCGGCGGGGACGCCGAGGACGTCGCGTCGGAAACCTGGCTGCAGATCTCCCGTGACCTGCCCACCTTCACCGGCGGGGAGTTCCGGGCCTGGACCGTCACCATCGCCCGCAACCGGGCGATGGACCACCTGCGGAAGCTGCGCCGCCGACCGTCGCTGCCGGTTCCGGTGCAGGCGCTCGCCGATCTGGCCAGCGACGCGGACACCGCCGAGCGGGCCGGCGAGACGATCGGCACCGAGGCAGCCCTGGCGCTGATCTCCACCCTGCCGCCCCGCGAGGCCGAGGCTGTCCTGCTCCGGGCGGTGATCGGCCTGGACGCGGAATCGGCCGGTCAGGTGCTCGGTCGCCGTGCCGGCGCCGTCCGGACCGCCGCCCACCGGGGCCTGCGCCGGCTCGCGGCCCTCCTGGAACGGCCGGCCGAGCCCAGCACGCCCACCGTCGACGCCGACCCGCCGGTCGGAGCCGAGGGCGCGGCGCCGACCGGCGAGGCGGCCGCGCGGCCGCCCCGTCCGCGCGGCGGCCGGTCCCCTCGGACGTCACACGCCGAGCCGGCGGATGGCTGACGTGAAGGGATTACGGATGAACCCGAACCGGCCGGACCGGCGGGCCGACCGCGCCGAGACCGAACGGCTGCTCGACGCGGCCCGCGCCGCCGCGCCCACCGACCCGACGCCGACCACGGAGCAGCTCCGCTCGGCGATCCCCACCGACCCGGCCACCGCGATCCACGCCGGCGACCCGGGTGACCCGCTCGCCCGGCTGCTTGCCGCCGCCGCCGCTCCGGCCCGCCCCGGTGAGCTGGCCGGCGAGCAGGCGGCACTGGCCGCGTTCCGGGCCGCCCGGGCCGACCCGCGGCCCGCCGCGGCCCACCGCTCGCGCCGCCGCCGGTTGACCACCGGCGCGGTGGCCTGGATCGGCGCGCTGGCGGCCACCGCCACGGCGGGCGCCGCCTTCGCCGCCGTCGCCCTGCACCGGGCGCCCGACCCGGCGCCCCCGGTGCCGAGCA
>NZ_WBKR01000227.1 GCF_008868155.1 Micromonospora sp. ALFpr18c
GGCATGGTGTCGGCCGACACCATGCCGGCCGACACCATGCCGGTCGACACCACGCCGGCCGACACCACCCCGGGCGAGGTTGCTCCGGCCGACACCACGCCGGCCGAGGACGCTCCGGCCGACACCACGCCGGCCGAGGACGCTCCGGCCCACGCCATCGACGCCGAGCCCACGCCGGCCGAGGACGAGGGCAGCCCGGCCGTGGCCAGGGCGACCGACCCGACGCCGACGGCCGGCGCGGCGCCGGACGCCGACACGGAGCCGGTGCCGGCCACCCCGCCGGTACGTCCGCACTCCGACACCGTGCCCGACAGCACGGAGGTCGACTCGTCCAGCCCGGCCGACGACTTCCGCCGGATCCAGGGGGTCGGGCCAAAGATGGCGGCCGCGCTGCAGGCCGCCGGTGTGCGCACCTACGGCCAGCTCGGTGAGCTGGACGAGCCGGCGCTGCGGGACCTGATCCGTGCCGCCGGACTGCGTGCCGCGCCCGCACTGGCCACCTGGCCGCAGCAGGCCCGTGTGCTGGCCGGCGCCGGTGACGAGGCCGTCGCCGTGCTGCCCGACCCGGGCCAGGGCTGAGCAAGGACGATCGAGCCCCCGGCGGCCGTCGAACGCGACGGTCGGCCGGGGGCTCGGCCGTTGTCGGCGCACCGACCGAGCACCGGCGTGATCGACCCGCCGTCGCGGAAACCGCGCGCCATCGACCCGACCGGGACACCCCTACCGTCCGGGTACCGCGAGTCGATCATCCCCGGTCGGGAGAAAACCGGACGAAGCACGGGTGACGCCGAACGGTGCTCGCTACCGTCGGTCGAGGGTGGGCCGGACGGTCCGCCGCGTCGACCGGCACCTCAGGAGCGACCCGTGCAACTCGCCGCGCCGGAGCCCGGGTCCCCGAGGTCCCAACCCCCGGTCCGCGACCCGGAGGCCCCGCGCCGGGTGACACTGCTCGAACTCTTCTTCGACCTGGTGTACGTGGTGGCCCTCGCGCTCATCTCGCGGGGCATGGTCGAACAGCTCGACTGGCACCGAGCCGGGCAGGCACTGATCATGCTGGCCGCCGTCTGGTGGACCTGGACGATCACCACCCTGGTCACCGACCTGTACAACCCGGCCCGTACCGAGATCAAACTGCTGATCAGTGCCGTGATGTTCGGAGCGCTGCTGATGACCACGGCGATCCCGGAGGCGTTCAACGACCGAGGGCTCGTCTTCGCCGGCACCTACGTGGCGATCCACCTGGGACGCGGGCTGTTCCTCATGCCGGCCGTACGCCGCGAACCGCAGACCCAGCGTCGAGCGGCGCGCATCTTCGTCTGGTTCGTGGTGTCGGCGATCCCCTGGATCATCGGGGCGTTCGTCAGCGGGGACGCCCGGATCATCTGCTGGGCCATCGCGCTCGCCATCGACTACATCGGATTCCGGCTCGCGTACCCGGTGCCGGGGCTCGGGGTGGTGCCGGAGAAGCAGCGCAACGTGACCGCCGAGCACCTTTCCGAGCGCTACCAGCAGTTCTTCATCATCGCTCTCGGCGACGCCATCCTGACCATCGGCACCATGTTCAGCATGGAGCACAACGAGGCGGAGAACATCGGCGCCTTCGCGGTGGCGTTCCTGACCGCCCTGTTGCTCTGGCGGATCTACGTGCACAAGTCCGGCCAACTGCTGCCGCAGGCCATCCAGGCGGCCCAGTCGCCGAGCAAGTTCCTGTTCAGCGCGCCGTACACCCATCTGTTGATGATCTCCGGCGTGGTGACCACGGCCTCGGGCTTCCACCTGGTGCTGCACGAACCGACCGGCCGGACGCCGCCGGCCTGGCTGGCGGTCATCCTCGGCGGCCCGGCCCTGTTCCTGGCCGGCCGGGCCTCCTTCGAGTACGAGGTGTTCAGCCGGGTGTCGTGGTCCCGGCCCGGCGGCGTGCTGGCCCTGCTGACCATCGCGCCCGGCGTTCTCTACCTGCCGCCGTTGTTCGCCTCCCTGGGCGCCATGCTGGTGCTCGCCGGCGTCGCCTACGCCGATTTCCGCCGCAGTCACGGCAAGCCGCCGGAGATGCCGGCCCCGCCGCACTGACACCGCCCGGCCGGCTCAGCGGGGCGTCGGCCCGGCCAGCAGCCGCCCGGCGTCCGGCACGTACGGCTCGACGCCGAGGCCGGTGAGCAGTTGGTGCACGGTGGCGGTGGCCGCCGTGAGCACCGGACGACCGAGGCGCGCCTCGACCTGCGGCACCGCCGCCAGCGACGGCAGCTGCACGCAGGCGGACAACACCACGGCGTCCACGTCGGTGACGTCCAGCCGCTCGGCCAGCTCCAGCAGTCGGGAGGTCGGGATCCGGCCCACGGCGACGTTGTCCGGCTCGCTGAGGCTCACCGCCTCGGTCACCGTGACGCCGTACCCGGCGAGGTACGCGACGACGGTCGCCGTCAACGGCGGCAGGTAGGGCGCGATCAGCGCCACCCGCCGGGCGCCCAGCGCCCGCAGTCCGGCGACGAGGGCGCCCGCACTGGTCACCACCGGCATGCCGTGCCCGGCCCGACCGGCGGCGCGACCCAACCGCAGCTCGGCCCGCTCGTGCGCGCCGGCGCCCGCGCACATCACCGCCACCAGGCAGGCGTACGCGAGCACGTCGCAGCGCGCATCGGCCAGCTCGGCGGCGCACCGCACGGCGGACCGGTTCATCCGGGCCAGCTCGTCGGGAGTCACCTGGTGCAGCCGCACCCGACTGGCGTGGGTGGTGAAGTGGACCGTCGGGTCGACCGTCTCGCGCCGGCGCAGCATCGCCGGGATCTCGGTCTCCATGGTGGTGTTCGAGCTGGGCACCACCAGGCCGATCCGGTAACCGGTCACACCAGCGCCCCCGCGTACCCCCGCACCTGCAACCGCCGACCGGCGGTGCCACCGAGACGCACCTGGAGGCCGAGCGGCGCGGCGGCCCGGCGGACCTCGTCCAGGTGCAGCGACCCGTGCCGGTCGACGGTGAGCACCGGCGGCTCCTCCAGCTCGCCGACGGGCGCGTGGAAGGAGAGCAGGGTGACCGAGGTGGTGAGGTAACCGGGGTAGGCGGCGCGGGCCGCGGCCTCGTCGGGGTGGGCGAGCACCACCAGGTCGTCGAGGTGCGCGAAGTCGGCGGCGAGGGCGCCCGCCTTCCAGTGCGCCGGCTCCTCGGCCGCGCCGGTGAGGTGCCGGGACCGGTTCGCCGAGGTGATGTAGAGGTGGTCCGACCCCGTCTCGGCGAGCGCCCGCTCGAAGAAGGCGTTGGACGGGCAGGTCAACCCGGGGGCGATCACCTGGGTGGTCCGCAGGCCCTCGTCGACCTGGGTGAGGTGCTCCGGCAACCGGTCCGCCGCCGGCCCGCGGAAGCCGAACGGCCCCGCGCCGTACAGCGCGTCCATCAGCGCACGCACCCGACCGGCCGGCAGCCGGGGCGAGATCCGCGACCAGTCGAACATCCCCGGGATCCGGCCGACCGCCGTGGTGATGCTGCCGACCTGCTGGATGGGACGACCCTTGGCCAGGTTGACCCGGCGGACCGTGGCCGCGTCCGGGCGGGTGACGATGACGTAGAAGTTGGCGAACGCCGCCGCGACGACCGCGCCGCGGGCGAGCGCACGGGCCGCGACCGCGACGTCCTCGGGGCGGTCGATGTACAGGGGCGGTGTCGGGGCGTCCATGAGTCCTCCTCGGCGGGGCCGTGAGGCAGTTCTACGTCCGGCGACCCGTACCAGGGCAGGGTCGGTCGTCGATCCGATAGCCGGCCCGTGCTACCCGGTGCGGGTGGCCGATGTCCGGGCGGTACCGACGGCGGCTGACACCGGCCGGACGGACGATCCGTGGGCCGACCCCGACAACCGTTTGGCCGCTCCCACGGATGGGGTACAACGCCTGCACCTCAGTTCTCACCACATTTCTCAGGAGGCAGCGATGCGCGGCACCTCGATACTCGGAGTCATCGTCGTGATCTGGCTGGTGATCGGCGCGATCGCCGGCGGCCAGCGCGGCTACTACAGCGGCGACGACACCAACTGCGCCGAGGCCGGTACGATCCTGGTCACCATCGTGGCCGGGCCCTTGAACTACATCGGCGCCAACCCCAAGGTCGACTGCAAGCTGCCCGAGCCGTCCAAGTAGGACGACCGTACGACGGCCCGTGCCCCCGGTCGGGGCACGGGCCGTTGTGCGTCCGGTGCGGCCGCTCAGGTGTGGTAGACGACCAGGGCGCAACGGCCGCTGCCGTCGTCGGGGTGGGCGTAGCCCAGACAGACCCAGACCTCCGTCCAGCGGTACTGGGTGCCGCCGCTGGACTCCCAGTTCAGCTCGGCGGGCAGGCTGGTGGAGGTGTCGTCGACGGCGATCGGACCGGTGTACCGCGTCGACCAGTAGACGTAGGCGCGGGCGGCGTACCCGTCGGCCTTGCGGTCCCGCATGAAGTTGTAGTCGTACCAGTCGAGCCAGGCGTGGCCGGTGCTGTCGATACAGATGCTCGCGCCCGCGGTGGCTCCGGCCCCGCCGGTCGGGCTGCTGACGGTGTTTTCGCCGTACTTGCACAGAGCCGCCTGGGCCGGTGACGCGGCGGTGAGGGCCACGCCGCCCCCGAGGACGGCTGCCACGACCACGGCGGCGGCACGGCGGAACAGTCTGTTGGTCATCCGTACTCCCCTGTTGGCTCTGCCGCGGCCGGTCCGGCCGCCGACATCGGTTCGGTGCGACGTCGCACAGGGCGGGGCGAAGCCGTCGTGGTTCGCTGCGCGCCGCACGGTGCCCGGCCGACGGGAGAAGTCTTGGGGCCCGACGGCGGCCGGCGGAAGGGGTGCTCCCGTTCGGCACGGGCGCTCGGGTGTTCGGCCTGGTCACCCACCTGTTCGGATCTGGTCGGGACGGCCGGGCGCGGGCACCGCACACCCCGTACAGCGTCCTAGGAGGCTGGTTTGCGCATCCCGGATCGCGTTCGACCTGCTGAGCGTCCGTGAACACGGCGCCCGCCCGCCCGGACGATCGTCCGGGCGGGCGGGCGCGCTCAGGATGGATCCGTGCGCGGGTCGACGGTCAGCGGAAGCAGTGCGCGATCGGTACCGCGCTGCCCTCGCAGTTCGTCGGCTCGTTCTCGACGACCACGCTCTCGTCGTCGAGCTTGACCTGGGCGTGCTCGGCGAAGATGCCGCCGGGCTTCACCGAGGCCGCGTTGCCGGTGACCTTGCTGGTGTAGATCGCCACCGAGCCCGCAGCGGCGTAGACGCCGCCACCCTTGGACGTCGCGCCGACCGCCTCGTTGCCGGTCACGTCACTGCCCCGGACCAGCAGGTTCGCCTTCTCGGCGTAGATGCCGCCGCCGACGCCGTGGGTGGTGTTGCCCTCCACCACGCTGTCGTCCAGCGGCGTCAGGCCCTTCACGGTCGAGATGCCACCGCCGTTGACGGTGGAGGTGTTACCGCGGATGGTCATGGTGCGCATGACCAGCACGGCGTCGGAGTTCGCGGCGCCGCCGCCGACCTGGGCGGTGTTGTCCAGCAGCTCCGTGTCGGAGACCTTGGTACGCGCCGAGAAGCTGGCCAACCCGCCGCCCTGGGCCGCGCTGTTCTGCCGGAAGCTGGTGCTCTCCACGTCCGCCGCGCCCCGGTAGTTGCCGAGCCCACCGCCGTACGCGTTGGCGCTGTTGTGGTGGAACTCGGAGCGCTTCAGCGTCAGCACGCCGCCGTTGAGCAGGCCCCCGCCCTTGCCCGCGGCGCCGGAGGCGCTGTTGCCGACGAACGTGGAGTCGGTCACCACCATGTTCCCGTCGTTGAAGATCCCGCCGCCGCCACCCTCGGGGGACAGCGAGGTGCTCTGCGTGACGGTGACCCGCTCCACCACAGCGGTGGCGCCGTGCACCACGTGCACGCTGCCACCCTCGATGGCCGAGCGACCGTTGTGCAGTTCCATGTCGCGCAGGGTCAGCTCGCCACCGTCGCGGACGGTGAAGAAGCGGAAGGCGGCGTCCTGGGCGTCGCGGGCGATGGTGGCGCCCGCGCCGTCGATGGTGATGGGCTGGTAGATCACCGGCAGGCCGGCGGTGTCGTCGGCCGGGTTGTGCGGGGGCGCGTCGGCGTCACCGGGGGTCTCCGCGGCGTCGGCCGCCTCCCGCGCGTCGCGGATCCCGCCGTCGTACTGGTCGGTCTCGTGGAACGCCTCGGTGAGGACGTAGCGGCACTTGGGGGCGAGCCGCAGCTCCGCGCCGCCCTCGGCGTTGGCCGCGACCAGCGCCGCGATCAGCTTCGCCGAGTCGCACGGCACCGCCACGACGCCCCGCTTGCCGGTGCCCGGGGTGTCCGGGCGGGCGCGCTCGGCGTCGTCACGGTCACGCTGCGGATCGCGCCGGTCGTCGTCGTCCCGGGCCGCCGCGCTCAGCCGAGCCAGTCCCGGGAGGGAGAGGTCACGGTCGGCGGCGGCGGCGACGCCGGCCACGCCGGCCGCACCCGCGACCAGACTCCCGGCCAGCAAGCCGCTGGCTAAGACCCATCGGGACCGCCGCCTGGGTCGGGTCGCGCGGTCTCCCCTTCGGTACGTGGACATCAAGGTGCCTGCCTTCCTGCCTGCCTGACGTGACCGCGCCGATCCGGGCGCGGGGGGCTCGACGTGCCGCCGACCACCAAACGTCACGATAGGGCCGCGATACGGACAGGAAGGTGTGAACGTGAATAGTGCTGCTATTCATCTTTAACCGGGTCAGACACCGCAGTCATCGGTCAACCGCCGACGTGGATGCCGGGCCGGCGCAGCGGATCCCGCTCGGTACGGCGCAGGATCTCCCGCACCACCGGCGGGGTGTCGCCCTGGCCGAGGATGAGGTAGCGCAGCAGGTGCGCGATGGGACTTCCCTCGGACCACTCGAAGTGCGCGTGCGGCCGGACCCCGGTCGCGTCGCGCAGGGCGAGGAGGATCGCCGCGATCGCGTTGGGCGCCGCCGGGCTGCTGGCCCGCAGCACCCGGAAGCCGCCCACCCCGACCCCGTGCACCCGCAACACCTGACTGAACTCCGACGGGTCGACCACATCGATCTCCAGGAACAGCACGTCGGCCGCGCCGGGCACCGGGTTCATCCCCCGCTGCGCCCGCTCCTTGACGGTGTACTCCTTCACCGAGCCGCTCTGCCGCTTGTTCGCGATGAGGTGCAACTGCCCGTCATGTGCCAGCGACTCGGTGATGAACCGGCGGGCCGGCTCGTCGAACTCGATGCGCTCGGCACGCAGCTCGGTGGTCCGGGTGACCCGCGAGACCAGCGACACCGCGATGATGCCGAGGATGAACAACGCCGAGATCGTGATCCCGTCCGGTTGCTCGATGACGTTCTCCAGCAGCGCATACAGCAGCACCAGGGTCAGCACGGTGAAGCCGATCGCGGCGGCGCGCTGGCGGTGCCGGGCCGCGGAGATGGTCACCGCCACCGCCCCGGACACCATCATCGCCAGGATGCCGGTCGCGTACGCCCCGGCCTGGGCGTTGACGTCGGCCCGGAAGGCGATCGTGATGGCGACGCTGACCACGGTGTAGACGATGACCACCGGCCGCACGGCGCGCGCCCACTCCGGCGCCATCCCGTACGACGGCAGGTAGCGCGGCACGATGTTGATCAGTCCGGCCATCGCCGAGGCGCCGGCGAACCAGAGGATGAGCACGCTGCTCACGTCGTAGACGGTGCCGAACACCTCGCCGAGGTTGGTGTGCGCGAGGAAGGCCAACGCCCGACCGTTCGCCGCGCCGCCCGGCCGGAACTCCTGCGCCGGGATGAGCGTCGTCGTCACGAACGTGGTCGAGACCAGGTACACCGACATGATCAACGCGGCGGTGGTGAGCAGCCGGCGGGTGTTGCGGATCCGGGCCGCCAGCCGGGCCGGCTTGTCCGGCCCCTCGGCCGACACCAGGGGCATCATGCTGACCCCCGTCTCGAACCCGGACAGGCCCAGCACCAGCAGCGGGAACGCCAGCACGGCCGTGAGCAGCACGTGGCCCGGCCCGGCGCCGCCGCTGGTCAGCGCGGCGGTCCAGTCCGACACGATCCGCGGGTCGGCGGCGATCCGGACCACCGCGTCCGCCACGATCACCGCGTTGAGCAGCAGAAAGACGGCGACCAGTGGGATGGCCACCACCACCGCCTCGCGGAAGCCGAGCAGGAACACCCCGCCGAGGACGAGCAGCAGCACGACGGTGACCACGACCGGGACGGCGGAACCGTGCAGGGCGTCGGGCAGGTACGGATTCTCCAACAGGTGCACGGTGGCGTCGGCCGAGGAGAGGGTGATCGTGATGATCCAGGACGTCGCCACGAACCCGAGCAGGACGAGCACGAAGATCTTGCCCCGCCAGAACGGCAGCAACCGCTCCAGCATCGCCACCGACCCCTGCCCGTGCGGACTCTCCTGCGCCACCCGCCGGTACATCGGCAGCATGCCGAACAGGGTGAGCGCGACGATCAACAGGGTCGCCAGCGGCGACAACGCCCCGGCGGCGACCGCCGCGATGCCCGGCAGGTACGACAGGGTCGAGAAGTAGTCCACGCCGGTCAGGCACATCACCTGCCACCAGGCGTGCCGGCGGTTCTGTCCCTCGCCCGCCTCCGGGCCGGGAGGCTGCACCTGGTGCTGGAAGAGCCACCGGCGCAGCGGGCTGGCCGGCGGCGCGGACCGGACCGGACTGGGCACCCGATCGGGGACCACGACGCCCTGCCGGCCGCCCCGATGCGGGCGGGCCGGGTCACGGGCCGCCCGCAGCGCCGGGTCCGGCCCCGTCGGCGCGTGACGGCGTCCGTTCCAGCGTCGCGGTTTCGCCCGGTGCTCGTCAGACATCGCCCGTCCCACCCTCGCAGGTTCTGCTCCGACGGTAGGCGGTACCCCGCCGCCCGACCGGCGGAACCGGGCAGGCCGACGGCCTGCTCAGGGCAGATCCGGGTCGGCGAGGAGCCGGGCCAGGGCGGGCGGATCGGCGACCGTCACCGTGGCCGCCGGGTGTCGTGGCCACCCGGCGGGCGCCAGCGCCGGCACCGGCACGCCGAAGCGCACGCAGGCCCCGCCGGCCGTGCTGCTGCCGAAGCTCACTCCCCGGTCGGCCAGCGACACGTGCGGGCCGATCGCCCGCCACCAGCGGTACGGGCCGCTCACGTCGACGCCGGTCACGTTCGCCCGCTCGGTCCGCAACCGCCACGGCCCGTACCTGATCAGCAGCTCCCGGTCGGTGACCTCGACCCAGGCCGTCGCCGGCCGGACACCCAGCAACGCCAACGCCGGGCGGAACACCGGGTCGAAGCGGAACGGGAAACGCGTCCCGGTGGCGCTCATGCCGCGCCGGGACGGACGGTGGGTCGCGGCACCGGGCCACCCGGCCGCAGGGGGCCGGGCCGCGCGGGCCGAGGTCGGGCGGCGGGCCGGCGCCGGGCCAGGACGGTCATGGCGCGGGCGTACCCCGTTCGGGCCGGCCGACACCCCCGATCTGGCGTCGTCGCCG
>NZ_WBKR01000228.1 GCF_008868155.1 Micromonospora sp. ALFpr18c
CATGATCGACCGGGTGGCGGGCGGGCGGGGCGGGATGCCCTCTTACAGGTAGTTCTCGGCCTCGTCGCAGACCTTGTCGAGGCCCTTCATCGCGCTGTCGTACGCGCCCTTGTTGCCGGCCGCCGCCGCGCCGAGCGCCGTGGTCAGCTTGTCCAGGCAGCTCGCGATGACCTTCTTCTGCCGGGCCTGCTCGTCACGGTCGTTGCGGGTGCCGGTCAGGTCCTGCTCGGTGTTGTCGAGCTTGTCCTGCATCGCCTGCAGGTCGGTCCTCAGCTTGGCGATCTCGGTGGTGTTGGCCCTGATCGTGCCGTCACGCTGGCTGACCTGACCGGTGAGGCGCTTCTCCGTCCGGTTCAGCTCGCTGTTCTTGGTCACGAACAGCCCGGTCATCACGCCACTGACGACGAAGAGCAGCGCCGCCACCACCGCCAACACCAGCACCGTGCGACTCCGGCCGGCCGGCGGCGCCCCGTACGGCGGCATCCCCGGCGGGGCCGACATCGGCTGCCCGTAGGCCGGGCCGGAGACCGGCGGCGCGGACATCGGCGGGGCGTAGCCGGGGGCGGAAACCGGTGGTCCGGAGACCTGCCCGGCGTACGGCGGGGCGCTGGCCGGGTAGTTGGGCGCGGCCTGCGGGGCGCCGTACGGCGCGGGCTGGGCCGCGCCGTACGGCGGTGCGGACTGACCGGGCGCGTACTGCGGCGGCACCGGCTGGCCCGCCGGGTACTGGACGGTCGGCTCGGCGCCCGCCGAGTACTGGACGGTCGGGTCGCCGGTCGGCGGCGTCGGGGTGGCCGACGGAAGCCCGTCCGGTCCGTTCGATGGCTGGGACATCTCTATTCCTCCAGGTGAGCGGACCACCCGCCGGTGGGCGCGACGGTCCGGGTACAGCGGCGAGATCGTCCGGGTCCGTGGACCCGGGCGGGAACGGGAACGGCCGGTGCCGGCCGTGGGTGGTGGAGCGGAACCGGCACCGACGCCGGACCGTGGGTCAGCAGATCGGGGTCAGCAGATCTTGAAGCCGTCGCAGGCGACCTTGATCGGTACGGCCAGCCCGATGCCCTCGGCGTCGCGCGCCTTGGCGGTGGCGATGCCGACCACCTGCTTGCTGCCGTTGATCACCGGCCCGCCGGAGTTGCCCGGGTTGATCGGAGCGTCGAACTGGATGGACGGCCCGGAGCCGCCCGACGCGGAGCGCAGCGCACTGACCACACCGGTGGTGACGCTGTCCTCCAGACCGAGCGGAGCGCCGACGACGACGATCTGCTGGCCGGACTTCACGGCGGCGGGGGCGGTCACCAGGCCGGTGAACTTTCCGCTGGTCCGCAGCTGAGCCACGTCGTTGGTCTTGTCGACCTTCACGATGGTCGCCGGGAAGCGCTGGTCGGTGCGCTCCAGGAACACCTCGCGGCCACCGCCGTCCCACACCGCCTCGACCACGTGGAAGTTGGTGAACAGGTTCGTCCCGCCGCCGGCCGCCGGCTTGCCGACCGCGAACGCGGTCCCGGTGAACTGGCCGGCCCGGACCCGGAACACGCTGGGCAGCACCGCGCTGGCCACCGCCTCCGGGTTGAACGCGGCGCCGGCCTGCTTCTCCAGCGCCTCCGCCCGCTTCTCCAGAGCGTCGAAGCGGGTGCCGTCGCCGTCCTGGGCCTGCGCCAGCCGCCGGTCGGTGTCGGCGAGCCGGTCGCCGAGGCGGTCGAGCTGGTACGCCTGCACGCCGGCCACCGCCGCCAGGACGACCACGAGCAGCGTGGCGAGCACGACCGGCCAGCGGCGGCGACGCGGTGCCCCGGCGAGCGGCGGCGGTGCGGCACCCGGCCAGCCGGGCTGCGCGGGACCGCCCGGGTGGCCCGCGGTCGCGAACGGCGGCGCACTGGCCGGCCAGCCGGGCTGCGCGGGACCGCCCGGGTGGCCCGCGGTCGCGAACGGCGGCGCACTGGCCGGCCAGCCGGGCTGCTGCGGGTAACCGCCCGGGAAGCTCGGCGCGGGTGACGGGTGGCCGCCAGCGCTCGGCGGCACCGTCGGAGCGCCGGCGCCGTGCGCTGCGGGGTTGCCCGGGGCTGCGTACGGCGCCGGGGCGGCGACGGGGGACGGCTGCGGGCCGCCCCACTGGCCGGTGTTGGGTGCGCCGGACCAGCCGGTACGCGGGGTCGGAACGACCCGGGACGGATCGGCGTCGCCGGTCGGGGCAGCGGACCAGGTCGGCGCGGCACCGGGGTGCGGCTCGATGCGCGATGGCAGTGGCCCCGGCCGCTCGCCGGTCGGCCCGCCCACGCCGTCAGGCTCGGCACCCGCCGGTCGTCCGTCCCCCGAACCGAAGCCAGCCGTCATGATCGTCTTGCCTTCCCGTGGTCTCCCCGTGCCGCCAGCGACCCGCGTGTCACGCGTACCCGGGCCGGCGGCTCGATGGACCGTACCTGCGCGAAAGGGCTTTGTCTCCCCCGATGTCCGGCATCCGAAAGGACACCTTCTGGACACCTGACCGACACGCACCGGACCGGCTGCACCCACCGGATCACCGCGCGCACTAGGGTTGACAGGTGACCGACGAACCACCCCTGCGCCGTCGGCCCGCCGAAGACCTTCCGGGCACCGCCCCCCACCACCCGCCGTCGGCCCAGCCGCAGCCGGCGGGCGAGGGAGCCGACCCGACCGACGGTGGGCCCGTTCCGCTGATCGCCCCGCGTGACGGCACCCCCGATCCGGTGGCCGCGCCGGCCGAGCTTGCCGAGGTCGTGGCCCGTTTCGCGGCCGGCAGCGGCCCGGTCGCCCTGGACGCCGAGCGGGCCTCGGGCTACCGCTACAGCCAACGGGCGTACCTGGTCCAGCTCCGTCGGGCCGGCTCCGGCACGGCGTTGATCGACCCACTGCCGCTGCCCGACCTGAGCGCACTGGACGCGGTGATCGGCGAGGCCGAGTGGGTGCTCCACGCGGCCAGTCAGGATCTGCCCTGCCTCGCCGAGGTGGGGTTGCGTCCGCGCCGTCTGTTCGACACGGAACTGGCCGCTCGGCTGGCCGGATTCGAGCGGGTCGGCCTGGCCGCGCTGACCGAGCAGTTGCTCGGATTCACCCTGGAGAAGCACCACTCGGCGGCCGACTGGTCGAGCCGGCCACTGCCCGAGTCGTGGCTGACCTACGCGGCGCTCGACGTGGAGCTGCTGACCGACCTGCGCGACGCGCTCGCCGCCGAGTTGGCCCGCCAGGGCAAGTCGGCGTGGGCCGCGGAGGAGTTCGCCGCGCTGGTCCGTACCGGCGCACGCCCGCCCCGGGTCCGCGCGGAGCCCTGGCGACGCACCTCGGGCATCCACCGGGTACGCGGGGCGCGGGCTCAGGCCCGGGTGCGCTCGATGTGGTACGCCCGGGACCAGATCGCGGCCCGTCGGGACTCGGCGCCCGGTCGGGTGCTGCCCGACTCGGCGATCATCGCCGCCGCCGAGCTGGATCCGAAGGACGAGAAGACGCTGCTGACGCTGCCCGGTTTCGGCGGTCGATCGGTACGCCGGTTGGCTCGCACCTGGCTGGCCGCACTCGACGACGCCCGGCAGTTGCCGGACGACCAGCTGCCGGTGACGCCGACGGTGGAGGGTCCACCTCCGCCGCACCGGTGGGCCGAACGGGATCCGGTGGCGGCCGGTCGGCTCGCCCGTTCCCGGGAGGTGGTGGTCCGCATCGCCGGCGAGCACAATCTGCCTCCGGAGAACCTGATCACCCCGGATTCGGTCCGGCGGCTGGCGTGGACTCCGCCGGAGGACGTCACCGAGGACACGGTGGCGGAGACCCTGCGCGGGTTCAACGCCCGCGAATGGCAGATCGCCCTCCTCGCCCCCGACCTGGCCGAGGCCCTCTCGCCGACCCAGCCAGCCCAGGGGTAGGACCCCGGCCGGTGTGGGGTGGGCCACAGCGGAGGGTCGGGACGGGGCTGGTTACTGGCGAGTAGCATCCGGGGAGAACCTGCCGTGGTCGATTAGGAGGCTCCAGTGCCCCGTGAAGTCCGGGATGTCGTCTTCGTCGACGGCGTCCGCACCCCGTTCGGCAAGGCGGGTGGCATGTACGCCAACACCCGCGCCGACGACCTGGTGATCCGCTGCATCCGTGAACTGCTGCGCCGCAACCCGCAGCTGCCGCCGGAGCGGGTCGAGGAGGTCGCCATCGCGGCCACCACCCAGATCGGCGACCAGGGCCTCACCATCGGCCGCACCGCCGCGCTGCTGTCCGGTCTGCCCAAGACCGTGCCCGGTTTCGCCATCGACCGGATGTGCGCCGGCGCGATGACCGCCGTGACCACCGTCGCCAGCGGCATCGCCATTGGCGCGTACGACGTCGCCATCGCCGGCGGTGTCGAGCACATGGGCCGCCACCCGATGGGTGAGGGCGTCGACCCCAACCCGCGCATCATCGCGGAGAAGCTGGTCGACCCGTCCGCGCTGGTCATGGGCGCCACCGCGGAGAACCTGCACGACCTGGTCCCGCACATCACCAAGGAGCGCACCGACGCGTTCGCGCTCGCCTCGCAGCAGAAGACCGCGAAGGCGTACGCCAACGGCAAGCTCCAGGACGACCTGGTGCCGATGTCCATCCGCGACGCGGAGGGCGGCTGGGGTCTGGCCACGGTGGACGAGGCCCCCCGGGACACCTCGCTGGAGAAGCTCGCCACCCTGAAGACCCCGTTCCGCCCGCACGGCAAGGTCACCGCGGGCAACGCGGCCGGCCTGAACGACGGCGCCACGGCCAGCCTGCTCGCCGACGAGGCCACCGCCCGCGAGCTGGGCCTGCCGGTCGCCATGCGGCTGGTGTCGTTCGGTTTCGTCGGGGTGGAACCGGAGGTGATGGGCGTCGGCCCGATCCCGTCGACGGAGAAGGCGCTGCGCCTCGCCGGGCTCAGCATCGACGACATCGGCCTGTTCGAGCTGAACGAGGCGTTCGCCGTACAGGTGCTCGCCTTCCTCGACCACTTCGGCATCGCCGACGACGACCCGCGGGTCAACCCGTGGGGCGGTGCGATCGCCATCGGTCACCCCCTCGCGTCGTCCGGCGTGCGGCTGATGACCCAGCTGGCACGCCAGTTCGCCGAGCACCCCGAGGTCCGCTACGGCGTCACCGCGATGTGCATCGGTATCGGCATGGGCGGCACGGTCATCTGGGAGAACCCGCACTGGACGGAGGGCGACAAGTGAGCGCACTGGCCGCACCGAACGAGGTCGTCACCAAGGCGCTGCTGCGTCAGGTGAACGTACCCGGGCTGGACCGCCCGGCCGCCCTGATCACGCTGGACAACGGCTTCGACCACACCAAGCCGAACACCTTCGGCCCGGGTGGGCTGGCCAGCCTGGACGAGGCGATCACCGCCGCGCTCGCCGCCGACCCGGCGTTCATCGCGGTCACCGGCAAGCCGTACATCTTCTGCGTGGGCGCGGACATCGTCGGCCTGCCGCAGCTCGCCGACCGTGCGCAGGCGCTGGAGATCGGCCGGCTCGGCCACCGGGTCTTCGCCCGGCTCAAGGACAGCACCGTGCCCACGTTCGCGTTCGTCAACGGCGCGGCGATGGGCGGTGGCCTGGAGTTGGCGCTGCACTGCCACTACCGGACGCTGTCCGGTGGCGCGGCGGCGCTCGCCCTGCCCGAGGTGTCGCTGGGTCTGGTGCCCGGCTGGGGCGGCACCCAGCTGCTGCCGAACCTGATCGGCATCCCCGCCGCCACCCAGGTGATCATCCAGAACCCGCTGACGCAGAACAAGATGCTCAAGCCGAAGCAGGCCGCCGAGCTGGGCATCGCGGACGTGCTGCTGGAGCCGGCGGACTTCCTGGAGCGGTCCCTGGAGTGGGCCGCCGGGGTGGTGCGCGGCCAGGTCACCGTCACCCGGCCCGAGGTCGACAAGGACATGTGGGCCGGCGTGCTCTACTTCGCGCGGGAGACGCTGAACCAGCGGCTGCACGGCGCGGTGCCGGCCGCGTACAAGGCGCTCGACCTGCTGGAGACGGCGAAGGACGCGGATTTCGCGACCGGCACCGCCGCCGAGGACGAGGCCCTCGCGGACCTGGTCTTCTCCGAGGAGCTGCGTAGCGGCCTGTACGCGTTCGACCTGGTGCAGCGGCGCGCCAAACGGCCGGCCGGAGCACCGGACAAGGGCCTGGCCCGCACGATCACCAAGGTCGGCATCGTCGGCGCGGGCCTGATGGCCAGCCAGTTGGCGCTGCTGTTCGCCCGTCGCCTCCAGGTGCCGGTGGTGATGACCGACCTGGACCAGTCCCGGGTGGACAAGGGCGTCGGCTACGTGCACACCCAGATCGAGAAGGCCGTCACCAAGGGCCGGATGGACAAGGGCACCGCCGCCAAGCTGTACGGCCTGGTCAGCGGCACGGTCGACAAGAGCGCCTTCGCGGACGCCGACTTCGTCATCGAGGCGGTCTTCGAGGACCTGGGCGTCAAGAAGCAGGTCTGGGCCGAGCTGGAGAAGATCGTCTCCCCGGAGGCGGTACTCGCCACCAACACCTCCAGCCTGTCCATCACCGAGATGGCCGCCGAGCTGGAGCACCCGGAGCGGGTGGTCGGCTTCCACTTCTTCAACCCGGTGGCCGTGCTGCCGCTGCTGGAGATCGTCCGGGGTGAGCGCACCGACGACGCCACCCTCGCGACCGCGTTCGCGGTGGGCAAGCAGCTCAAGAAGTCGAGCGTGTTGGTCAAGGACGCTCCGGCGTTCGTGGTGAACCGGCTGCTCACCCGCTTCCTGGGCACCGTCTTCGCGGCCGTCGACGCCGGCACCCCGCTGGACGTGGCGAACAGCGCACTGGACCCGCTGGGCCTGCCGATGCGCCCGCTCGCCCTGCTCCAGCTGGTCGGGCCGGCCGTCGCCTACCACGTGGGCGGCACGCTGCACGCCGCCTACCCGGACCGGTTCGGGGTCAGCGAAAATCTCAAGCGGATCGCCGACTCGGGTCAGCCGATCGTGGTCGACGACCAGGTCAACGACGAGGTCGCGAAGCTGCTCGTGGTGGGTGACCAGCCGTTGACCGCCGAGCAGGTACGACAGAACGCGCTGGACGCGCTGGCGCAGGAGATCCGGCTGATGTTGGACGAGGGTGTGGTCGCCGAGGCGCAGGACATCGACCTGTGCATGATCCTCGGTGCTGGTTGGCCGTTCCACCTGGGCGGCGTCACGCCGTACCTGGACCGGACCGGCACCAGCGAGCGGGTCACCGGCCGGCGGATCCTGCCGCGCGGGGCGGCGAGCCTGCCCGCCTGACCGCTCACTGCTTCACCGTCGCGGTGGCCGGACCGTCCCTCCTGGACGGACCGGCCACCGCGATCACGTTTCGGCACCTGCGACGGTCGGGACCTGCGATCGGGGCGACGGGATGTCCTACCACCGGGTTAAGATCACCCGCTTGTCCACCCGAATTTGGAGCTGACTGATGTCCCAGCCGCCGGCCACCCCCTACGGCCCGCCGCACGATTCCCCTCACCCGCCGCAGCAGTCGGGCTTCCCGCAGCAGCAGGGCTTCCCGGCCCCGCAGCCGGGTCAGCCGTACGGCGACCCGAGCGCTCCCGTCGGCCCGCCGCCGGCGAAGAAGTCCAAGGTCGGCAAGATCATCCTGATCGTGCTGGCCGTGGTGCTGGTGCTCTGCCTCGGCGGTGCGGCGATCACCTGGTTCGCGGTCAAGGACGAGGTGGGCGACGTCGTCGACGCCACCAAGACCCGGGTGGTCGCGCCGGCCACCCTCGCCGGCCGGGCGAAGAACACCGACCCGCAGTTGCAGCGCGCCGCCGACGGCATGGTCACCGAGATGAAGTCGACGGTGCAGGGCGAGACCAGCGCCGTGGGCGCCTTCTACGGCGACCCCGCCAAGCAGGACCTCATCATGATCGCTGCCGCGTCGGGGCTGGTCCAGGACCCGAAGAAGGAGATGGATACCTCGGTCACCGAGCTGACCGGTGAGCTGAGCCTGACCAACATGGCGACGATCGAGGCCGGCCCGCTCGGCGGTGAGGCGCGCTGCGGCGACGGCAAGGCCGAGGGCGTGCCGCTCGGCGTCTGCGTGTGGACCGACCGGGGCAGCCAGGGCCTCGTGATCCTGTACTTCAAGTCCGCCGAGCAGGCGAAGGCCGAGTTCACCACGATCCGGGGCGAGATCGAACAGCGCTCCTGATCGGCGGGTAACCGGGGCCCCGGCCACCTTCGGGTGGCCGGGGCCCCGTGCCGTACGTCGACGGTCAGGCCGGTTCGGCGACCACCGCTACGGCCCGAGCCGCTGCCGCCGCCGCCCGTTCGGCCGCGTTACCGAGCACGCAGAACTCGTTGCCCTCCGGGTCGGCGAGCACCACCCAAACCTCCGCCGGTCGGGCTGACGTGATCGGCGACGAGCGTCGCGCCGATGCCGAGCAGCCGCTCGACCTCCTCGGCCCGGCTCCGATCGGCGGGTTGCAGGTCCAGGTGCAGCCGGTTCTTCACCGTCTTGCCCTCGGGCACGGCGAGAAACAGCACCTCCGGGCCGCCCGGCGGCAGGAGCATCGCCTCCGGGTCACCGGGAAGGTCGTCGGGCTGCATCGGGCAGTCGAAGACCTGCGACCAGAAGCCGGCGAGCGCGTACGTGTCGGCACAGTCGATGCTGATGTTGTGGACGATTGAACTCACAGATGTTCCTCCACAGTGGTGGGGACACGCTCCCCGGCGCTGCGGACCACACAGAACTCGTTGCCCTCCGGGTCGGCGAGCACCGCCCAACCGGTCCCGTCGGAGCGGCGTCGGTCGACGACCATGCTGGCACCGAGACCGAGCACCCGCTCGACCTCCTCGTCCCTGGTCCGGTCGACCGGCTCCAGGCAGATGTGCAGCCGATTCTTGGTCACCTTGTCTTCCGGCACCTCTTGGAAGAACAGGTTCGCGGTGGCGTCGTCCGGCGGCAGCAGGGCAGCCTCCGGGTCGCCCGGGAAGTCCTCGGAGTGCCGGGCGTACCCGAGCACCTCGGCCCAGAAGCCCGCCAGGGCGTACGTGTCATGACAGTCAAAGCTAATGTTGCGGATCCGTGGATACACGGGTGTTCCCTCCAGGTTTGGATGGGGACGCTCCGCCTCCGGGACTTCAGCCGACGAGGACCCGGGGTGCGGAGTTATGGTTGCTGGACATCGACGCACCCCCTTTCATCTCGAGCTGACGCCAGCGATCTTGTCACCGGCCGTGCGCCGCGCGCAACCCCCTTCAGCCGGCCGTGGGCACCGGACCGGTCACCGCCGGCGCGTCCCGGTTCGTTCCCGTCCGCCACGCCGGAACGGCTCGACCAGCCCCGGCACGTCGGCTGATCCACCTCGAAACCGGTGTTGCCCACCACTAGGAGCGTGGGTCAGTAACGCTTCGTTCGGGGTGGTCGGTCGTTGACCAGTCGTGGGTAGTGCGAAGACGTTTCGGCGGTTCGATCCGGATCAGATCTTGTTGTTGCCGCCGTCGTTGGACGAGT
>NZ_WBKR01000229.1 GCF_008868155.1 Micromonospora sp. ALFpr18c
ACCGCCCCTCCGCCTCACCCGACGCGTGCGCCGACGCCATCGCTGTCGCCCTCCGCAGCCCGGTCGGCGACCGGGTCGGAGTCGGCCACGGACGGCTCGACGACCGGGACGGACCGGTCCGGCGTCGCGGCTGAGCGGCGGCGGAAGAGCAGCAGCATCAGGCACCCGGCGACCAGGCCCCAGAACGCGCCGCCCACGCCGATCAGCGTCACGCCGGAGGCGGTCACCACGAAGGTGACCACGGCGGCCTCCCGGGTCGCCGGGTCGGTGACCGCCGATGCGAGCGCGGTGGCGAGGGCGCCGAGCAGGGCCAGTCCGGCGACCGCCTCGATAAGGATGGGTGGGGCGACCGCGACCAGCGCGGTGGCCACGCCGGCGCCCAGCCCGAGCAGGGCCAGTCCGACGCCGGCGGTGACCGAGGCGGCCCACCGGCGGTCCGGGTCCGGGTGGGCGTCCGGGCCGGCGGCCAGCGCGGCGGTGATCGCCGCGAGGTTCACCGCGTGCCCGCCGGCCGGGGCGGCGAGCAGGCTGGCCAGGCCGGTGGCCCGCAGCGCGGCACCGAACGGCGGCCGGTAGCCGTAGCCGACCAGCACGGCCATGCCGGGCACGTTCTGCGCGGCCATGGTGACCAGGAACAGCGGCAGGGCGAGCCCGATCAGCGCGGACGCGTTCCAGGCCGGCGCGGTCAGCGTGATCGACGGGATCAGCGCGGCGCCGCTCAGACCGGTCGGCGGCGAGGTCAGCGCGATCGCCGCCACCGCCACGAGCAGCGCGCCGGGCACCGCCCAGCGGCGGGCGAAGCGGTGCAGCAGCAGCCAGCCGGCCACCACCGGTCCGGCCACCGTGGGCAGCTCGACGAGCGCGCGGACCGGGGCGGTGCACAGCGGTAACAGCACCCCGGCGAGCATCGCGCCGGCGACCGGCTTGGGAATGGCGGCCACCGCCCGGCCGAGCGGTGGGAAGAGCCCGGCCGCGACGATCAGCAGGCCGGAGACGAGGAACGCACCCACCGCGACCGGCCATCCGCCCGGCGGTGACCCGGTCGCCACCAGCAGCGCCGCGCCCGGCGTGGACCAGGCCACGCTCATCGGTATCCGGTGTCGCCAGCCCAGCCAGGCGGCGGCGAGCCCGCACGCCACGCAGAGGGCGAGCAGGCCGGAGGCCGCCTGCGCGTCCGACGCGCCGGCCGCCCGGAGCCCGGCCAGCACGACGGTGAACGAACTGGCGAAGCCCACCAGCGCGGTCACCACACCGGCCAGTACCGGTTGTGTGCGCCCGGCCATCCCCACCCCTCCCGACTGTTCCGTTTACGGAACGACTGCGTGTAGCACGATAGCCGGGTGCCGCACCCACCACCAGCCCGCCGCCCGGGCCTCGACGTGGACCCCGCCGTCGTCGGGCGCCGGGTCCGAGCCCTGCGCGAGGAGCGGGGGATCTCGCTGTCCACACTGGCCCGGCTCGCCGGCGTCGGTAAGGCCACCCTCTCCGGCCTGGAGAACGGCACCCGCAACCCGACCCTGGAGACGCTCTGGGCGGTCACCGCGCAACTCGGCGTACCGTTCACCGCCCTGCTGGCGGAACCGGCGGCCGAGCCGATCGTGCACGGCACCGCGGTCACCGCCACCCTGCTGGAGGTGTTCTCCGACACCGACGCGACCTACGAGCTGTACCGGATGCGGGTCGCGCCCGGCGTCACGCAACTCTCTCCCGCCCACCAACCGGGAGTCACCGAACACATCACCGTCTTCGCCGGCGTGCTGCGCGCCGGCCCGGCGGACGCGCCGCTGACCGCCCCGGCCGGCGGTCACCTGCGCTGGGTCTCCGACGTGCCGCACACCTACGCGGCGGCGGGCGACGAGGAGGTCGCCGCCAGCCTGCTGCTGCGCTACCCCCGCCGCTGAGCCCGACCGAGCCGGCGCACCGCCCCTCCGGGCGGATATCGCAATCATTTCTCGACCCGACGTAGGAGGCGGAGAGACGAAGGCGGGGTGTTCTTGGCAAGCTTGACCCCATGACGCTGATCCTCCGCTCGGTCATCCTCAACGACATCGGCTTGGTGCGCACCAACAACGAGGACTCCGCCCTCGCCGGTGACCGCCTGATCGCGGTCGCCGACGGCATGGGCGGGCTGCCCGCGGGCGAGGTGGCGAGCGAGATCGTGATCCGGATCCTGGACGAGCTGGCCCCGCCGACCGACCCCGACGGGGCCGCCGACGCCCTACGCGCCGTCGTCAGCACCGCCAACCAGCGAATCCACGCCGCCATCACCGTCGACCCGACCCGCGAGGGGATGGGTACGACACTGACGGCGGCGCTGCTCGCCGGGGAGACGCTGGTGCTGGCGCAGGTCGGTGACTCCCGCTGCTACCTGCTGCGGGACGGGGAGTTGACCCAGCTCACCCGGGACGACACGTTCGTGCAGGCGCTGGTCGACCAGGGCACGCTCTCCCCCGAGCAGGCCCGGCACCACCCGCAGCGCTCCCTCGTGACCCGGGCCGTGCAGGGTGCTGACACCCCACCGGCCGTCGGTGTGCTCACCGTCGTCCCCGGCGACCGGCTGCTGCTGTGCAGCGACGGGCTCTCCGACTACGTCGAGGACGACGCCATCGCCGCGGCGCTGGGCATGTACGCCGACCGCCAGCAGTGCGGCGAGCAGTTGGTGAAGCTCGCCCACCACGCCGGCGCACCGGACAACGTCACCGTCGTCGTCTCCGACGTCACGGCCCGCTGACCTCCACCTTCTCGTGACACAGGCCGGAGCGGGCGGTCGGCGACCTCAGTAGGTAGTTGTGCCATCTAGGTTGCGCAGCTAGTGTCCGGCGGGTGGATTCCGACCGACGCGGGCAGTGGCTGCGGGGGGTGCTCGACATCTGCGTCCTGGCCCTGCTGGCCGAACGCGAGTCCTACGGCTACCAGCTCGCCCAGGCACTCGACGCGGCGGGCGTCGGGCCGATCCAGGGCGGCACGCTCTATCCCGTGCTGCTGCGCCTGCAGAAGACCGGTCTGGTGACCGCGCAGTGGCGGGAGGGCACCGCCGGGCCGGCCCGCAAGTACTACCGGCTGACCGAGGGCGGGCAGGCCGCGCTGCGCGACGGAGGCAACGCCTGGCTCACGTTCGTCAGGCCGGTGAGCGACATCGTCACGAAGGGGGTTGCCGGGTGAACGACGACTGGCTACGCACGTTCGCGGCCGAGCTGCACCACCGCCGGGTCGCGGTGGACGCCGCCCGGCACGTGGTCGCCGAGGCCGCCACACACCTGCGCGACTCCGGCGGCGACCCGTGGGTCGTCTTCGGCCCACCCCAGCAGTACGCGGGCGCGATCGTGGAGAGCATCGGCACGGCACCCGGGCCACGCCCCGGACCGGTCCGGCTGCACGCCCGCGGCATCACCAAGCGGTACGGCCGAAAGACGGTGCTGCGCGACGCGACGCTGACCGTCCGGGCCGGACAGATCGCCGCCGTGGTCGGCGCCAACGGCTGCGGCAAGAGCACCTTCCTGCGGATCTGCGCCGGGCTGATCTCACCCGACGCCGGTGAGGTGACCGTCTCCGGGCGACTCGGCTACTGCCCACAGTCCGGCGGCACCGCCGACTTCCTGCTCGCCGACGAGCACTTCGTGCTGGTCGGCGCCGGTCAGGGCGTGGCCCGGGGGCCGGCCCGCCGCGCCGGACGGGCGGCCGCCCGACAGCTCGGCTGGGAGGCGGGCGGAAACGTGCAGGCCCGGCACCTCTCCGGCGGTACGCGCCAGAAACTCAACCTGACCATGTCCACGCTCAGTGAGCCGGACGTACTGCTGCTCGACGAGCCGTACCAGGGCTTCGACCAGGGCACCTACGTCAACTTCTGGGACCAGCTCAGCCGACTGCGCGACGAGGGCGCGGCGATCGTCGTGGTGACCCACCTGCTCAACCAGCTCGACCGGGTGGACACCGTGCTCGACCTGACCCCAGCACAACCGTCCGGGCGGATCGCGCCCGGCGTCCGAGGAGGCCGTCCGTGAACCGGCTCGTCACCGTCGCCGAGATGACCCTGCGGGAGTTGTTGCGTCGTCGGGGCGTACTCCTGCTGTTGTTGTTGATGCCGTTGACCTTCTACCTGATCCGGCGGGACGCCTACCTCGGGCAGTCGGTACGGTCGCTGCTGCTCGGCGTGGGCTGGGCGGTGAGCACCGCCGCGCTCTTCGCCACCACGGCGGCCCGGGAGCTGGAGCCGAGGTTGCGGTTCGCCGGCTACCGCCCACACCACCTCTACCTGGGTCGGATGCTCGGCCTGTGGGCGGTGGGGCTCGTCATCTCCGTACCCTTCTTCCTGCTTCCCCTGGTCGACGGCGCGGACCTGCGGTACGGCGGCCTGGCCGCGGCGATGCTCTGCTCGGTCGGTGTGGCGGCGCCCTTCGGGATGCTGATCGGCACGCTGCTGCCCCGCGAGTTGGAGGGAACGCTGCTGCTGCTGACCGTGGTGACCGTGCAGATGCTGATCGACCCGGCCGGGTCGGGCGCGAAGCTGACGCCGTTCTGGTCGAGCCGGGAGATCGCCACCTGGTCGGTGGATCACACCGACGAGGGTTACCTCACCCGGGGCGTGCTGCACGGGTTCGCCGTCACCGCCCTGCTGGTGCTCAGCGTGGCCGCCGTGGCGAGTGTCCGGCTGCGCCGCCGCCGGCACCTGCGCCACCTGCCCGTCGGCTGATCCGGTCAATTCGGTTGCTGGGACCTGCGCGGCGGGTTGAGATGGGCGGATGACCATCCGCCGGGTGACCGCCGACGACCGTCTCACCACCGGTTTCCCGCTGGCCGCGTACGCGTTCGAGTCGTCGCCGCTCGGTGCCGCCCGGATCGAGCAGTTCCGCGACTACCTGCCCTACCACCAGGGCAACACGACGCTCGCCATCGAGGAGGACGGGGCCACGCTGGCCGTCGTGTCGGCCATTGGAATGCGGCAGAACCTCCGCGGGGTGGTGCTGCCGATGGCCGGCGTCGCCGGGGTGGCCACCCATCCGCTGGCCCGCCGGCAGGGGCATGTCCGGACGCTGCTGCACCGGCTGCTCGACGAGATGCGCGACGAGGGGCGTCCGCTCAGCGCCCTCTATCCGTTCCGGCCCAGCTTCTACGCCCGGTTCGGCTACGTCGGGCTGCCCAAGCCGCGCACGGTCACCTTCACCCCGGCGGATCTGGGGTCGCTGCTGCGCGCCGAGCTGCCCGGCGAGGTGGGCTGGGAGCGGATCGCCGCCGGCTACCCGACGTGGCGCGCGTTCACCGAGCGCTGCCTCGAGCAACGGCACGGCTTCTCGGTCTTCCCCGACTACCGGGCGGTCGGGTTGCGCGACCGGGACGAACACTGGCTGCTCACCGCCCGGGTGGATGGCGCGGTCACCGGCGCGATCACGTACCGGATCGACGACTACGGCGGCACCCTGCTCGGCAACGAACTGCTCGCCACCGATCCGCTCGCCCGGACGTTGCTGTTGCAGTTCCTCGCCCGGCACGTCGACCAGGTCGAGCGGGTCAGCCTCCAGGTCCCGCCCGACGAGCTGCCCGAGCTGTGGCTCACCGACCTGGACGTGCGCGTCGAGGCGCGGGCGGGCCGGCCCGGCTCGTCCGCCCCGATGGCCCGGCTGCTGTCGCTGGACGCCGGACGCGGCCGCCGAACTGCGCAGCATCTTCCCGCGCGAAGTGCCGTACCTGTTCGCCGACTTCTGAGCACGGTTTGCCGCCCGTGCCCCACCGGGTACGGTCCCCGGAATGCCGGAGTGGTTGCAGGCGGGCGGATGGGGATTGCTGGCCGGGTCGGCCCTGTTGGTCGGGGCGGCGGTCGGCTGGTTCGCGCGCGTGCCGCAGACGCTCATCGCGTCGGTCATGGCGTTCGGCGCGGGGGTGCTGCTCTCCGCGGTGCCGTACGAGCTGATCGAGGTCGCGCACGACCAGGGCGGGATGCTGCCCACCGTGCTCGGTGCGGCCGGCGGCGCGAGCGCGTACACCCTCGCCAACGTGGCTCTGGCCCGGCGCGGCGCCCGTAACCGGAAACGCTCCGGCGCCCGCCAGCCCTCCGAGGGTGAGAAGCCCGGCTCCGGCACGGCGATCGCGGTGGGTGCGCTGCTCGACGGCGTACCGGAATCGGTGGTGATCGGCGCCAGCCTGCTCAGCGGCGGCGCGGTCAGCCTGGTCACGGTGGTGGCGGTGTTCCTCAGCAACATCCCGGAGGGGCTGTCCAGCGCGGCCGGCATGCGCCAGGCCGGCCGGACCCGACGGTACGTGTTCCTGCTCTGGACGGGGATCGCGCTGATCAGCGGCGTCGCGGCGCTGGTCGGCAACACCCTGCTGGGTGGCGCACCGCCGGAGGTGCTGGCCAGCATCACGGCGTTGGCCGCCGGGGCGATCCTCGCCATGATCACCGACACCATGGTCCCAGAGGCGTTCGAGGACGCCCACCTGCTGGTCGGTCTCATCACGGTCGCCGGTTTCCTGACCGCCTTCGCACTCTCCCACGCCTGAGTGACCCGACCAGCCTTAGCGAGGCATTAAACCGGCACGGCGGATTCGTCGCGACGCCGTCACGGCTCCTAGCATCACGGGGTGCGCATGACGTCGCTTGCCGCTCTGCTCGTCCTCGGTGTCGCTACCGCGACCCTGCCCGCCTGCGCGTCCGACGATCCGGCGCCCGCCTTCGAGGCCGGCTCGCCCGCCTCGCCGCAGGCCCTGGCGACCGGCGACCAGGGCGTCGTACCGGCGGGCCGCGACGGCCTCGGCGGCCCCGGGGCCAGCGCGAGCCCGAAGCTCGCCGCGAAGGCGCTCGCGGCCGGCAATCCGAACGGCAAGGCCACCGTGCCCGCCGAGGCACGCGCGGTGGACACCTCGAAGCCGACCCGGACCGTCGGCACCGGCACGCCGGCGAGCTGCACCTCCGCGGCGGTCGTGAAGGCCGTCGCGGCCGGCGGCATCATCACGTTCAACTGTGGACCGGCACCGGTGACGATCACGATGGCGGCCACCGCGAAGGTCCGCAACGCCAACGGGCCGAAGGTCGTCCTCGACGGCGGCGGCACGGTCACGCTCAGCGGTCAGGGGCAGCGCCGCATCCTCTACATGAACACCTGCGACGAGGCCCAGGGCTGGACCACCTCGCACTGCCAGAACCAGGACCACCCGCAGCTCACCGTGCAGAACCTGACCTTCGCCGACGGCAACTCCACCGGCGACAAGGCCGAGGGTGGCGGCGGTGGCGCGATCTTCGTACGCGGCGGGCGGTTGAAGGTGGTCAACTCGCGCTTCGTCCGCAACCGCTGCGACCGCACCGGCCCCGACCTGGGCGGCGCGGCCGTCCGGGTGCTCAGCCAGTACGACAACAAGCCGGTGTACGTGGTCAGCAGCACCTTCGACGGCGGCTCTTGCTCCAACGGCGGGGCGCTGAGCAGCATCGGCGTGTCGTGGGTGGTACTGAACAGCGTGCTGAAGAACAACGAGGCGATCGGCAGCGGCGCCAACCCGGCCAAGTCGGGCACGCCCGGCGGCGGCAGCGGCGGCGCGATCTACTGCGACGGCAACGAGTTCACCGTACGGATCGCCGGCACCGTCATCGAGAACAACAAGGCCAACGAGGGTGGCGGCGCGATCTTCTTCGTGAGCAACAACCGCACCGGCACGATGCGGATCGAGAACTCGACCCTGCGCCGCAACCCGAGCGGAAAGTTCGAGACCCGCGGCTACCCCGGCATCTTCTTCCTGGGCGCCCAGAACCCCACAGTCATCGGCACCAAGCCTCAGTAGGGATTTCCCTGGCCCGGGGGGCGTGCTTCGAGGAGGCCCTCCGGGCGACCCGGCAGGGTGGGCGCGCCGGACAAGGGCGGGCTCGCGGTGTGGTCGCCGCCGGCCATGCCGACGATGAGTTCCTTGAGCGCGGTGAGCGCGTCGATCCGGGGCACCCAACCCAGCTCGCTCTCCGCCCGCTCACTGGACATCAGCGGCGCGTTCAGGCCCAGCTCCACCCAGCCCGCGTCGACCGGTTGCAGCCGCGCCCGCCAGGTCAGGGCCGCCGCGACCCGCAGCACCGGCGCCGCGACCGGCACCGTCCAACCGTGGAATTGCCGGGCCACCAGCTCCGGGGTCAGCACCGGGTCCGCGGCGAGATTGAAGGCACCGCGCGCATCACCCAAAACCGCCCTGGCGTACGCGTCAGCCACATCGTCGGCGTGCACCGCCTGCATCCGCAGCCGGCGGTTCGTCGGCACCAGCGGAATCCGGCCGAAGCGCAGCAGCCGTACCGGCGCGAGAGGACCCAGAAAATAGCGGGTGATCTCCACACCGGCGGCCCGCTGGAAGATCAGCCCCGGCCGCAGCCGCACCACCCGCACCGCGGGATGCTCCCCCTCCAGCCCGTCGAGCAGCGCCTCCACCTCGGCCTTGTGACCGTAGCCGACCAGCCCCAGCGAACACGAGCACCGGAACAGGCGGCACGGACCGCGAGTCTGGTGCCCAGGCCGTCGCGGCCGTCCGCCCCGGAGCCGAGATCGCTGCCGTCGCCGCCCTTGCCGTCCTGCTCCACGGTCCGTTGCTCACCGCCCGACTGCTCACCCTCGCCCCCGCACTCCACACTGCGGTCGTCCCGCCGAGCCCAGCCAACAGCGTCCGCGCGGTGCATGTCGCGCAGCTCGGTGAGCATGCTGCCGGCCGGCCGCCGATAGCCATGAGCTGGTCGTGGGTGCCGGCTTCGATGAGGCGGCCGTGGTGCGGGATGTACATGCGGGGGTCGGCGTGGCGGACATTGGCCAGTCGGTGGGTGATCAGGATGGTGATGCCGCGTCCCCGCCGGTCGCGGATGGCCTTGGAAGGGCGTCCTCGGCGCGAGGGTCGAGGGCGGACGAGGGAACATCCATGATGAGCACGTCAGCGTCGTGCAGGAAGCTGCGGGTGGCGAGGCCGCAACCCTGGTCGCCCTGGTCTGAACATATAGGCGAACATAATTCAACGTCCGTCTATATTGCCTGCTCAGAGTGGGCCGCCAGGGACTCGAACCCTGAACCTACGGATTAAAAGTCCGCAGCTCTGCCATTGAGCTAGCAGCCCCGAGTGCGCCTTGTTAGGCGCACGCGCGTTTTGAGGCTACCGGATCGCCTGCCCGTCCGTCGTGCTGGTATTGCCCGTTGTGACTGGTGGGCGCCCACGTGCAGGTGGACGCTTGAGGCGACCTTCGCGTCCGGAGGTGAAGCTGTATGCCAACCCCTGTCCATCCGGTGTCGCGCCACGTCGGTCGAACATACGTTCCACAGGGTTCTCCACAGGCTGTGGAGAGAGGGCGTCGCGGTGATAACTACCGCGACGCCACAGGGCTGTTGCGTTCTCGCGGCGCGGGGCGCTGAACAGGGATTTCGTGGGGTGAGTGGCCTCTGTGGAGGCGGATGAAGCGGGTGAAGCCCTCAAGGTGATCATGGAGTTCTTGACGCTGCACGAC
>NZ_WBKR01000230.1 GCF_008868155.1 Micromonospora sp. ALFpr18c
ATTCCAGACCCTCAGCCAGGCCACGGGAGATCTCCTCACGATCGGTCAAGGTCAACATGTTGCGCACAGCGGGAATCCTGTCCCACCGACCCACCAAGATCAAATGCTACGACCGCCTGAACTCGCCGTGTTCTTCACGGTCAGTGAAGCGCTTCGGTGGGGGTTTCTGCTGTTCGGCGCTGGTGCGGGACTGCGGATGCCCGGTGCGCTGGCACCCGGGCAGGGATCTCGGTGATGGTCAGTGTTCCGCCGATTGCGCAGGTGACGTGCAGATCGTGCTCGAGTAGTGCGTCTGTGACGGCATGGGGGTCGGTGGCCGGGACGCCGAGCCACTCGGCGAGTTGTGCGATCGCGTTGGCTTCGTGGATGTAGACGTTGCGCGGCCGGGGCCCGTCACCTGTTGAGGCGGTGCGGTGGCCGTGGCGGCAGCGGTAGGCGGCGTGCTTGTTGACCCAGTGGGCGTCGAGGATCCGTCCGCATTCCTGGCAGCGGATCAGCCCGGTGAGCAGGTAGCGCCCGCTCGCGCCGTCGGCCGGTGCGGGCAGGGCGTTGGCCTGTTGGGCGGCGACGAAGTCGTGCTCGCTGACCAGCGGCGGATGCGCGATGTCCCGGGAAATCACCCATTGCTGCATCAGGTTCCAGCGGCGTGCCTCCGACTGGCCGAGGAGATCATCGGCGGCGTCGAGTGGGCCGCGGTCGGTGTGCTGCCGGTTCCAGACCTGCCGGCCGGTATAGCGAGGGTTGGCGAGGATCGCCGCCACCGTGCGTAGCGTCCATCCCGTGCCGCTGCGGTGCGGGTTGCGGCCGGGATCGACGCGGGACGGGCAGGGCACATGCCGATCGTTGAGCTCGCGGGTGATTCCGGCGACGCTGCGGCCGGCGAGGCGCTGGTCGAACATCCACTGCACATGCGGTGCAGTGGACGGGTCAGGTTCCAGCCGGTGGGCCACGCGTCCCCATTTGGCGTGTGCCCGGTTCGGGTGCGGGCCCGCGTCGGCCAGCCGGTAGCCGTAGGGCGGTCGGCCACCGAGATGACGGCCTTGCTCGACCACCTGGGCGCGCATCGCCGCCTTGGCCCGGAACCGGGCGCGTTGGACCTCTCGTTTCGAGTGCACGCCGAGCAGGGCCAGCAGCGACAGGTGGAACTCGTTGCTGGCGTCGACCGGTCCGTTGAGTTCGGGCAGCCACAGCTGCACGCCGTACAGGTTGAACAGCGGCGCGAGGTCGCGGAACTGGTTGCCGTAGAACGCTCGCTCGAACTCGCCCACGACAACCGCGTCGAACCCCCGGCCAGGGTCCGCGAGAGCTGCCAGTAGTCGTGCGGCTTGCGGGCGACGCGTCCAGGGCACCTGACGGGACTCGCCGACGTCGAAGAACTCGGCGACGATTACGCCCCGGCCGTCGATCACGTCCTCGGCGAAGTCGCGTTGCCACCGCGCCGACGACAACCGGTCCTGGAACTCCCGCGTCGACATCCGGCCGTAGAACGCGAACGGGATACCCAGCGGCTTTGATGTTGCCTGGTACCGCGTCCGGGGGCGGCCCCGCCGGGGCGGCTGCCGTATCCACCAGCCGAGCAGGTCAGGGCCGTCGAGTTCCGGCGTGTACTGCATCAGGACCTCCCACACCGAGGCTTACGGTCAGCCCTCGGTATGGATGGACAACGATGTAGTGGTTTGTTGGACTCGGCCACTCACCACACCCGTCGGCGCGGACGAGGGGTCAAGGCTATTACTCGCCTGGCGCGGTGCCAGTGTCGGCCGTGTGTCGGTATCCCCGCCCGAACTTGGTGGAGTCCTCTCTCCACCGAAGTGGGGGTAGCTCACCGCACGGTCTACACCGGGCGACCCTTCACCCGAGGTGTCCCCGCCGAAGTGTGAGACAGTGCGACCGGTCGGCTGTGGCGGTATGGCACGGGGCCCTCGAAGGCCAGTGGCGCCGACGGTGCCAAGAGGGCCGCCCCGCCGGTCCTCCAGCCATGCCATAGCAAAGGTTTCCCGTACGGACTGCCGGGACACACCCGATCTTCGTCCGGAAGTGTGGTCGGCTGGGGTGATGTGCTGCGGTCAATGGATGTTCTAGCGTCTCGGCTCGTGCGTTTTCTTCACACCTCGGACTGGCATCTGGGCCGCCATCTGCACGGCCTCAGCCTGCACGACGCGCATCAGGCGTTCATCGACCACCTCGTCGAGGTCGCTCGGAGCGAGCGGGTCGATGCGGTGCTCATCGCGGGTGATCTCTACGACCGGGCGGTGCCGCCGCCGGACGCGGTCGGTCTGTGGGATCAGGCGCAGACCCGGCTCGTGCTGGAGGCGGGAACCCAGGTGGTCGTCATCGCCGGGAACCATGATTCGCCGGCGCGGTTGAGTGTCAGTTCCCGGTTGCTGGAGCGGGCCGGTGTGCACGTGCGGGTGGGCACGGGTGCGGTGGGTACGCCGGTGCTGCTGGAGGACGAGGACGCGAGGGTCGCTTGCTACCCGGTGCCGTTCCTCGAACCGGCGTCGGCGGTGGCCGCCTGGGGGGTCGAGGACCGGAGTCACGCGGCGGCGCTGCGTGCCGCGATGGGTAGGGTTCGGTCGGATCTGGCCCTTCGTCCCGGCTATCGGTCCGTCGTCATGGCGCACGCCTTCGTGTCCGGCGGTCAGGGTTGTGACACTGAGCGGGACATCAGCGTGGGTGGGGTGCAGCATGTGCCCGGTGCGGTGTTCGAGGGCGTCGACTATGTGGCGTTGGGTCACTTGCACGGGCGTCAGCGTCTGGCCGACGGGTTGCGGTACAGCGGTTCACCGCTGGCGTTCAGCTTTTCCGAGGCCGCGCACGTCAAGTCGTCCTATCTGGTGGATTTTGGTGTCGACGGGCTGCGCGGTGTGGAGGAGGTTCCTGCTCCGGTGCCGAGGCGGATGGCCCGGCTCACCGGCACCGTGGAGGAATTGTTGAACAGCCCTGCCTACAGCGCGTATGAGCAGTGTTGGGTCGAGGCGACGTTGACCGATGCGGTGCGTCCGTTGTCGCCGCACGAGCGGCTCAAGCGTCGGTTCCCACATCTGCTGAAGCTCGTGGTGCCGAGCCTGGCCGTCGAGGTGGGCGGCCGGGATCTCGCCGATCTGGATCGGCTGTCACCGGTGGAGGTGGCGCTGGACTTCGTGACCGAGGTGCGTGGTCGGCCGGCGGACAACGACGAGGTCGCGCTGCTGCAGCGGACCTTCGACGAGCTGCGCCGGGTGGAGGTGACCCGCTGATGCGACTGCACCGGCTGACCATGACCGCCTTCGGGCCGTTTCCTCACACGGTGAGCGTGGACTTCGAGGCGCTCACGGCCGACGGCCTGTTCCTGATCCACGGGGATACCGGCGCGGGGAAGACCACGATCCTGGACGGGATCTGCTTCGCCCTGTACGGGTCCGTGCCCGGTTTCCGGGACGATGCCAAGTCGCTGCACTCGCAGCATGCCACCGTTGGTGTCGGCCCCCGGGTCGAACTGGACGTCACCCTGACCAACCGACGGCTGTTGATCAGCCGCAGCCCGGAGTGGATGCGTCCCCGTAGACGCGGCAGCGGGACCACCCGGCAACAGGCCCTTGTCGAGATCGTCGAACAGCTCCCGGACCGGACCGAGTTCGTCACCAGGGACCACCGGGAAGCCGCCGACCTGATCAGGGCGGAGACCGGCCTTGAGGTCCAGCAGTTCTGCCAGGTGGTCCTGCTGCCCCAGGGCGGGTTCGCCAGGTTCCTGCAGGCGTCTGCCGACGACCGGCAGGGGCTCCTGCGGCGCCTCTTCGACATCGAGATCTTCACCCGCGCCGAGGGATGGCTGGCGGAGCACCGGACGCAACTCGGCCAGCAGGAACGCGCGGCCCTCGGCACGATCCGCGACCTGACGCAGCGCTTCGCCGAGGTGGTCAAGGTCGAGGTGCCCGCCGATCTCGACAAGCCTGACACCTTGAGTGAGCTGGACGCCTGGGCCGCCGTGCACCGAAACCGGGCCGCTGACCTGGTGGAGGCCCTGGCCCAGAACATGGCCGTGGGTACGGCGGAGGAGCAGCGCCTCGACCAGGTTCGGCAGGCCGCCGCGACCCTCGCCGGGCAGCAACGGGAGTACCAGGCGGCGGTGCAGCAGCGCGATGAGCTGACGACACGCAAGCCGGAGCGTGACCGCTGGAAGCGCCAGCTCGACTCCGCCCGCGCGGCAGCGACGCTGAAGCCGTACCTCGACCAGGTCGACCGGCGGCACACCGACCTCGACCTGCTCCGCCGCACGACGATCGAACACCTCGCCTCGCTGCCCGCTGACGTGGCGGTGCTGCCGGACCGTATCGCGCTGACTGTCCGGGACGGCGGGGAGGCCGTCGACGTGGCCGACCTCGACGTCGACGCGCTGACCCGGGCGGAACAGACCCGCACCACGCAGCTGCGTGCCGCCGAGGCCGCGATCGACAGCGAGGCGCGACGGACCACGCTGCGAGGGCAGCGGACGGCGGTCGGCAAGAAGCTCGAAGATCTGGCCAGCCGGAGCGAGAAGGTCAACGCCCGCCTGGTCGAGCTGCCGGTCGAGCATGCCGAAATCACTGGCCGGCGCGAGCAGGCCCTGGCGGTGGCCGCCGACCGGGAGGCCGCCGAGCTGCGGCTGGACGAGGCGCAGAAGCAGGCCAAGGCGTGCAAGCGCCGCGACGACCTCACCGCGCAGCTTGCGACCGCCGAGGAGGAACGGCGTACTGCCGTCGACCGCCACCAAGCCGCCGAGGCCCGGCACCTCGACGTACGGCAGCGTCGGCTGGCCGGCATGGCCGCGGAGCTCGCGGGTGAACTGCGGCCCGGTCAGCCCTGCGGGGTCTGTGGCTCCCCGGAACACCCCGGACCCGCGCAGGCAGCCGCCGACGCCGTCTCCGCCGCCGACGAGGACCACGCCAAGACGGAGGCGGGCGAACTGCTCGACGAACGTCGCAGCGCCGAGATCACCGTCGAGCGCATCAACGCCCAGCTCAACGAAGTCACCGAGACGGTCGGTGACCTGACCGCAGCCCATGCGAAGTCGACGGTCACCGAGGCACGCAAGGCGGTGCGGGCGGCGACTGAGGCGACGAAACTGGCCGACGAACTCGGCGCCCACCTGGAAACCCTCGACGTGATGCTGGCCGATCAGCACCGCGAAGCCGCCGACATCGGCCGCGACGAAGCGGTGGCGAACGCCCAGCAGGCCGCCCTGACCGCGCAGATCACCGAACTCGACGAGACCATCGACGCCGTCCGCGGCCAGGACAAGACCCTGCGGGTGCGGGTGACCCGCCTGACCGGGGAAATCGCCGAGGTCAGGACCGCAGCGACCAACCTGGGGCAGTGGCTACAGGCAGGAAGGGAACTCGCCGACGCCCACCGGGAGGCGCAGCACCACCTGCACCTGTCGGAGTTCGCCGACACCGTGGCAGCGCGGGCCGCAGCCCTGACCGACCCCGAGATCGTCGACCTGCAGGAGCGTATCGACGCTTTCGACGGCGAGTACCACCAGGCCGCAGGACGAGCACAGGACCCCACCCTGCTCGCCGCCGCACACCAACCATCACCGGACGTTGAGGGCAGCGAACAGACCTACCAAGCCGCCCGACTGCGGGCCACGGAGCTGCACGCCCAGCATGGCCTCGCCGTCGAGCAACACGACCGGCTGAAGCAGCTGGGCCCGGATCTGGTCAACGCCCTCGCTCAGTGGAGACCTATCCGCGCCGAGTACGAGATCGCCAACCGCCTCGCCCAACTCGTCGAGGGCAAGAGCAGCGACAGCGGTACCCGGATGACCCTCTCCACCTATGTGCTGACCCACCGGTTCCGGCACGTCGTCACGGCGGCGAACACCCGACTCGGGCAGGTTACCCACAACCGCTACCTGCTGCGCCATGTCACCGAGTCGGACACCGGCCGCCGCGCCGGCCGCAATGGGCTCGGCTTGTCCGTCGTCGACGCCTGGACCGGCCAGGAACGCCGCCCGGCCACCCTCTCCGGCGGGGAAACCTTTCTGGTCTCGCTGTGCCTGGCGCTCGGCCTCAGCGATGTCGTCCTGGCTGAGGCTGGCGGCACCCAACTCGGCAGCCTCTTCGTCGACGAAGGCTTCGGGACTCTCGACCAAGAGGCGCTCGACCAGGTACTCGACGCCCTCGACGGCCTGCGCTCAGGTGGCCGTACCGTCGGACTGGTCAGCCACGTCGCGGAACTACGTCGGCGGATTCCATCCCGCCTCTACGTCCGTAAGACAGCCACTGGCTCCACTGTGGCCGTCGAAACCCAAGCAATCGACTGAGGACACTTTGTCTACGCCTGTTCCTCCCGGTCAAGCTCAGCTACCAGGGCTTTAACGACTCCGGTTGGTCAAGCCACTACCACCAAACAACGATCGACCTGTAGGGGTCGGCAGTAGCCCCGCCGCTGGTGCTTGCCGGGCGGCGTTGCCCTGTCCTGCGGCGGGCGGCACAAGCATCGCGCGGCGTTACCTCCGCGCGCGATGATCAGCAACCGGCCGTACCAGCCATTCCTACGGCGTGCTCAGCGAGGAGATCGGCGTAGATGTCGACGTCCACGGTGTCGTAGTGGCAGCGTGCAAGGAGCCGGTTGAGTCGCTGGGCGATCTCGTCCGAGGGGAGGTCGAGGCGTTCGCACAGGTCACGGTGCGCGCCTACGAGCGGCTCGGCGATCACCTGCGGTTCGGTGCGGGTGATGTGGTAGGCGTCGCGGAGATGACCGGACAGGTCGTCCCAGACGAGGATTGCTTCCTCGACCAGGTCGAGCGCGGCAGGGGTCGCGGGGTGGGCGCAGAGGATCTCGACTTCGCCGGCCAGGCGGTGCCCCGTGGTTTCCACGTCGGAGATCTGCCACTTGCTGCTGGCGGTCACGGTCGACGCGTCCCGGACCGCAGTGCGGAAGTCGGCGAGGCCGGAGGTGTTGGCGGCGTCGAGCATGCCGGCCTCGCTCAGCAGCAGGGTGGCGAAGAGGCGGTCCCGGGCCGCGTGCCCCGCCACCAGTTCGGCGAGTTGGCGGGGCGACAGCCGCTGCACGGCTTGAAGGTAGCGGGCGTGTTCGGGCGCGCCGGGAGCGGCGCCGGGCGGGGTGGCGGCGCCGGAGAAGGTGGCGCCCGCGTGGAACGCGGTCAACGCGGTCGCGACCGCGTGTGCGCACAGGTCGTCTCCGCTGATCCCGCAATCGCAGTCCCCGGTGAAGATCCCGTCGACGATGCCCACCCAGGGCTGGAAGGTGGCGTCGTGCTCGCGTACCAGGGCCTGGACACCGCCGCCGGCGGGCTCCAGCTCACCGACGCTGCCGTCGGTCAGTAGCCGCGCCGCTGTCTCGCCCACGGCAGTGGGGATCGAATCATGAAACGCCTCAACGTCGATGCGGACCGCCACAGGCACACCCTATCGGCCGGACTGGAAGCGGGCGGCGTCGAGCTTGGCCAGGAACGTCGGCCGGCGGCGGTGTGCTGCGCGCAACGCCTCCAAGTACGCGTCGAATCGGCTGCTCTCGCCGGTGGCCGCGCACGCTTCGCGCAGGCGGGACAGCAGCGTGATCGCCTTGTCGTAGCGGCGTTTGTCGTAGGAGTCCAGCAGTTGGGCGTCGATGAGTGCCTGGTAGGGCTCGCGTACCTCGGCCGGGTGGGTGCGCCGCCGCAACTCCACCAGTTCGACGCGCTGCCGAGCGGGCATCTCGTTCCAGCGCGCGAGCCCGGTGCGCCAGGCCTCGTTGTCACGACCGGCGAGGATCAGCACGTCGATCAGGTGGAGAAGGTATCCCGCCTGCCCTGCGGCACGCTCGCGTACCACCGTCAACGCCCGTTCGGTGTGCGCGGCGTCCTGATCGGTCTCGGCCACCGTGGCCAGCAGCGACCGGAAGTTGTCGATCGTCGGTTGGACATCGAACGCCGTCCGGCGCTCGGCCACCGCCGCCTCCGGTTCACCGGTCTCGATCAACAGCTGTACGAGTAGGTCACGTAGCGCCACGGCCTGATAACCCGACGGGTGAGCGGCGAGTCCGCGTCGGGCCCAGTCGATCGCCTCGGTGGGGCGCTGCGCCTGCCCCAGTACCGTGACGATCCGTCCGTACTGGTCTGCGCTGACCAGACGCTCCGCCAGGACCTGTACGTGGCGGTCCACGTCGCCGGAGACCTCAGCGATCTGCTCCCGCAGGTACCGCACCGCCCATTGCCGATGCCAGTCATCGGGCTCGGTCTCTGCGGCACGCTCGTCGACCAATCGCGCGACCTCGGCAAGGCCCTTCGGCCCCAGGGCCGGAGCCCACTCGCGCAGCACCACGTCCGGCCAGCCCGGGCCGTCGCACACCAGCTTCACCAGCCACGCCGCCAACCCTGCCGGCCGAGGCGGCGCGGCCCGACACGCCCGGGCGTAGACCTCCATCAGGTACGCCAGGTCGTTGCCGAGCACGCCAGAGGAGCTGTCCATGTACATCAGGGCGCCCGTCATCCGATCGACCGCCTTGCGCAGCAACGGCACCGCGACCGACGCCTCACCCACGTCGATCAACTTTTCGCAGCGGTCGGCGACCTCACGCGCCGTGCGCGAGTAGGAGTCCCGGCCGGAGTACGGGTCACGGCGACGATCCCGCCGCAACCGATCCACCAGCACCGTCAACTCGCTGTCGCCCTGCACCCTCACCGGTACATCACACCAGACACGCAGGCCGCCCCGATGGGCTGACCCGGCACGGCCGCGAGGTCAACCGACCTGCCAGCGATCACCGTCGAGAAGACCTTCCTGTCGGACACGCAAACCCCTGCGAAGCATTCAAGGTCAGCGATTGATTTGCTTGTTGCGGGCTGTCGGAGCGCGCTGGCGTGGGACCCGCGCCAGCGCGCTGACCGTCGTTCTATCGGTGCGGTTGATCTCCAACATCGTCTCGTCGAGTTCCAGGGCGATGCTGCTCTGATGGCAGATGATCGTGATCGAGTGGTCGCGGAGGAATCGGGCGAGGTCCTGCGGTTCGGTGGATCGCTGAAGGTGCGCGAGTTCCAGTCGGATCTTGGGATCGGCGCTGCCGATCTGGCCTATCTTTGTGAGGGCGTGGGCGACGATGACGTCTTCGCGCAGGTGCAAATTCGCGGCCGGGCGTGTGGCAGGGTTCTGGGCGCTGGTGTGGCCGTGCCGGCACCGGTAGCACGGGTTGCCGTGGCTCCACTGGGATTCCATGCTCCGTCCGCACTGCCCGCAGTGCAGGAGACCCACCAGCAGGTAGGCGCGCCTGGCGCCGTCACCGGGCTGGGCGAGCGCAGTGACGGCTTGGGCGGCGACGAAGTCGGTCACGCTGACCAGGGCC
>NZ_WBKR01000231.1 GCF_008868155.1 Micromonospora sp. ALFpr18c
CTGGTGTGCGGTTGAAGCGGGGGGCCGGGGCCGGTTGGATCTGGCCGTCCACCTCGACGAAGGTGCCTCGGGCGGTGTTGTGCGGGTGTTGGTGCGCCTCGCCGGGGGCGAGTACCGGGGCGACGCAGGCGTCCAGGTCGGTGAAGACCGCCGTCCACTCGTCCCGGGTCCGCTCGGCGAACCGTTCGGTGAACCGTCGGCGCAGCTCGTCCCAGCCGCTCGGGTCGTACTGGGCGGGCAGGTCCGGGTCGTCGGCGAGGCCGAGGCCGTCGAGGAGAACGGCGTAGAAGGCCGGTTCCATCGCGCCGACGGCCATGAATCCACCGTCCGAGGTGGCGTACGTGTCGTAGAACGGCGCCCCACCGTCGAACATGTTGCGCCCGCGCGGCGCCGCCCACAGGCCACCGCCCATGAGCCCGTGCAGGAACGAGGTGAGCAGCGCCGACCCGTCCACCATGGCCGCGTCGACCACCTGGCCGACGCCGGAGCGTTCCCGTTCCAGCAGCGCGGCCAGCACTCCCACGGCCAGCAGCATGCCGCCGCCACCGAAGTCGCCGAGCAGGTTCATCGGCGCGTACGGGCGCTCGCCGGCCCGTCCGAGCGGCTCCAACGCCCCGGCCACCGCGATGTAGTCGATGTCGTGTCCGGCGCGGCTCGCCAGCGGGCCGTCCTGACCCCAGCCGGTCATCCGCGCGTACACCAGTCCGGGGTTGCGGTCCTGGCACACCTGCGGGCCGAAGCCGAGCCGCTCGGCGACCCCCGGCCGGTACGCCTCGACCAGCACGTCCGCCCGCTCGGCGAGGCGCAGCAGGTCCGCCACGCCGTCCGGGGACTTCAGATCCAGCGTGGTGACCCGCCGGCCGCGCTGCAACGGCCCGTCGGTCGGCGCGGCCAGCCGGCCGGCTCCCGGGGCGCCGGGCCGGTCGACCCGCACCACGTCCGCGCCGAGGTCGGCGAGCACCATGCAGCCGAACGGCGCCGGCGCGAGGCTGGCCAACTCGACCACCCGCACCCCGGCGAGCGGCCCGCCGCGTGCCGGCGTCACGCGGTGCCCACCGACTCGGCGGGGCGGCCGGCCGAGGCGGCGAGCCGGTCGACCAAATCGTCCGGCGGTGTGAACCGCTCGCCGTAGCGTTGCGCCAGTTCGGCCGCCCGTGCCGCGAAACCGGCCGGCCCGCCCGCGTACTGCCGCACGTAGCGGATCACCCCGCCCGTCCAGGCCGGGAAGCCGATGCCGAAGATCGAACCGATGTTGGCGTCGGTCTCGGTGCGCAGCACTCCCTCGTCGAGGCAGCGCAGCGCGTCCAGCGCCTCGGCGAAGAGCATCCGCTCCTGGAGGTCGGTGAACGGCACGGCACGGCCGGCGTCGGTGACCAGGTCGGCGAGGCCGGGCCACAACCGGCCCCGGGTGCCGTCGTCGTAGGAGTAGAAGCCGCGTCCGGCGGCGCGGCCCGGCCGGTCGTACGCGTCGACCAACTCGTCGACGAGCCGGTGTGCGGGCAGTGGCAGGTACTCCTCGCTGGCCGCCTCGAACTGGCGGCGGATCCGCTGGATCAGGGTGAGGCTCACCTCGTCGGCCAGCGCGAGGGGCCCGGTCGGGTAGCCGGCCTGCAACGCGGCCTGTTCCACCGACGCGGCCGGTACGCCCTCGACGACCATGCCGACCGCCTCGTCGATGAACCGGCCGATGACCCGGCTGGTGAAGAAGCCCCGGCCGTCGTTGACCACGATCGGGGTCTTGCCGATCCGCCGGGCCAGGTCGAACGCACGGGCCAGCGCCTCGTCGCCGGTCCGGTCGCCGACCACGATCTCCAGCAGCGGCATCCGGTCCACCGGGGAGAAGAAGTGCATGCCGATGAAGTCGGCCGGACGGTCCACGCCCTCGGCCAGCCCGGTGATCGGCAGGGTGGAGGTGTTGGAGGCGAGCAACGCGTCGGGTGCCAGCATCGGCAACACCTCGGCGAAGACCGCCTTCTTCAGTGCCGGGTCCTCGAAGACCGCCTCGATGACCGCGTCGCAGCCGGTGAGGGCGTCCACCTGGTCGGTGGTGGTGATCCGGTCCAGTACGGCGCGGGCGTCCGCCTCGGTGGCGCGGCCCTTGCGGACCGCGCGGGCCAGCAGCCGTTCGGCGTGCTCCCGGGCCCGCCCCGCCGCCTCCGGCGAGACGTCCCGCACCACCACCTCCAGACCGGCGCTGGCGCAGGCGTACGCGATGCCGGCGCCCATCATGCCGGCGCCGAGCACCGCCACCCGGCGCACCGGCGCCACGTCCACGCCGGACGGTCGGGCCGCACCACCGTTGACGGCCTTCAGGTCGAAGAAGAACGCCCCGATCATGTTCTTGGCGACCTGCCCGGTGAGCAGACCGATCAGGTGCCGGGTCTCCACGGTGAACGCGGTCTCCACGTCGACCTGCGCGCCCTCGACGGCGGTGGCGAGGATCGCCTCGGGCGCGGGCAGCCGGGCACCCTTGAGCTGTTTGCGCAGGGTGGCCGGGAAGGCCGGCAACTGGGCGGCCAGCCGGTCGAGGACGGCGCACATCGAGGCGGCGTACGCCCGGTTCATGGTGTTGGCGGACTGGGTCGGGTCGTCCAGGGTGAGCGTGACGATGCCGTCGGCGCCACGGTCGTACCGGATGGTGTCGGTCATCGGTCTTACCCCCGGTCAGCAGCGCTCGAGAACGGTGGCGACGCCCATGCCGCCGCCGATGCACAGGGTCACGACGGCGCGGCGCAGGTCGCGGCGTTCCAACTCGTCCAACGCCGTGCCGAGCAGCATCGCTCCGGTGGCGCCGAGCGGGTGGCCGAGGGCGATCGCGCCGCCGTTGACGTTCACCCGGTCCGGGTCGAGGCCCAGATCGCGGACGTACTTGAGCACCACCGCGGCGAACGCCTCGTTGATCTCGAACAGGTCGATGTCGTCGAGGGTCAGCCCGGCGACGGCGAGCGCCTTGTGGGTGGCCGGGATCGGGCCGGTCAGCATGAGGGTCGGGTCGGCGCCGGTGACCGCCGCGCCGACGATCCGGGCGCGCGGGGTGAGGCCGAGATCCCGACCGACCTCCTCCGAGCCGATCAGCACCAGCGCCGCGCCGTCCACGATGCCGGACGAGTTGCCGGCGTGGTGGACGTGCTCGATGGCCTCCAGCCAGTGGAACTTCTGCAACGCCACCGCGTCGAAGCCGGCCGCCTCGCCCATCGTGGCGAACGACGGGGTGAGCCGGGCCAAAGCCTCCCGGGTGGTCTCCGGGCGCGGGTGCTCGTCGACGGTGAGGATGTCCAACCCGTTGGCGTCACGGACCGGCACCACCGACCGGGCGAAGTGCCCGCCGGCCCACGCCTTGGCGGCCCGCTCCTGCGACCGCAGCGCATAGCCGTCCACGTCGTCGCGGCTGAAGCCCTCCAGGGTGGCGATCAGGTCCGCGCTGACCCCCTGCGGCACGAACGACGTGGCCAGCGCGGTCTGCGGGTCGGTGGCCCAGGCCGCGCCGTCGGAGCCCATCGGCACCCGGGACATCGACTCCACCCCGCCGGCCAGCAGCAGGTGCTCCCAGCCGGAGCGGATCCGCGCGGCGGCCGCGTTGACCGCCTCCAGCCCGGACGCGCAGAACCGGTTGAGCTGCACCCCACCCACCTGATCGGGCAGGCCGGCCAGCAGGGCGGCGGCGCGGGCCAGGTCACCGCCCTGCTCGCCGACCGGGGTGACGATGCCGAGCAGCAGGTCCTCCAGCCGGCCGACGTCCAGGCCGGGGTTGCGCTCACGCAACGCGTCGATCAGGCCGACCACCAGCGAGATCGGCTTGACCCCGTGCAGCGCGCCGGTGTCCCGGCCGCGTCCGCGCGGGGTGCGGACCGCGTCATAGACGTACGCCTCAGAGGGCACGGGCGATCAGCTCCTTCATGATCTCGTTGGTGCCGCCGTAGATCTTCTGGACGCGCGCGTCGGCGTACATCCGGGCGATCGGGTACTCCGTCGTGTAGCCGTAGCCGCCGAAGATCTGCAGGCACCGGTCGATGACCTCGCACTGCCCGTCGGTGAGCCAGGACTTCGCCATCGCGGCGGTGGAAACGTCCAGCTCGCCACGGCTGTGCCGGACGATGCAGTCGTCCAGGAAGACCCGGCTGACCCGGGCGCGGGTGGCACACTCGGCGAGCACCATCCGGGTGTTCTGGTGACCCATCAGCGTCTTGCCGAAGGCGCTGCGCTCCTTGGCGTACGCGACGGTCAGCTCGACGGCGCGTTCCATGGCGGCGACCGCGCCGACGCCGATCACGAGGCGTTCCTGCGGAAGCTGCTGCATGAGCTGGATGAAGCCCAACCCCTCGGCGCCCCCGAGCAGGTTGGCCGCCGGCACCCGGAACTCGTCGAAGAACAACTCGGCGGTGTCGTTGGCGTGCAGCCCGATCTTGGACAGCAGCCGGCCCCGGCGGAAGCCCTCCGGGTCGCCACCGACCTCGCAGACCAGCAGCGAGACGCCGGCCGCCCGCTGCTCCGGGTCGGTCTTCACCGCCACGAGGATCAGATCGGCCAGTCCGCCGTTGGTGATGAACGTCTTCGCGCCGGTGACCACGTAGTCGTCGCCGTCGCGGACCGCCCGGGTGCGCATGGCCTGCAGGTCCGAGCCGCCGTCCGGCTCGGTCATCGCGATCGCGCCGACCAGCTCACCGCTGCACAGGCCGGGTAGCCACCGCCGCTTCTGCTCTTCGCTGCCGTACGCCACCAGGTAGCCGGTGACGATGCCACTGTGGACGGCCAGCCCGAGGCTGCTCTCCCCGGTGTACGCCTGCTCGTGCAGCAGGACGGCCTCGTGGGTGAAGCCACCGCCTCCGCCGCCGTACTCCTCCGGGACGGACAGGCCGAGCAGCCCCAGCTCGCCGGCGCGACGGTAGTGCTCGCGATCCGGGTGGCCCTGCGCCAGCAGGCGTTCGGTGTGCGGCAGCACCTCCTTGGTGAAGAAGGTGCGGGCCAGGTCGGCGAGGTCGTCGTGTTCCGGTTCGCGCCAGGGCGAGGGGGAGCCGTCGGGCGTGGGCATGTGCACCACCCTCGCGCCCTGTTGGCGGCATGTCAATAAGCCGTGAGCAGCCCTCGCCGTGATCGACTCCCGGTTTCGTGGAGTCGGGCCATCCGCTCGAGCTGGACACCCCGCCTTCATGGTGAGCTCAAGCTACCGGCGCGCTGGATGAGCGCGGGCCCCACCGTCTCCACCGGGGGGCGGTGGAGACGGTGGGGCGAGGGGTCGACCTGTCGCGGGGGTGTGTCGACCTATCGAGAGCGCCTCGGAGGAGTCGGGAACTGCGACAGCATCACCGCGACCTCCTGGCGAAGAGCGCCGAGGTAGGGGTGGAAGGCGTCGCCGGGGCACTCGGTCGGACCGGCCCCGATGGTCGCCCAGTCCCGGTGACCGGAGATGACGTTGACCGTGCCACTCGCCCCGCTGATCGGGTTGACGTAGTTGGTCTTGGCACCGGGGGCGAGTCGACCCGTGGCGGCGAGGCCCGCCAGGACGAACACCAACGACCGGTGTGCCGCGGCGCTGGGCTGGCGGGACGTGAACCGGCCCAACAGGCAGATGCCGATGTTGCCCGCGTTGTAGCCACCCACGTGCGCCGCGTTGACCATGAGCGGCCGGCCGTCGGTGCCGGCGCTCGGGCCGTACACCGGGAGGCCTCCCGGGTCGGAGTAGCGACCCTCGTAGATCCGCCCCGCCTCGTCGATCAGCAGGTGGTAGCCGATGTCACCGAATTCCTGCAGGATGCACTGGTCGTAGTAGATGGCACGGACCGTCGCCGCCGGATCCGGGTCCTCGTTGTGTTCGTACACCCCGCTGTGGTGGACCGTCAGCGTCTGCACCGGGAAGAACTCGGTCGGAAACCGCTCGCTGCCGTCGTCGGCGAAGCGGAGCGACTCGTCAGCACCCCACCGTGCGCGGGGCAGGTAGGTCGGCTGCCGGCCACCTCGCGGCACCGGAAGACTGTTCGTCTGCGGGTTCGGGATCCTCCGCCGGGGCCCGTCGACCATGTTCAGTTCGGACACGGTGGCGTCGGAACCGTCGGCGACCTGGACTTCGTACGCGGTGGCGCCGTTGGCGACCACGACGTTGGAGCGGGCCGCTGCCAGGGCTCCGTCCCGGCCGTTCTGACACGCGTTCAGCTCCAGCCAGTCGCTCCACCCCTTGCCGGTGCGGAGTCGAACCGCCGCCGAGGGGCCGCCGTGCTTGATGGAGAGATGGGTCAGCGGGATGGCCGGTGAGGTCACCACCGTCCTGCTCATCAGGCGACCGCGCGGGGCGGCCAGCGGCGACGTCACTTCGGTGGAGGTGGACGGCGCCGCCGTCGCGGACCCGGCGAACGTGCCAGCGGCCGAGAGGCCAACCGCCGCGCCGGCCGCGCCGGAGAGGACTCGACGTCGAGAAACCAAAATGCTGCTCCCTTGCTCGATGCCTCAGGCGCCAGCCGGCATGCCGAGCCGTCAGCCTGAGCCTTGGTGCCCTGGCAGGCCCTTCGGACACATCACCAGGATGGGGCGTTGCAGACGCTAAAGCGGCACTCTAGACGATTGGTTTATTGCCCGTGAAGGGCCGCACGAGCCGATCATCCCGCGTGACCGAGGTGATGAGCGGCGGCTGGCCCGGAGCTGCCGCTAGGGTCGGGCAGATGAGTGTCGAGACCGCCCCTCGCCGCCGCCGGTTGGAGCCGGACGCCCGGCGCGGGCAGATCCTGGCCTGCGCGGTCCGGCTGTTCGGCGAGCGGCCGTACGCGGACGTGTCGACCACCGACGTCGCCCGGGAGGCGGGCGTCGCCCGAGGGCTGGTCAACCACTACTTCGGCACCAAGAAGGACCTCTATCTGGAGGTCGTCCGGGTCATGGTGACCATCCCGGAGGTCGCCCTCGAACGGCTGCCCAAGGGTGACCTGCGGACGCGGGTCGACGCGAGCGTCTCGTGGTTCCTCGACGTGGTGTCCCGGCACAGCACCTCGTGGCTGGCGGCGGTAACCGCCCGGGGGATGGGTGGTGACGCCGACGTGGAGCGGGTGCTCGCCGAGGCCGAGGAGGTGGCCGCTGACCGGATGCTCGTCGCCGTCGGGCTGGCTGGTCAGGCCGTGCACCACGAGGAGCTTCGCGGCATGGTCCGGGCGTACTGCGGGTTGGCCACGTCGACCGCCCGCGAATGGCTCCAGCGTGGCGCGCTGACCCGCGCCCAGGTGCACCTGCTGCTCACGACGACCCTGCTGACCATCGTCGAACAGGTCGTCCCGCAGGTCATCGCTGCCGGCGAGCCGGTGCGCCCGGCCGATCCTCGCGCCTAGTCACCGGCGCGCACGGTCGCGGGATCAGGCGGCCCGACCGGCACGCCTGGCCTGGCCGGTACGCGCAGCCGGGGCGGCGAAACGGTCGGCGGCCTGCGCCGGATACGACTCGGGGCGTACCACCCGCAGGGGTCGCTCCACCTCGTCGGCCCCGAACCGCCAGCGGGACGGCGTCGGCTGCCGCTGCGGTGCCGGCCCGCCGGGGCGCAGACCGGGCCGGGACAGCAGCACGGTGATCAGGTAGCCGACCACCAGGAAGCCGTGGCTGATCAGTCGTTCCCCGCCCACCGACCCGGTGGCCAGGTCGTTGACCGACAGCAGCAGCAAGGTGCCGACGAACGCGCTGAGCATCGGCAGCAGACCGGCCGGCGGGGTGCGGCGTACCGCCACGAAGAGGAAGCCGGCACCCACCGCCACGTTCCAGGCGGCAGACTCGTGCCACAGGTGCTGACCGGCGGCATGCACATGATCGGCGGTCGCGCCCCGGCCCACCTGGGCCAGGCCGAGCACCAGCTGCACCGCGCCGAGCAGCCCGAGCGTCGCGCGCAGCGCGGCGACCAGCGGGCCACGTCGGGGCATCCGGGGCCGCCACCGCCAGCGGCGGGCCGGCGGTGCCTCGGCGGCCGCGGCCAGGATCGCCGCCGTCCGGTCGGGCACCTCAACGACCAATCGGGTACGAACCCGACGGGTCACCGCGGCCGCAGCCATGAACCAGGCCCGGCACTCGGCGCACTCGTCGAGGTGCCCCTGCGCCGCCGTCCGTTCGGCGGCGGTCTCCTCCCCGTCCAACTGCGCGGACAGGACCTCCCGCCACTGCTCACACCCCATGTACCGGTAGTCGCTCCAGTGGCCGCTCCGGTTCCCGGCGACCCGGGCGTGTTGTGGAATACTCGCCGGATCATGACGCGCTACGGCCTGCTGATCCTGCCCGCCACCAACCGGGTGTACGCCCGCTCCGCCATCGACCTCACCCGGGCCGAGCTGGAGATCTTCGGCCGCACGGCGCTCGACGGCCGGGTCGGCGAGCTGGACACCGAGGTGGTCGGCGGGGCGTCCTATGTCACCTTCACCGGTGACGGGCTGACCGAACGGGACCTGGCCGTCCTGGGCAACCTCTCCGCCGGGTACGCGCTGTTCGAGATCGTCGGCGAGCTGCTGCGCCCGATCGAGTGGAGCCGACTGGACCGGTACGACGACGATCTGCTCACCATCCAGAAGTACCCGGGCAAGACCAACGAGCAGTTCACCAAGCTGCTCCTCAACGTCACACTGCTCGCCTCGGACTGGGCCGGCGAGTTCACCAGCCGGCGCTTCCGGGTGCTCGACCCGCTGTGCGGTCGCGGCACCACCCTCAACCAGGCCCTGATGTACGGCTTCGACGCCGCCGGGATCGAGCGGGACCAGAAGGACGTCGAGGCGTACCGGGCGTTCATCACCACCTGGCTGAAGCAGAAGCGGGTCAAGCACCGGGTGCTGGAGTCGGGGCCGGTGCGGCGGGAGCGCAAGGTGGTCGGCCGGCGGGTACGCATCGAGGTGGCCCCGACCCGCGAGGAGCACAAGGCCGGTCGCACGCAGCTGCTGGACGTGGTCAACGCCGACACCACCCGCTCGGCGGAGTTCTTCCGCCCGGAGACCGTCGACCTGGTCGTCGCGGACGCCCCGTACGGCGTGCAGCACGGCAGTCGTACCGCCGATCATGGCTTGACCCGCGATCCGCTGGCGCTGCTCGCGGACGCCGCGCCGGTCTGGGCGCGGCTGCTGCGCCCCGGCGGGGCGCTCGGCATCTCCTGGAACACCCACGTCGCCAGCCGGGACGACGCGGCGGCGGCGCTGGCCGACGCCGGCCTGACCGTGGTGGACGCGGAGCCCTACCGCGCGCTGCGGCACCGGGTCGACCAGTCGATCATGCGAGACGTGCTGGTGGCCCGCCGCCCGGCCTGACGGCTGGTACCTCCACCCTCGCCGCCGCGTCGTCCC
>NZ_WBKR01000232.1 GCF_008868155.1 Micromonospora sp. ALFpr18c
GTTCGCCGGAGTCCAGGACGGCCTGGGTCCAGCCGCCTTCGATGACGCCGGTGGCGTCCAGGACGGCCCAATCCACCACGTCGGTGGCCTCCACCACCACGGGGGCACCGATGCGTACGCTCTGGTCGGTGTTGGCGTCGCTGGCGCTCACCCCGACGATCCGCTCCGGGGTCTCCCACGAGGTGACGCCCGCCCAGACGTACTCCGGGCCGTCGTCGCCGGGCAGGCCGTACTTCACCACCAGCTGCGACTCGGCGGGCAGCCCGCCGGCGACGAACCGTGCCCGCGCGTCGCCCAACGCGGCGCGGGCGGTCGCGACCGCCCGGCTCATCGCGTCACCGGCGCGGGCGTAGCGCACGTCCGGCTGGATCCCGGAGAACAGCGTCGCGCAGGCGGCGGCGTAGTACCGCCCGTCCGGACCGGGATGCCCGGCCGGCGGGCGCAGGCTGAGGAACGAGTCGGCCTCCGGGTCGGTCGCCGGGTCCAGCTCCAGGCGCAGCAGCACCGGCGCGGTCGCGCCATGCTGCTCCGGGTTGCCGTACGCCACCGCGATGTCGTGCCCGGTCACCGTCGCCAGGACCGGCAGCTGCACGAACGCCGGCACCTCCTCGCCGGCGAGCCCGTCGGTCCAGTCCCGCAGGAGCCGCCGCGCCGCCCCGGTCATCACCGCGCCCCAGGCCCGGGTCAGATGGTCGGGCACCCCCTGGGTCTGCAACTCCAGCAGCCCGAAGCGGCGCAGACCCTTGGTGGTGAACCACAGCCCCTCGGTGTCCGAGGAGTACGGCACCAGCACCCAGTCGACCAGCCGGATGCGGCCCTGCTCGTCGGGGAGCGAACGCAACGCGGTGGCCGGGTCGAGGAACTGCAGGCCGAAAACGTCCACCACGTCGCCGTCGACGGACTCGGCGACCGCCGCCGCCACGGCCCGAGCCGCCCACTCGTGCGCCGGCGGCCAACCGGGCCGGTACTCGGCCTGCACCACCACCAGATGTGTCGCCGCCGCCAGCCGCGCCAGCTGCGCCTCGGTGGCGCCGAACGCGGTGAGCAGATCCGGCGGCAGTTCGGGGAACACCGCGATCGGCCGGGTGTCCACGCTCATGAGCGGGCTGTCCAGCATCTGCCGGGCGAGCCCGTGCACCGGCTCGGCCAGCCGGCCGGTCAGCGCCGCCACCGCCGTCTTCGCGCTGACCTTCGGCAGCCCCGCCATCGGCACCAGGTAGGTCGCGCTGAGCGACTCCGGGACCGGTACGGGCAGGAAGTCGTCGGTGATGAGCATGTTCGTTCCCCCGGTGGCCGCGCCGGTGCTGTCGAGGCGAACGCTACCCGGCCGGCCGCGCCGGCTTCAGGCGGACAGCACCAGACCCAGGTAGACCAGCGTGGTGACCACCTCGACGGTGGCGCCGAGCACGTCGCCGGTGATCCCGCCGAGCCGGCGTACCACGTGGCCCAGCAGCGCGACCGCGACGGCGAGCGCGGCGACGACGGCCAGCGGCCCCTGCCACGGGCGGCCCGGCACGGCGGGCACCGCCAGCAGCACGACGGTGACCGCGCCGGCGGCCAGTGCCAGCGGGCCGACCGTGCCGGCGACCAGCGCGCCGAGGCCGTCCGGCCGGGCCGCCGGTACGCCCCGACGGCAGGCCACGGTCACGCCGAGTCGCCCGGCGGCGGTGGCCGCGACCACCGCCGCGAGACACGCCGGCCAGGGCCGGGCGGCCAGGTCGGTGAGCGCCGCCGCCTGCACCAGCAGGACGACCACCAGGGCGACCACCCCGAACGGGCCGACGTCCGGCTTCTTCATGATCTCCAGTGCGGCCGCGCCCCGGCGGTACGAGCCGAGGGCGTCCACGGTGTCGGCCAGCCCGTCCAGGTGCAGCCCCCGGGTGAGCAGGGCCGCGGCGCCCACCGTCACAGTGGCGGCGACCAGCGGTGCGGCGACCGCGCCGACGAGCAGCAGCACACCGGCCAGCAACGCCCCGAGCAGGGCGCCGACCAGCGGGGCGAGCGCCATCGCGGTGCCGGCCACCGGGCGGTCGATCCGCCCGGTGCGCACCGGCAGCGTGCTGAACGTGGTGACCGCCAGTCGGGCGCCAGCGAGGAGCCGCGACTCAGCCGGCACGCCAGCCCGACGCCGGCTGCTCGTCCGCACCGGTGCTGGCCGGGCCCGGCCCGGCCGGCTCCGGCTCGGCGAAGTCCGGCTCGGCGTAGTCCGGCTGGGTCTGGTCCGGCTGCTCGGGCCCGCCGCCGCCCAGCGACGGGTGGGCGGGCAGCGCGGCGGCCAACGCCAGCACCGAGCGCAGCAACGGGAGCGCGACCAGCGCGTTCGCCCCCTCGCCCAGGTCCAGTCGAAGGTCGAGCAGCGGGGTGAGGCCGAGCACGTCGGCGGCCAGCCGCACCGCGGGGTGCCCGCCGTGGTCGGCGAGCAGGCACCAGTGCCGTGCCTGCCCGGCCAGGTCGCGGCTGACCATGCCGGCGGCCAGCCCGACCGGCCCGTCCAGCAGCACCGGCACCCGGCGGGCGGTCGCGCCGAGCAGCACGCCGGTGGCCACCGCCACATCACCGCCGCCCAGCTCGGCCAGCACGTCCTTGGCGCCGCGCGGCGAACGCCGGGTGCGGTGCAACGCGTCGCGCACCGCCGCGCAGCGGATCATCCAGGCCGCGTCGTCGATCTCACCGGAGTCGGTGATCACCCGGCCGAGCACGGCCGGCGGCTCCGCGCCCGCCGTCGCCGCGAGGACCGCCGCGGCCGCCGCCTCGGTGCCGGCGCCGCACGCCCCCAACACCAGCAGTTGTACGCCGGCGTCGGCGGCCTGCTCGGCCAGCCGCCAGCCGTACCGCAGCGCCGACTCGACCTGCGCGGGGGACAACGCCGGCTCGTCCTCCATGGCCGCCGCGGTCGGGGCGTCCACCACCTGCAGGCTGGCGCCGCTCTCGGCGGCCAGCCGCGCCAACGCGCCCTGCCCGGCGCGGGCCTGCGTGGCCCGGCGCGCCGAGTCACCGGCGATGGTGCCGGCCGACGCCCCGCCGGCATGGTCGCCGTGCAGCAGCAGCACCCGCACCGAGCCCCAGGCGACCGGCGTCGAGGTGGCCTGCGTGGCGGCGGCGAAGCCGACCACCCGGTCCAGTACGCCCAGCCCGGCGCCGGGCATGTCCAGCGTGGCCAGTCGGTCCACCGCCTGCGGGCCGGTGTACTCGTCGGGCATCGGAAGTTCCATGCCCGGCTGGATGACGAGCCCGGTCGCCACCATCGGCAACGCCATCGTCGGTGCGGCCCACGGGTTGCCGGGCTCCTGGTTCGGGGCGGGCGGCGCGGGGTGGGTCAGCACGTCCGGCAGCTGCACCTCGGGGGTCGGCCCGGTGTCGCCCGGGCTCACCGCGACCGGCGCGGTAGCGGTAGCCGGGGCCGACGGCGCGGGCGAAGCCGCGGTCGGCTTCAGCCAGACCGGCTGGCCGGCGACCACCAGCACCACCGCGTCGCAGGCGTCGGCGACCGCGCGGTTCGCCGCGCCCAGGGCGTCGGTGAACGCCCGACCCAGCGGGGTGGTCGGCACCGGTGACAGCCCCACCTCCGGGCTGACCAGCACCACCCGGGCCGAGCAGGTGCGGATCGCCTCGGCCAGCTCGGCGATGGTCGCCACGTCGTCGGCCGGCTGGTGGTCGGGGTCGAGCAGCACCGTCACCCAGCCGCCCAGGTCGTCCACGAGCAGCGTCTCGTTGGGCTCGGCGGACGCGAGCACGTCGGCCAGCCGGCGTGGGTCCTCGGCGGTCTCCTCGGTGCTCCAGCTGCCCGGCCGTCGGGAGCGGTGCGCCGCCAGCCGCGTCGCCCACTCGGTGTCCTCCGGGTCGCCCTCCGGTGCGGTGGCGAGGTAGCGGACCACCGGCGCGTCGGTGACCAGGGACTCGGCGAACTCCGATTTGCCGGACCGGATACCGCCGAGCACCAGGACCGTGTTCCACCCGTCAACGGACATGCCCGTACCTTAAGGCCGGCCCGGGTCGCTCTGCCTGCCGGCCCGGCGCTCACTCCCGGGCCGCCGTACCGGCCTGGATTGATCAACCCTTGGGTCACGGCGGGGGCGAGCGAGCGGCCGTCCGGCGCGGGGCCGACTACGCTGGCGAGGGTTCGTCCCACGGGGACTTCAGCGGCGAGGGGAGACGCGGCATGGCGTGGAGCTGGCGGTACGAGGGCACGGACGGTCAGACGGTCGAGGGACCGGCGGAGTCGTTCGGCAGCCAGGCCGACGCCGAATCCTGGATCGGTCAGACCTGGCGGGAGCTCGCGGCGTCCGGCGTCACCTCGGTCGCGCTCGTCGAGGACGACCGGGTGGAGTACCGGATGAGCCTGCTACCCACGGCCGAGTGATGGGCTACGACCGGCCGGGCGCCGACGGGCTGGTGCTCGGCGTGCCCAGGGCGGCGTTCCGGCCCAGCCCGGTCTTCCTCGGCCTGGTCGCGCTCCTCGCGGTCAGCGGGGTGCTGACCTGGAACGGGTACGGCAACGTCCGCGTCAACGTGTTCCTGTTCGTGGTCTCCGGTTGGCTGGTCTCGCTGTGCCTGCACGAGTACGCCCACGCGGTGGTCGCCTACCGGGCCGGCGACCGGGACATCGCCCACCGCGGCTACCTGACGCTCAACCCGTTCAAGTACACCCACCCGCTGCTGTCCATCGTGCTGCCGGTGGTGGTCGTGCTGCTCGGCGGCATCGGCCTGCCCGGTGGCGCGGTGTGGGTGGACCGGCACGCCATCCCGGGGCGGCTGCGGCACACCCTGGTCAGCCTCGCCGGACCGGCGACCAACGTGCTGTTCACGCTGCTGCTGGTGCTGGCGGTGCGACTCGGTACGCAGTCCGGCGGCCCGGTGGAGTTCTGGGCCGGGGTGGCGCTGCTGGCGTTCCTCCAGCTCACCGCGAGCGTGCTCAACCTGCTGCCGGTGCCTGGTCTGGACGGCGGCAACATGATCCAGCCGTGGCTCAACCCGCAGTGGCGCAAGATGTACGACCTGTTCGCCCCGTACGGATTCATCCTGCTGTTCGCGCTGCTGTGGAACCCGCGCATCGGCGGCTGGTTCTTCGACGCGGTCTTCGCGGTCGGTGACCTGCTCGGCCTGCCGGCGTGGCTCTACGCCGTCGGCCTCGACCTGATCCGCTTCTGGCAGAGCTGACCCGACCGGGCCGGTCGACGCGAGATCCGCACCGACCGGCCCGGGCCCTCGTCAGGGACGCTGCGCGGGGGACACGGTCTTCGCCGGGTTCCGTTCGGTGACCGGCTCGACGATCTCGTCGATCGCCGTGAGCAGCTCGGCGTCGAGCTTCACCCCGGCCGCCTTCACGTTGTCGTGCACCTGCTCGGGGCGGGACGCGCCGATGATCGCCGACGAGACGTTCGGGTTCTGCAGAACCCACGCCACGGCCAGCTGGGGCATGCTCAGCCCGGCCTGCTCGGCGAGCGGCTTGAGCCGCTGCACCCGGGTGAGCACGTCGTCGTTCATGAACCGGGCGATGAAGTTCGCGCCGGACTTCTCGTCGGTGGCGCGGGAACCGGCCGGCGGCGGCTGACCCGGCAGGTACTTGCCGGAGAGCACGCCCTGCGCCATCGGCGACCAGACGATCTGCCCGATGCCCAGCTCCTCGCTGGCCGGTACGACCTCGGCCTCGATGACCCGCCACAGCATCGAGTACTGAGGCTGATTGGAGATCAGCGGGACGTGCAGCTCGCGGGCGAGCGGGTGGGCGGCGCGCAGCTGCTCGGCGGTCCACTCGGAGACGCCGATGTAGTGCGCCTTACCGGAGTGCACGACGTCGGCGAACGCCTCCATCGTCTCCTCCAGCGGCGTGCTGTGGTCGTACCGGTGGGCCTGGTAGAGGTCCACGTGGTCGGTACGTAGCCGGCGCAGCGAGCCGTTGATCGACTCCATGATGTGCTTGCGGGACAGGCCACGGTCGTTGCGACCCGGCCCGGTCGGCCAGTAGACCTTGGTGCAGATCTCCAGGCCCTCGCGGCGCTCGTTCTCCAGCGCCCGGCCGAGCACGTCCTCGGCCCGGGTGCCGGCGTACACGTCGGCGGTGTCGAAGGTCGTGATCCCCGCGTCCAGGGCGGCCCGCACGCAGGCGAAGGCGGTGTCCTCCTCGACCTGCGAACCGTGGGTGAGCCAGTTGCCGTACGAGATCTCGCTGACCATCAGGCCGGAGCGGCCCAGGTGTCGGAATTTCACGTCCCGACCCTAGCCCTCGGTGGATCACGATCGCCGACCGGCGTCTCAGAGCACCGGGTTCGCGTCGGTGAGCAACCGGTCGATCTCCGCGAGCACCTCGGCCCGGTCGCGGTGCACCGGGTCGATCAGCGGCTCACCCCGGCGGTCCAGCGCACCCCACCGGCCGGTGGCGCTGCCGATGAGGAACGCCACCGGATGGATGACCAGCATCGGGTGCGCCGGCGGCACCAGCACCGCACCGGAGCGATCCACCACACCGCGTCGACCCGCCACGTCGACGACGGCGAGACCCTCGTCGGTGAACCCGTCGATCTGCTCGCCGTCGGCCAGCTCGGTGCTGAACCCGTGGTAGCGGGTGGGCACCACGATCCGGCCGTTCCGGTCGACCGCGCCCCACCCCTCACGCCGTACCGCGGCCACCCCGCGCCGGAACGGGCGCACCTCGGCGAAGTTGGGCGGCACCTGCACCGCGCCGGTCGCGTCGATGGCCGTCCAACCGCCGTCGCCGACCACCCACGCCAGGCCGTCGCTGAACGGGCGCGCCATCCGGTACGACGGCTGGATCACCGTCGTACCGAGCAGGTTGATCAGCGACCAGCGGTCGGTGTCCGAGCGCCGGACCCACGCCAGCCCGTCGTGGAACGCCTGCACCTCCGCGTACCGGGCCGGGATGACCAGCTCGCCGTCCGGGTCGGTGTACCCCCACAGCGGTCCGTCCCGGCCCGGCATCGGGGGTCGGTCACGGTCGAGGATGTCGTCCCGACTCCGGGGGTACGGCCCGAAGCCGTCCGCCGACGCGCGGGCGGTGACCGCGTCGAGGGCCACCCGGACCCGGTCCAGCAGCTCCGGGTCGCCGGCGCCGCGCAGGTCGAGCGCCCGCTCGAAGTGGTGGCACGCCTCCATCAGCCGCCCCTGGTCGTGGCAGGACCGCCCGGCGTGCTCGTGCAGCGCGGCCCGCAACCGGTCCGGCAGCTCGATCGAGTTCGCCCGGGCGAACAGCAGGTCGGCCTCGGCGAAGTCGCCGCGCCAGCGCAGCACGTGGGCCAGCCGGGCCTGGGCCAGCGCGGTCCGGCGCAGCTCGCCGGTGGCCTCGGCGTAGGTGAGGGCGAGCCGACCGTCGGCCAGCGCGTCGTCCAGTTCGCCGAGGATCCGGGAGGCCACCGCCCGCAGGCTGAGCAGTCGCGCCCGCGTCCGGTTGTCGATGGCCGAGCCCAACTTCTCGGTCAGCCGCCGCCGGATGGCTCGCAGGTCGTCGGGCTCGGTCAGCTCCTCGCGCAGGGTGACCGGGTCCAGCCGCCAGCGGTACGCCCCCAGGACCTGCTCCGGGTCGCCCGGGTCGGCCAACGACGGACGGGTCGGCTCCGGCGGGTCGGCGGGCGGCGCGGACACCGGTGCGTTCTCCCCGGGCGACCCGGTCCGCGGCCCGGGGATGGCCATGGCAGGCACGCCCGACACGGGTGCTTCCGGTGTGGACACGGGCGGCGCGGAGACGGGCTGGTCCGCGTCGTGGTCGGGCGGCGTGGAGCTCACCTCGGCCGCCGGGTCGTCCTCGTCCGGGTCGCCCTCGTCCGGGTCGGCAGGCGTGACGGCCGGGACGGGAGCCGACTGGTGGTCGCTGTCCGAGACCGGCGCCGGTGGCCGGGCCGCTGCCTCGGGGTCCGTGACGTCGGCCGGCTCGCTGGAAACCTCGGAGGCGCGGCCGGAAGGTTCAGGGGCGGGTTCGGTGTGCTCGTGCGGCGTCGTGACGCTCGGCGCCCCGGAGACCGGGCGCGCCGGTGGACCGGACACCGGCCCGAGCGCCGTCGATCCGGGTCCGGGCTCCGTAGGTACGTCGTCGTCGTCGCCCCAGGGGTCGCCGGCGGCCTCGCCGTCCGCAGACGCGGGGAGCGACCCGGTGGACGCCGTCGCGTCGTCGGGCGCGGACACGGGTCGCGCGGGCGGCGCGGAAACCGGACGCGCGGGTGGAGCGGACACGGGCGGTGCGGAGTCCGGGTACGCGGGCGGCGCGGAGACCGGGTACGCGGGTGGTGCCGAGACCGAGGCCGCGGGTGGAGCGGACACGGGCGGTGCGGAGACCGGGCGCGCGGGTGGCGCGGAGACCGGGTACGCGGGCGGCGCGGAGACTGGGGGCGCGACCGGCTCGACAGTCGGGTCGGGCCGTCGGTCCGTCGGCGGGCCACCGGTCGTCGGCTCGGCGGACGTCGTGCGCCGCTCCTGCCGCTCCGCGGTCACTGGCGACGAGTTGGCCGCGTCGTCGAGGACCGACCCTGCGCCGGTCGCCGAATGGTCCGTCGTTGTCTCGTCCTGGTCGGACTCCGCCTGCTGGGCGGGATTGAACCAGGCGTCCGGCCCCCGCACCGGAGCCTCGGCCGGTTCCGTTGCGGGCGGCACCGATGATTCCGAGGGCGGCGGTGGAACGTAGCGGCGCGGCACGCCCGGGGCGACCGGAAGCGCCGGACCGGCGTCCATCGCGGGCGTTGCGGGCGTGCCCGGCGGTGGCGTGGTCGCCGGGGTCGGCCGGGTGGTCGCCCGATCCGGGTGCTGCCAGCTGGGCGGTGCCGTCTCGCCGGTCGTTCGGCTATCGGCTGCCTGCTCGTCGCCCCGCCGCCCGTCGCCGGAGCGGCCTGCGGGGCTCGCCCCCGGGTAGCGCGGCGGTGCGGCGGGTTGAGCGGAGGCGGTCGGCGCCGGCTCGGACGGCGTCCGACGCTCGGGAGACAGCGAGGGTTCGTCGGTCCGCGGTGGATCCACCGGCGCGGGCAGGAACTCCAGCCGGAGCCGGGCGGCCGGCGGGCCGGAGACGGGTACGTCCGCTGCCGGTGAGACGGGTGCCGCCGACACCGGTCGGTCCCGATCCGGACGATGCGGCGGGCTGGGGTCGGTCGCCCGGTGCCCGTGGCCCGTCGAGGCGGGGGAGACCGGAGCGGCCGAGACCGGTCGGTTCCAGGCGGGGGAGACCGGGGCGGCCGAGACCGGTCGGTTCCAGTCGGGTGCGGCCGGCGAGACGGGCGCG
>NZ_WBKR01000233.1 GCF_008868155.1 Micromonospora sp. ALFpr18c
GTGGGGTCAGGCTTGGGAGAGGGTTTCGTCCACCAGGTTTTTGGCTTCGGTTTGGATCTTTTTCAGGTGGTCGGGGCCTTGGAAGGACTCGGCGTAGATCTTGTAGACGTCCTCCGTGCCGGAGGGGCGCGCCGCGAACCAGCCGGACTCGGTGCTGACCTTCAGACCGCCGATCGGGGCCCCGTTGCCCGGTGCGGTGGTCAGCGTCGCGGTGATCGGCTCGCCGGCCAGCTCGGTGGCGGTGACCTGATCCGGGGAGAGCTTGCCGAGCACGGCCTTCTGCTCCCGGGTGGCCGGGGCGTCGATCCGGGCGTACGCGGGCGCGCCGAACCGCTCGGCCAGCTCGGCCCAGTGTTCGCTCGGGGTGCGCCCGGTGGTGGCCAGGATCTCGGAGGCCAGCAGGCAGAGCAGGATGCCGTCCTTGTCGGTGGTCCAGGTCGAGCCGTCGCGGCGCAGGAACGACGCTCCGGCGCTCTCCTCACCGCCGAAGCCCACCGCGCCGTCCAGCAGGCCGGGCACGAACCACTTGAAGCCGACCGGCACCTCCAGCAGCGGCCGGCCCAGGTCGGCGGCGACCCGGTCGATCATCGACGAGGACACCAGCGTCTTGCCAACGGCGGCGGACGGACCCCACGCGGTGCGGGTACGGAACAGGTGACCGATCGCCACCGCCAGGTAGTGGTTGGGGTTCATCAGGCCGGCGTCCGGGGTGACGATCCCGTGCCGGTCGGCGTCGGCGTCGTTGCCGGTGGAGATCTGGAAGTCGGCGCGGGCGGCGATCAGCGACGCCATCGCGTTCGGCGACGAGCAGTCCATCCGGATCTTGCCGTCGCCGTCCAGGGTCATGAACCGCCAGGTCGGGTCGACCGTCGGGTTGACCACGGTCAGGTCCAGTCGGTGCCGCTCGGCGATCTCACCCCAGTACGCCACGCTCGCCCCGCCGAGCGGGTCCGCGCCGATCCGGATCCCGGCGTCGCGGATCGCGTCGATGTCGATCGCCGCGGGCAGGTCGTCGACGTAGTGGGCGAGGAAGTCGTACTCCCCGGTGGTGTCGGCGGCGCGAGCCCGCGCGTAGGTGATCCGGCGGACCTCCTTGAGCCCGGCGGCGAGGATCGCGTTGGCCCGGTCCTGGATCCACCGGGTGACGTCGGTGTCGGCCGGCCCGCCGTTGGTCGGGTTGTACTTGAAGCCGCCGTCGTCCGGCGGGTTGTGCGACGGGGTGATGACGATGCCGTCGGCGAGCCCGCTGGTCCGCCCCCGGTTGTGGGTGAGGATCGCGTGCGACAGCGCCGGGGTGGGCGTGTAGCCGTCGCGGCTGTCCACCAGCACGGTGACGCCGTTGGCGGCGAGGACCTCCAGGGCGTCCACTGCGGCCGGCGCGGAGAGCGCGTGCGTGTCCCGCGCGAGGAACAGCGGGCCGTCCAGGCCCTGCTCCCGCCGGTAGTCGCAGAGCGCCTGGGTGACCGCGAGGATGTGGTCGGAGTTGAACGCGTTGCGCAGGCTGGAACCCCGGTGGCCGGAGGTGCCGAAGGAGACCTGCTGCGCCGGGTCCGCTGGGTCCGGATGTTCGGCGTAGTAGGCGGTCACCAGGCGCGGCACGTCGACCAGGTCGGCGGGCTCGGCGGGCTGGCCGGCACGGGGATGGGTCACGGGGGTCTACCTCCTTGATAGTGCGACGGTCACGGCTCGACCCGTTGACCCTTGCCGATGACCACGATGCCGTTGTCGGAGACGGTGTAGCGCTGCCGGTCCTTCTCCAGGTCGACGCCGATCTCGACGCCCTCCGGGACGAACACGTTCTTGTCCAGGATCGCCCGCCGGACCACCGCGTGGCGGCCGATCTCGACACCCTCCATCAGCACCGAACCCTCGACGTGCGCCCAGGAGTGCACCCGCACCTTCGGTGACACGATCGAGTTCTCCACCAGCGAGCCCGAGATCACCACGCCCGGAGAGACCATCGAGCCGACCGCGCGGCCAACGCGCTCACCCCACTGGTGGACGAACTTCGCCGGCGGCCACGGCGGCTGCTCGGTGTAGATCGGCCAGTCGAAGTTGTAGAGGTTGAACACGGGGTGCACGTTGATCAGATCCATGTGCGCGTCGTAGAACGAGTCGAGCGTCCCCACGTCGCGCCAGTAGCCGCGGTCCCGGTCGGTGCTGCCCGGCACCTCGTTGTCGCGGAAGTCGTAGACGTTCGCCTCGCCCCGCTCGACGAGCATCGGGATGATGCTGCCACCCATGTCGTGCTTGCTGGTCTTGTCCTCCGCGTCGCGCTCGACCGCCTCACACAGCGCGCGGGTGGTGAAGACGTAGTTGCCCATCGAGGCGTAGATCTCGTCGGGCGCGTCCGGAAGGCCGACCGCGTCGGTGGGCTTCTCGCGGAACGCCCGGATGCGCCGGCCGTCCTCGCCGACCTCGATGACGCCGAACTGGTCGGCCATCGACAGCGGCTGGCGGATGCCGGCGACGGTCACCGCGGCACCGGAGGCGATGTGGTCCTCCACCATCTGCCGCGGGTCCATCCGGTAGATGTGGTCGGCGCCGAAGACGATCACGTAGTCGGGCTGCTCGTCGTTGATCAAATTGAAGCTCTGGTAGATGGCGTCGGCCGAGCCGGCGAACCACCACGGGCCGCGCCGCTGCTGTGCGGGCACCGGGGTGACGTAGTTGCCGAGCAGCGTGGACATCCGCCAGGTCTTGGTGATGTGTCGGTCGAGGGAGTGGGACTTGTACTGGGTCAGCACGACGATCTTGAGATAGCCGGCGTTGGCCAGGTTGGAGAGGACGAAGTCGACCATGCGGTACATCCCGCCGAACGGGACGGCCGGCTTGGCCCGGTCCGTGGTGAGTGGCATCAGGCGCTTGCCCTCCCCACCCGCCAGGACGATCGCGAGCACCTTGGCAGCCATGCCCCGACGCTATCCACCCGCGTCGGACTTCACCACTCGTACGGGGAGTCTTCTGCACTAGGGTGCGGGGTCATGACGGAACCCACCCCGCTGCGCGTCGATCTGCTCACCCGCGAGTACCCGCCGGAGGTCTACGGCGGCGCGGGCGTGCACGTCGAGTACCTGGCCCGGGAGTTGCGCCGCCTCGCCGACGTCCGCGTGCACTGCTTCGGGCTGCCGCGCACCGAGCCGGGCGTCACCGCGTACGCCGAACCGCCCGGCCTGACCGGCGCGAACGCCGCGCTGCGCGTGATGGGCGTGGATCTGGAGATGGCCGCCGGCACCGCCGGCGCGGACGTGGTGCACAGCCACACCTGGTACGCGAACCTGGCCGGGCACACCGCGAAGCTGCTGCACGGGGTGCCGCACGTGCTGACCGCGCACAGCCTGGAGCCGCTGCGGCCGTGGAAGGCCGAGCAGCTCGGCGGCGGGTACGCGCTCTCGTCCTGGTGTGAGCGCACGGCGGTGGAGGCCGCCGACGCGGTGATCGCGGTCAGTGGCGGGATGCGCAACGACGTGCTGGCCGCCTACCCGCAGGTCGACCCGGACCGGGTCCGGGTGGTCTACAACGGCATCGACACCGTGCAGTACGCGCCGGACCACGGCACCGACGTGCTCGACCGGCTCGACATCGACCCGGCGCTGCCCAGCGTGGTGTATGTGGGAAGGATCACCCGCCAGAAGGGGCTGCCCTACCTGCTGCGCGCCGCCCGGGAGCTGCCGGCGGACACCCAGCTCGTGCTGCTCGCCGGCGCGCCGGACACGGCGGAGATCGCCGCCGAGGTCGAGGAGCTGGTCGCCGAGCTGCGGGCCAACCGATCCGGGGTGATCTGGGTGGCCGAGATGCTGCCCAAGCCCGAGGTGATCCAGGTGCTCACCCACGCCACGGTCTTCGCCTGCCCGTCGGTGTACGAGCCCATGGGCATCGTCAACCTGGAGGCGATGGCCTGCGAGACGGCCGTGGTGGCGACCGCCACCGGCGGCATCCCCGAGGTGGTGGTCGACGGCGAGACGGGCCTGCTGGTGCCGATCGAGCAGGCCACCGACGGCTCCGGCACCCCACTGGACCCGGACCGTTTCGTGGCCGACCTGGCGGCGGCGATCAACACGCTGCTCGCCGACCAGGCGCGTACCGAGCGGTTCGGCCTGGCGGGTCGGCGGCGGGCGGTCGAGCACTTCTCCTGGGACGCCATCGCCCGCCAGACCCAGGACGTGTACCGCTCGGTCATGGCGAGCTGAGGGAGACAGCGTCAGGCGACGTGGAGGGTGGCGGCGAGCTGGGCCAGTTCGGTCGGCGCGTCGGCGTTTCGCGACACGACGGCGACCAGCTTCCGTACCGCCGGACGATGGTGCACCTCGCTGTGGGCTACGCGTTCCGCGTCGAGCAGCGTACGGCCGGCCCGGCGCATGTCACCTACGCGAGCGTGGACGCGGGCCACGTCGAGGAGGTACGCGGCGCGGTGCTCGGGCGGCAGTGACCGCCACCGGTCGTCGGCGACCAGTCGCTGGTGCCGGGCTGCGGCCGTGGTGACGTCGCCCAGCGCCGCCTCGGCAACCACCCGAGCCGCGTCGATCGCCGCCCCTTTGTCGGCTCCGACCTCCCCCGCGGCGTCCGCCGCCCGGTCGAGCGACTGGTGGGCGAGTCGTTCGTCGCCCCGGTCGGCAGCGGCGAGGGCGGCTTGGATGAGCAGCGTTCCTCGTGGCGATGACGCGGCCGTGGACCCGTCGCAGCGGTCGACGGCGAGGAGAGCGGCATCCAGAGCGGCGAGCCGCCGGCCACGGGAGCGTAGGGCCTGACTCAGTGCCACGGTGGCGACGGCGGCCAGCCGGGGATCGCCGGCAGCGGCGGTCATCGCACGGTCGGCCGCCAACCAGGCCAGGTCCCCCTGGTCGACCTTGACCAGCGCCAAGGCGACGAGCCCGTACACCGACACCAGCAGGGCCTCCGTCGCTCCGGGCCGCGCGGTCTGCGCCTCGCGGGCGGCATCGAGCAGGCCGGGCAGCAGGGCCAGCAACGCCGGGTACCGGGCATGGCGGTAGCTCTGCTCGGCGTGCTCCACCCGAGCCCGCAACGCCTCGACCAGCGGCGGCCGGTCTCCATCCGGCCGGTCGTACCGGGCCAGCGCCGCCCGCACCCCATCCACTCCGGCGGCAACCGGTGCGGGCCGCACCGGCCGGGTGGCCAGCAGCACCTCGACGTCGATGCGCAGCGTGTCGGCGATCTCCCGGAGGTTGGACACCCGCTCCAGCCGGCGTACCCCACGTTCGACCTTGTCCACCCAACTCTTCGACTTACCGAGCCGGTCGGCGAACTGCTGCTGCGTCATGTTGCGCCGCACCCGCCACTGGGCGACCCGGCGACCCACCGGCAGCTCGTTCACCGCCGGCCCGTCGCGCTCACCGGACCACCCCGAGAACAAACAGCAGGAGTACGACCACAGCGATCACGCCTCCGTAGAGGTACTGCCGCCGGGGCAGCGGTGCCCGCACAGGACGCGGCGGACAGGGCACCCGATCCCCGTCCGGGTGCGGCGGCCGACCACCGGCCACCGGGTACGCGGGCGGCAACGGCCCGTCGGACGGACGTTCACGCATTGGCACCTCCTGGACACGACGGAACGCGACGGTGAAGAAGCAGGTCAGGGCGGGGCGACACGGGGGAACCACCCCGCCCTGCCCAAGGGACCTCCGCTGCTGACGAGAGAACCCCCGCCACCCAACATAGAGTGCAGTGTGTACAGAGTCAACACAACATGCACAGAGTGTCATGTGCGGTGGCATGCTCAGGGGGCTGACGAGAGGTGGCCCTGCCATGCCCAGGCAACCCGTGTACGAGCAGGTCATCGACGACGTGATCCGCTCGATTCAGTCCGGCGCCCTGCGACCCGGGGACAAGCTGCCCTCGATCGCGGAACTGGGCGAGCAGTACCAGGCCAGCCCTACGCCCATCAGATTCGCACTGCGGATCCTGGATGAGCGGGGCTGGATCGAGGTGCACCAGGGCAAGGGGTCGTTCGTGGCACCGAACCCGCCCGCCTGAGCGCGAGCACACCTTCGTTTCCTTGATCGTTGGCTGCTGGGCGATACGACACGCCGAGCGCGGTGCTGCTGAAGAGCCACCGATCGGCAGCCGTTCGGACGCCACCGCCGGCTCGCGCTCTGGAATCGCCCACTTGGCCCGTTCGCGTGCTGCCTGATGGCTTCGATCGACTCGCCGTGCAGGAAACCGCAGCATCGAACGTGCGCTGATACTCCGGCCTCACGAAACGCGAGTGGATCACGACAACGGGCGGCCGGTCAGGGAACGGCTACGACAGCGGCCACTAGTCGTCCGGCGTGATCAGCGTCAAGGTCGGGAAGTACGTGCGGTAGCGCGCTCCGTCACGGGTCAAGAGGTGGTATCGGCAGACGGCGGCGTGTGCACCGATGTAGAAGTCGGCCACCGGCGAGCGCTTGGTGCCGCCGAGCTTCCGGTACCGCGCATATGCCTTGCCTGCAAGAAAGCCGGCCAGGTAGGGCAATTCCTCGCGGAGGAAGTCCCCCGCCGGCAGGGCCTCGTCCAGTTCCTCGATGCGGGCGAAACGGACCGACACTTCCGCGTACACGATGGGGTTGATCACTAGGTGGCCCGCGTCGCGGGCCTCGGCGAGGGCGGTGGCAGACCACTGGGCCCACTTAGGGTCGTCGGTGAAGACGTCCAGCAGCACGTTGGTATCGACCAGGGTCGTCACTACGCCGGTTGGACGCGATGGCACTGCGCGCAGCCTCTCACTCGCCACGCAGCAGCTCCATCAGTTCCTCGGTGGACATGTGCTCGGTCTCCTTGGCACTGCCCCGCCCGCGCATGTGTCGGACGAGGCGTTGACCTCGGGTTTCGGCGCCCTGCACGCGCACTATGCGCAGGGCCCCGCCCTCCTCGACCACGTCGACCTCATCGCCCTCATGCAGGTTGTAACGGGCTCGCAGCGCGGCCGGGATGGTCACCTGGCCCTTGCTGTTCAGCCGCATGCTCGGTACCTCCGTCACGTAATACCAACGATACGTGACACCTCTCGTTACGCGGCGCGTCCTGGCGAACCGCACCTGGGACTGACCGGGGTGCTTGGCCGCGCGCGAACGGATCTCGCGCAGTAGGTTGGCGGGGTGACTGGACGGTTCCCGATCGAAGACGTCTCCCCCGTCGTCTCGTGCGGGCGGTACCCGGCCAAGGCGGTGGTCGACGAGCCGGTTCCGGTGTCGGCGCGCGCCTACCGGGAGGGGCATGACGCGCTGGGCTGCACCGTGGTGTGGGCCGGCCCGGACGGCGCCCAGCGCCCGTCCACCCGGATGCGCCCCGGCGAGCCCGGCCAGGACCGTTGGCACGCCACCATCCGCCCCGACGCGGTGGGCGAATGGACCTTCTCCGTCGAGGCGTTCCAGGACCCGTACCTGACCTGGCAGAACGCGGTGACCAAGAAGATCGCCGCCGGGCAGGGGCCGGAGGACCTGGCCAACGACCTGGCCGAAGGCGCCCGGGTGCTGGCCGCCGCCCGGGACCTCGTGCCGGCCGCCGACCGGCCCCGCGTCGCCGCCGCGCTCACCGCGCTCGCCGACACCGACCTGCCGTTGCCGCAGCGCGTCGGCCCGGCGCTCGCCCTGGCCGACCTGCTCTGGGAGCACCCGGTGCGAGAGTTGGTCACCGCCGGTGACACGTACTCGATCTGGGTGGACCGCAAGCGGGCGCTCTACTCGGCCTGGTACGAGTTCTTCCCCCGCTCCGAAGGAGCGGTGGGCGACGTCTCCGGCACCTTCGCGACCGCCACCGAGCGGCTTCCCGGCGTGGCGGCGATGGGCTTCGACGTGCTCTACCTGCCGCCGATCCACCCGATCGGCCGGATCAACCGCAAGGGCCGCAACAACGCGCTCACCGCCGGGCCGACCGACGTGGGCTCGCCGTGGGCGATCGGCGCCGCCGAGGGCGGCCACGACACCATCCACCCCGACCTGGGTACGCCGGCGGACTTCCGCGCCTTCATCGAGGCGGCGGCGGCGCAGGGCCTGGAGGTGGCGATGGACCTGGCGTTGCAGTGCGCGCCGGACCACCCGTGGGTCACCGAGCACCCGGAGTGGTTCACCACCCGGGCCGACGGCAGCATCGCGTACGCGGAGAACCCGCCCAAGAAGTACCAGGACATCTACCCGGTCAACTTCGACAACGACCCGGAGGGCATCCGCGCCGAGGTGCTGCGGGTGGTGCTGCACTGGGTGGGCGAGGGCATCCGGATCTTCCGGGTGGACAACCCGCACACCAAGCCGTTCGACTTCTGGCACTGGCTGATCGCCGAGGTCAAGGCGGTCGATCCGGACGTGCTGTTCCTGGCCGAGGCGTTCACCCGGCCGGCCATCATGCACGGCCTCGGCAAGATCGGCTTCACCCAGTCGTACACCTATTTCACCTGGCGCACGACGGCCGCCGAGATGCGGGCGTACTGCGAGGAGTTGATCGAGGCGGCCGACTACATGCGGCCGAACTTCTGGCCGAACACCCCGGACATCCTGCACGAGTCGTTGCAGCACGGCGGCCCGCCGATGTTCAAGATCCGGGCGGTGCTGGCCGCGCTGCTCTCCCCCTCCTGGGGTCTCTACGCCGGCTACGAGCTGTTCGAGCACGTGGCCCGGCCGGGCACCGAGGAATACCTGGACAACGAGAAGTACGAGCTGCGGCCCCGGGACTGGGCCGGCGCCGAGGCGCAGGGCCGCTCGCTGGCGCCGTTCCTGGCCACCCTCAACCGGGTACGCCGCGACAACCCGGCCCTGCACCAGCTGCGCAACCTGCGCTTCCACGAGATCGACAACCCGGCGCTGCTCTGCTGGTCCAAGCACGACCCGGAGACCGGCAACACCGTCATCGTGATCTGCTCGTTCGACCCGCGCGTCGTGCAGTGGGGCAACACCACCCTCGACATGCCGGCGCTGGGCTTCGACTGGCACGAACGGTTCACCGTGCACGACGAGCTGACCGGCACCAGCTACGACTGGGGTCAGCGCAACGCGGTACGCCTCGACCCGTACCTGCAACCCGCGCACGTGCTGACCGTGCGCCGGCCGACGCCGCCCGCCGCGCCGGCGCCCGCCGGTGTCGAACCGGCGGACCTGACCGTCGCCGACGTCCCGGACGACCTGTCCGGAGGCACCGCGCCGACGACCCCGGCACCGACAGCCGCCACCGACCCGGCGGCGGCTCCGCGCCCGGCCGCGGCCCGCCCG
>NZ_WBKR01000234.1 GCF_008868155.1 Micromonospora sp. ALFpr18c
ACGGCGTAGGCCTCCGCGTTGACCACCGGGACAAGGGCCGACGCGAAACCGTATCCGAGTGCGGCCGCGGCCTGCACGACACCGCTCACGCCCGGCCGTCCCGGCTGAGCAGCCTGGCCACCGCCACCGCGGACCACGCCTTCACCGCGAGGACCGCCAGTGCCACGATCACCGCCACCGAGTACCGGCCGATCGCCACGGCACCGATGACCCCGGCGGTGTTGACCGCCTTCGCCAGCGGCGACCAGTTCAACGCCCACACCCGCCGGTCGACGACATGGAAGTCGTTGGGGCTGTTCACCGGCCAGCACAGGAACACCAGCGACAGCATCGTGTCCAGGACCATGAACGACGGCAGGAACACCATGGCGACCAACGAGACATCCGGCACCAGGGCGACCAGGCCCACACAGAGCACGGCGGTGCACGCCCGGTCGCTCACGATGTCGAGGACGGCACCGGCCCGGGTCTCCTGGCCGAGCCACCGCGCGGCCAGGCCGTCGAGCATGTCACCGACCCAGTAGACGCCGTACGCCACCGCGATCAGGGCGACCGAACCGGAGATGAGGGCGACGATGCCGAGTGTGACGGCGGCGAGCGTCCGGATGATGGTGATGTAGTTGGCGACGGTGCGGAGCGGGCCGACCCGCAGGGCGGCCGGAGAGTCAACGAGAGTCACCCCGGCAGCGTGCGATTCGCAGGCCGCTCGGCGGAACGTACCGGGGTGCCGACCTCGGTACGGCCGCGGTACCGGGGTACTGGGTGAGCTGGTACCCGGGTACCTGGCCGACCCGGGGCGGATCATCGAGACTGTGCAGGTGGTCACCGCAATCGGGCAATGGGTGCGCAGCCCAGAGGCAGTGCGCCGGCTCGCCTACGCCGCGACGGCGCTGACAGTCACCGCCGTGGTCGGGACGATCGACGAGAACGTGCTCGTACCGGCGGGCTGGGTGTGGCTGGTGCTGCCCGCCGCCCTGACGGCCATGGCCCTGCCTCCCGGCCAACGGACCGTGGTCTTCGCGGCCTGCGCCGGGTTCGTGGCGCTGGTGAGCACCGGCGAGTCGGTCCACCTGGGCCTGGCGGCGGCCGGCCTCGTGTTCGTCTCGACCTGCGAAGATCCGGCCAGGCGACCGTGGCGGGGATGGGCGGCCGGTGTGGCCGGCGCCGCCGTCGCCTTCACCATCGCCCTGCTCAACCGTCGCGGGGTCTACGCACAGCCCTTCGCCTTCGTGGCGGCCGGCTACCTCCTCGCCGTCCTCCTGCGCTCGTGGTCACGCGGCAACGCCCTCACCCGGGAGACGACCGCGCTACGTGACCAGGCTGCCTGGCTCGAACAGCGCACCAACCTGGCCCGCGAACTGCACGACGTGGTGGGTCACCACGTCACCGCGATGGTGGTCCAGGCCGAGGCCGGACAGTTCGCCAGCGATCCGGCCGTCGCGCTGCGGGCGATCGCGACCAGCGGCCGCACCGCCCTGCGCGAACTCGACACGCTCGTCGTGCATCTCCGCGACCCGGACGCGCCGATCCTGGTGAGCGCCCCGCCGCGCCTGTCCGACATCGACGAACTGCTCGCCGAGCCGCTGCGCCAGCAGGGCCTGGCGGTACACGTCCGTGTCGACGCCGACGCGGGGCTCGACGAGGTGGGTGCGCTGGCGGCGTACCGCATCGCCCAGGAGGCCATCACCAACATCGCCCGCCACGCGAACGCCACCACCGCCTGGGTCGAGCTGACCCGCGCCGGCGGTCAGGCCCGGCTGCGGGTGAGCGACAACGGGATCGGGCCGCCCCAGGCCGTGGCACGCGGCTCGGGACTGCTGGGCATCGAGGAACGCGCGCGGGCGCTCGGCGGCAGCTCTCACGTGAGCGGGCGCCCCGGCGGCGGTACGGTGCTGGAGGCCATCCTGCCGGTGGCGAAGCCATGATCCGTGTCGCGATCGCCGACGACCAGCATCTGGTCCGTGACGGCTTCAGCCAGATTCTGCGGTCCCAACCGGACATTCACGTCGCGGCCGAGGCCGCGGACGGGCGCCAGCTCCTCGATGCCGTCCGGCGCGATCCCCGCATCGACGTCGCCCTGGTCGACATCCGCATGCCGGTACTGGACGGCCTGCACGCCACCCGGGAGATGGCCGCGATCCCCCACGCCCCGGCCGTCATCATCGTCACCACCTTCGACGATGACGCGTACGTCCTGGACGCCATCGCCTCCGGAGCGCGTGGGTTCCTCCTGAAACGCAGTAGCGCCCAGGACCTCCTGTCCGCCGTGCGCACGGTCGCGGCCGGCGGCGCGATCCTCTCGGCCGAGATCACCGGCGCGGTGCTCGAACGCGTACGGTCGACCGGCCCGGCCACCCGGGTGAACCTCGCCGCCTACCAGCTGACCGCGCGCGAGACCGACGTGCTCACGTTGATCGGCGCCGGGCTCAACAACGACGAGATCGCGAAGAGTCTCCATCTGTCGATGAGCACGGTCAAGACCCACGTCGCGAACGTGCTGGCGAAGACCGGCAGCCGCGACCGCGTACGGGCCGCCATTCTGGCCATTCAGGCTGGCCTTTCGTAAAAGGGATCAGCTTCGGTCACTGGCAAAAATGCGTGGATGCGGCAATTTGGTGCCCGATCATCGGCACGATCCGATTCGACACACATTGATGCCGGCAGCCGTCTCGTACCGGAGTTCCGTCGTCCAGTCGAGCACCGTGCACGGTTTCGACCCGTGCGACCGACGGCAGTGGACGAACGCGCAACGAGCCGCACCGAACGCATCGACGCCCGACACGATCTGTGGATCCCATCAAAGATCACCAGTGCAATCATGTGACAGGCAATCGCATCGGAAGAGCGACAGCTGTCGCATGAACGACTGGTCGCCGTCACCGGCATAGGTAGCTTTCGAGCCGCGGGGCGACCGGTCGGTCGGACAGCACCATCCCCGCACCATCGCCGCGGCCGCTCCACCGGTGCCGCCGACCACGTCGACCAACCGTCACAGCAGGTTCGGATGCGAGGTCCCGAGCCACTGCTGGGACCGGACCGCCGCGTCGGTGGCCGCCCAGCCGCTGCTGGCACCAGGAAGGAGGCGGACGCAATGACCGACGTCATGAGGTCCCGGCAGGTGACTCCGGTCGTGCCGCGCTGGCGCGACCCGGCCGGCGATCCGGTCGCGGCCACCCACGAGCAACGCCAGATGTGGTCGCTGAGCCGCCTCGACCCCGATCCGGCCAGCTATCTCGTGCCGCTGGCGTACCGGCTCCGCGGGCCGCTGGACGTGGCGGCGTTGGCCGCGGCGCTCGACGCGCTGGTGGCCCGGCACGCCGCGCTGCGTACCACCCTGGCGCCCGACGACACGCCGGCGGGGCCGACGGAGGTCCACGACGCGACGCCGCCCCTGGTCCAGGTCGTCCAGGAGCCGCAGCCGGGGCTGTTGCGGGTGTACGACCTGAGTGGGCTGCCCGCGTGGCAACGCGACCAGGAGATACCGGCCCGGATGCACGCGGAGACGCGCATCCCGCTCGATCTGCGACGCGGACCGGTGCTGCGCGCGAGCCTGCTGCGCTGCGCGGCGGACGAGCACGTCCTCCTGCTGACGTTTCACCACGTCGCCATCGACGAGTGGTCACTCGGCATCCTGCACGACGAGTGGGAACGGCTCTACGCCGCGCATCGCGCCGGACGAGCGGCGGCCCTCGACCCGGTCACCGTCGACCTACGCGATCACGCCGCGTGGCAGCACGACTGGCTGAACGGGGCTCAGGCAGCCGCGCAACGCGACCATTGGCACACGCAGCTCGCCGACGCGCCCGCCACCCTGGAGCTGCCCACCCGGGACCCCCGGCCCGAGGTGCCGTCCGGCGCGGGGGCCACCCTGTCGTTCCCGCTGGACGTGCCCGCCGACAGGCTGCTGGCACTGTGCCGCCGCGTCGGCGCCTCCCCGTACATGGTCATGCTGGCGGCGCTGCACGTCCTGCTGGCCCGCTGGACGGGGCAGGACGACGTCGTGATCGGCACACCGGTGGCGAATCGGCGACGGGCCGAGGCGCAGAAGCTCGTCGGGCTGCTGCTCAACACCGTCGCCGTCCGGGCCCGACTGGACGACGACCCGTCGTTCGAGACGCTGCTGCGACGGGTCCGCAGCGCAGCCCTGGAGGCTCTGGACAACCGCGAGCTTCCCTTCGCGACGCTGCTGGAGTCGCTGCGCCCGGCCCGCCGACCCGGCTTCACCCCGCTGTTCCAGGTGATGTTCGTGTACGGCCGCGAGGCCGCACCGCCCACCCTCGACGGCCTCGAGGTCACTCCCATCGAGGTGCCCGCCAGCACCGCCAAGTTCGACCTCACCGTCTCGGTCCGGGAGAACGCCGACGGCGTACGGACCGTGGTGGAGTACCGCACCGATCTGTTCGACGCCGACACGATGACGCGTCTCGCCGGCCATTTCCAGACGCTGCTGCGCTCGCTGCTGGCCGATCCGGACGCACCGGTCGGCTCGGCAGCGATGCTCACCCCCGACGAGTACCACCAGCTCGTCGTGGAGGCGAACGACACGGCCACGCCCACCGGACCCGATGATCTGGTCCACGTGCTGATCGAACGGCAGGCACGCCGCGACCCCGACGCGGTGGCGGTGACCGACGGGGACCGCGCGCTGAGCTACGACGAGCTGCACACGGCGGCCGAGGCGTTGGCGGAGACACTGCGCGGGCGGGGCGTCGGCGTCGGCAGCCTGGTGGGCGTGCTGCTGCCCCGCGCTGTCCCGTTCGTGGTGGCGGTGCTCGCCGCGCTGCGAGCCGGCGCGGCCTACGTACCCATGGATCCGGCGAACCCACCCGCCCGGCTGCGGTATCTGATCGACGACACGGCCACGCCGGTCGTGCTCACCTGCGCGGAGCTGGCGCACCTGGTGCCCGACGGCGTGGCGCTGCTGGTTCCCGACCTGGACACGCCGGTTGCGCGCAGCGGAGCGGGTCGGGAGGCCGCCGGCCCGCGGCGGCGACCGCGGCGGCGACCGATGCCCACGGCGGACGACCTCGCGTACGTGATCCACACCTCCGGGTCCACCGGCCGTCCCAAGGGTGTCATGGTCACCCATCGGGGCGTCGGCAACTACGTTCGTTGGGCCGCCCAGGCCTACCGGCTGCGCCCCGGGGACACCGTCCCGCTGCACTCGTCGGTCGGGTTCGACCTGACCGTCACGAGCCTGCTGGTGCCGCTCGCCAGCGGGGCCACCGTGCTGATGATCGGGGATCACCTCGGCCCGGAGGCGCTCGGCGAGGCACTGCGCCGCCAGCGGCCGGCGTTCGGCCTGGTCAAGATCACGCCGGCCCAGCTCGACCTCGTCACCCACCAGCTCGGCCCCGCCGAGATGGCCGACCGCACCCGGTGCTTCGTGATCGGCGGCGAGAACCTGCGCGCCGACCAGGTGGCGGCCTGGCGGGCGTACGCCCCGGACACCGCGCTGGTCAACGAGTACGGGCCGACGGAGACCGTGGTTGGCTGCGCCGCGTACGAGGTCGACGCGGACACGCCGTCCGACGGGTCCGTCCCGATCGGACGGCCGATCGCCAACACCGAGCTGTACGTGCTGGACGCCTGGCGCAACCCCGTCCCGGTGGGCGTGATCGGCGAGCTGTACGTCGGCGGGGCCGGCGTGGCGCGCGGCTACCTGCACCAGCCCACCGTCACGGCGGCGCGGTTCGTCCCGCACCCCTTCTCGTCCGTCGCCGGCGCGCGGTTGTACCGCACCGGCGACCTGGTACGCCTGCGCCCGGACGGCAACCTCGAATACCTGGGGCGCACCGACAACCAGGTCAAGCTGCGCGGTTACCGGATCGAGTGCGGCGAGATCGAGGCCGCCGTCCGACGGTGCCGCCCGGGCAGCGACGTCACGGTGCAGCTGCGCCGCGACGACCCCGACGACCCGCGACTGGTCGCATACGTGGCCGGCGGGACCGACGCGGCGGGCCTGCGCGCGGCGCTCACCGCCGAGCTGCCGCCCTACCTGGTGCCGGCCGCGTTCGTCTTCCTCGACGCGCTGCCGCTGACCCGCAACGGCAAGGTGGACGTCGCCGCGCTGCCCGCCCCCGGTCCGGACGCGCCACGGCAGCGCGTGGCCGCTGAACCGGAGCGACCGGCGACCAAACGACCGCCGACCGCACCCGCCGGACCCGGAGCGGCGCAGTGGGACGCCGCCCGGATCGGCCTGGAACGGCTGGTCGTGGACGTCTGGCGCGACGTGCTCGGCGTCGGGCACGTCGGGACGCGGGACAACTTCTTCGACCTCGGCGGGCACTCGATGCGCCTGCTGGCCGTCCTGAAACGGCTCCAGGAACGGCTCGGGGACGTCGTCACGGTCACCGACCTGTTCCGCAACCCCACCGTCGAGTCCCTGGCGACGTTCCTCACCGCCACCACCACCGGCACGGCCGCTCCGGCCGCCCCCGCCACGCTGGCCCACCCCGCTCGGGCACGAACCGGCACGACCGACCAGCCAAGCGGCCTGATCGCCGTCGTCGGCATGGCCTGTCGCTTCCCCGGCGCGCGGAGCATCGACGAGTACTGGCACAACATCCGCGCCGGGGTGGAGTCGGTACGGGAGTTCACCGTCGAGGAGATGCTGGCCGACGGGGCGGACCCGACCCGGCTCGACGACCCCGCATACGTGCGCTCCGGCACCTGGCTGCCCGGGATCGACGAGTTCGACGCGGCCTTCTTCGGCATCACACCCCGGGAGGCGCAGACCCTCGACCCGCAGCACCGGATGCTGCTGGAGTGCGCGTGGCACGCGCTGGAACACGCGGGCTACGACCCGTCCGGCCACGCCGGCCGGATCGGCCTGTTCGCCGGATCGGGTCGCAGCACGTACCTGCTCGACCACCTGAGCGGCCACCCGGAGCTGATGCACACCATCGGCGAGCACCAGTTGTCCATCAGCAACGACAAGGACTTCCTGCTCAGCCGGGTCGCCTACAAACTCGACCTGACCGGCCCCGCCGTCACCGTGGCCACGGCCTGTTCGACCTCGCTGGTGGCCGTGCACCTCGGCCGGCAGAGCCTGCTGACCGGCGAGTCGGACCTGGTCCTGGCCGGCGGGGTCAGCGTCTTCCCGGCGCAGCGGCGCGGTTACCTGTACCACGACGGCGGCGTGTACTCCCCGGACGGACACTGCCGCCCGTTCAGCGCCGACGCGCGCGGCAGCATCGCCTCCAGCGGGGTCGGCATCGTCGCGCTCAAGCGGCTGGAGGACGCGGTCGCGGACAACGACACCGTCTACGCCGTGATCCGTGGTTCCGCGATCAACAACGACGGCGCCCGCCGCACCGGCTACACCGCGCCGGGTGTCGACGGCCAGGTCGCGGTGATCAGCAGTGCCCTCGCGTCGGCGGGTGTGGACCCCCGCTCGGTGAGCTATGTCGAGGCGCACGGCACGGGCACCAGCCTCGGCGACCCCATCGAGGTGACCGCCCTGACCGAGGCGTTTCGGCGGGGCACGGACGAGCAGGGCTTCTGCGCCCTCGGCTCGGCAAAGGCCAACATCGGGCACACCGACGCCGCGGCCGGTGTGGCCGGCCTACTCAAGACGGTCATGGCGCTGTACAGCCGTACGCTGCCGCCGACCATCAACGTGAGCCGACCCAACCCGGCGATCGACTTCGCGAGCAGCCCGTTCTACCTCAACGACACCGCCCGGCCGTGGCCCGGTGACGGCCCGCGCCGGGCGGGGGTCAGCTCATTCGGCATGGGCGGCACGAACGCCCACGTCGTGCTGGAGGAGCCGCCGGCGACGGCCGCCGTGGCACCGGCCACGCCGGCCACCGGGCCGCACCTGTTGACCGTGTCGGCACGTACCGTCGAATCGCTGGAGCGGCAGACGCGCCAGCTCCGCGACTGGCTCGCCGCGCACCCGGAGGCGGACCTCGCCGACGTGGCGGCCAACCTGGCCCGGCGCCAGCCGATGACCCACCGGCGTTTCCTCGTCCCGGCGGACCGCGCCGACGCGCTGGTCGCCCTCGACGCGCCGCAGCGGCAGTTCACCGGCGCCCATCCCGGCGGCCGGCGTGCGCTGGTGTTCGCCTTCCCGGGGCACGGCGCCCAACACGTGGCGATGGGCGCCGGCCTGTACCGCACCGAGCCGACCTACCGGTCGGTGGTCGACGAGTGCGCCGACCTGCTCCGCGACGACCTGGGCCTCGACCTGCGGACGCTGCTGTGCCCGGCGCCCGACGGTCACCCGGAGGCGGAGCGGCTGCTCGCACGGCCGCGGCTGATCCAGCCCGCGCTGTTCGTCACCGAGTACGCCCTCGCCCGGTCGCTGCTCGCCCGCGGGATCACCCCGGACCTGATGGTGGGCCACAGCCTCGGCGAGTACGTCGCGGCGTGCCTCGCCGGCGTCTTCTCCCTGCCCGACGCGCTACGGCTGGTGAGCGCCCGCGGTGCGGCGGTCGAGCGGACCCCCGCCGGGGCGATGCTCGCGGTGAGCCTGCCCGAGGCCGCGGTGGCCGGGCTGCTGACGGAGGGCCTGGCGCTGGCCGCCGTCAACGGACCCGAGCTGTGTGTGCTGTCCGGCGCGCCGGAGGCGATCGAGGAGCTACGCCGGAGGTTGAGCGCCGACGGGGTCGACTGCCGGCCGCTGCGGGTCACCCGCGGCTACCACTCCCCCCTGCTCGATCCGGTGCTCGACGAGTTCGCCGACCACGCGCGCCGGGTGACCTACCACGAGCCGGACCGCCCGTACCTGACCAACCTGACCGGCGGCCCGGTCACCCCCGGGCAGGTCACCGACCCCGCCTACTGGGTGCGGCACATGCGGGAGCCGGTCCGGTTCGCCGAGTCGGCGGCGCTGCTCGCCGAGCAGGACGTCGTCCTCGCGGAGCTGGGCCCCGGGCACACCCTCGGTGGCCTGGCCCGGTTGGCCGGACTGCGACCCGGGCAGGTGGTGGCGACGATGCGGCATCCGCGCAGCGACGCCGACGACCTCACCACGATGCTCGACGCGGTCGGCCGACTGTGGCTGTCCGGTGCGCAGGTCGACTGGCGAGCGTTCCACGGTGGCCCACGCACCCGCCTGGCGCTGCCCGGCTACCCCTTCGAGCGGCACCGCTACTGGGTGGATCCGGTCCGCGCGACCGGATCCACC
>NZ_WBKR01000235.1 GCF_008868155.1 Micromonospora sp. ALFpr18c
ACGAGGCGTACGCCCGACGTGAAGGCCGAGACCCGGCCGAACGGTCAACCCGCCGAGATTACGGCGAGTGGCACGCCATCACGCACCCCGACCAGGTGCTGCTGTGGCCACCCGACCGCAACACAGCGTGCTGGTGCGATTCAGGCCGCAAGTACAAGAAATGCTGCGGCGCACCGGCCAGGAACTAGCCAGCTCGCACCCGCCGAACGGAGACCGTACTCCACGCCATGGTCGAACAGGCACGCAACGGCGTCCTGTCGGACGCAGGCGTCAGAACGGCGGTTCGTCGTCGAAAGGCACCGAGGCCGCACCCCCACCGGGCCGCCCGTCCTGCACGGTCGGCCCGGTGCCGTTCGGGCCGCGACGATCGGCACCGGGCGCCCCGCGCGGTACCGGGCGGGTCGGTGACGCGGTGGCCCACGGATCATCCGGCCCGACCGCGCCGGTGCCGGCCCGCACCGTCTTGCGGACGGCGGCCGTCGCGTACGTCAGGTCCGGGCCGACCGCCTCGGCAGTGACCGCGAACGTCGACCGTTTCTCCCCCTGATCGGTCTCCCACCGCTGCTGAGCGATGGTCCCGGTGACGATCACCCGCACGCCTTTCGACAAGCTCTCCGCGACGTTCTCGGCAAGCTGACGCCACGCCGTGCAGTTGTAGAACGACGGCTCCCCGTCACGCCACTCGCCCAACGCCTTGTCGAACACGCGCGGATTGACCGCGACCGTGAACCTGGCCACCGGCACGCCCGACGAGGTGAACCTCAACTCAGGATCGTCAGTTAGGTTCCCGACCACGGTAATCGCCGTCGCGTTGAGCATCGATCATCACCCTTTCGTCCCTGACCCCCACCAACGCTGGAACTCACCAATAGCTAGCCGCGACAGCCGTTCTCGTCGAAGCCACCCACCCGCTGCCGCTTCCAGCAGGGCCGAACGGATCAGCGTCAACGGCCCCGCGCTTGGACCAGCTGTCCCAGCCCGCCGAACTCTTGATCAAACCCGGCCGGTACCGGGGGTCAACGTAGCCGGGATCGCCACCACGACAAACGTCGCCTCCCACCCAGAGCACAACCGTGCCGGTCAAGCCCATATCCGATGGTTTTTCGGCGCGTACTACCGGGACCGCCACAGCCTCATCGCCAGTTCGCGCCAGCACTGTTCGCACCTCAGCGCTCTCTGCGATGCTTCCTTCACGTTTCGTGTCGGCAGTGGAGGGTTGTGATGCGGCGGTGATGGGACGTTCTCACGCGCTGTCCGGGGCGGTGGTGTGGCTGGGCGGTTGTGCGCTGGCGGCGGGGCTGGGGGCGCGGCCGGCCGTGGGCGCGGTGGTGGTCGGCGCGGCGGTCACCGCCGGCGGGGCGTTGCTACCCGACGTCGACCATCCCGGGTCGGTCGTCGCCCGGTCGTTGGGGCCGCTGACCCGGCTGATCGCACGTGGCGCGGCGGCGGGAGCGGCGGCGCTGCGGACTGCCTCGTGCGGCTGCTGCGCGGGCCGGGGCGGGCACCGCGCGGTCACCCACACCTTCGTGTTCGCCGTCACCGCGGGTCTGCTGGTGTCGCTGCTGTGCTGGGTCGGTGGGGATGTCGCCGCGGCGGTTGTCGCCGGTATGGCCGCGGCGCTGGCGGTGCGGGGCGTGCTGCGTAGGCGCACCCGCGGGGCGTACGGGGCGGCGGGGTCCGGGCTGCTGGTCGGGTTGATGGCCGCGGCCCTGCCCGGCCCGGTCGCCGGATGGTGGTGGGTGGGCCTGCCGCTGGGGCTGGGCTGCCTGGTGCACTCTCTCGGCGACGCGCTGACCTTCAGCCGGGTACCACTGCTGTGGCCCATCCGGATCCGGGGCTGCCGGTGGGCGCCGCTGGGCATGTGGGCGCCACTGCGATTCCGCACCGGGTCAGCGGCCGAGCTTCTCCTGGTCGTCCCAGCCTTGATGCTGCTGGGCGTGATCAGCGCGTGGACCCTGATCACCCCGTAGCGGGGCCGCCGACTGTCGGGCTCGCCGGATGGTGTCACCGCCTGGTGATATCCATATATGCCGTTCAGTAGCGTGTCGATCACGGAGGGCCTCATGCCGCTCGTCAGTCCGCACAAGCGCGGCGGGAAGCCGGTACGCGGCTACTACCGCCTGAACTCGGTCTGGAACTTCTGGTTCGGGCTGATCCTGATGCTGTTCTTCTTCGCCTACGTCAGCAAGCGCCAGTAGCGCCCCCGCGAGCAGCGCACCGGCCGGGTGCCGGACCACCGGCCCGCAGGGATCGCTGTGGGCTGAGAGAGACGGCAGCGTGGTTAGGCCCGGGTACGTGCGACCATCAGTCGTACGCCGACGATAGCGAGCGCGGCGACGGTGGCGAGTCCGGCGTACACCGCTCCGCGCCAGTCGCCGGAGAGGGCGAGGTAGAACCAGCCGAGACTGGCGGTGATCAGCAGGACAGCGAGGACCGGCCAACCGGTCAGGGCGTACACGGCCAGGCCCGCCCGGCGGCGGGCGTCGTCCTCGGGCGTCTGAACGGTTGGGGTGGGCGTCATCGCTGTTCTCCTGTCGGGGCCGGCACGGCCGCAGTGCCGCGCTCGTAGTCGATGCGTTGGTCGAGGTCGAGCTGGAACGTGCCGTGCAGGGCCACGTTGGACCAGAACAGCGGGGTCAGGCCGCGCAGATCGTGTTCGGTGAGCCGGGCCGCCCAGTCCGGTTCGGCCAGGACGCGGTCGACCATGCGGGTGTTGACCAGCACGAGCGCGGACTGGAGCAGGTGCAGGGAGAGCATGGAGATCTCCTGGGCCTCGCGGTCGGCGCCGGGCAGTTCGGCCTCGCGGCCGTAGTGGATGGCCACGTTCGCCGAGTTCCACTGCTCGACGACCTGGAGCCCTTCGTGGATCTCGCGGCGCAGCGCGGGGTCGGCGAGGTAGTCGGCGATAAACGCCGTCCGGACGGCGCGGCCGAGTTCCTCGATCGCGGCGAGGGTGGGGTGCTTGGGACCGCGGGTGTTGAACCGGCGCAGGATCTGCTCGGCCTCGGCGGTGCCGAGCTGCAACGCCCGCGCGTACTTGATCATCTGGTCGTATTCGCGGGTGATCAGGTCCCAGTTGATCGCCCGAGTCAGCACCGGCTCCAGCCCCGGATAGGTAGCCCCATCAGCGGGCCGGTAGAGCCGGGCGGCGCCGATGTTCTTCAACCGGGGCAGCAGCCGGTAGCCGAGCAGGTGGGTGAACGCGAACCCGACCACGGAGGCGCCGTGGGTGTCGGTGTAGTTCGCGGTGATCTGTGAGTCGACGTCGGCGGCGTGCCGGATCAGGCCCTCCATCATCGCCGCGACCTCGGACGACGAGCAGGTCTTGAGCTGGGAGTACACGCAGACGCTCTTACGTTCGACGTGCCAGTAGATCATCACGCCGGGTCCGCCGTAGCGGGCGTGCCACTCGGTCATCAGGTTCGACTCCCACGACCCGAACTTCTTCGAGTCCGACGCGCACGCGGTGCCGGCGCCCCACCAGCGCGGGTCACGCTCGCGCAGCGTCGCGCCCACCACTGCGGCGATCGCGCGGCGCAGGCCGTCCCGGTTGACGAACAGGTGCCGGGTACGGCGGAGCTGCGCTTCGGTGACGCCGTGGTCGCCGGAGTGCACGATCCGCTTCACGCCGATGTTCGTGCCCAGCGCGAACAGCACCAGCAGCAGCCGCTTGCGCAGCTCGCCCGGGGCCAGGTGCTCGCGGGTGGCGATCGACGTGAACTCGGTGTGCAGGTCGGTCAGCCAGTCGGCTTCCTTGAGTAGGTCGAGCAGGCTCACCACACCCCACCGGCGGGTCACCTCCGCCTTGACCGCGTCCAGGTTCGCCGGCACCCGGCTGGGCCGGCTGCTTCGACACCGAGATCCACACCTGCCCCTTGCGGGTGCCGACCGACGTCCCGGCCGTACCGGCGCGCATCGCGGCCGCCCACCGTGCCAGCGACGTTTCCACCCGCGACCGCAGCGCGGTGACGAACTCGGTCGGGTCGGTCGGCTGCGCAATCGCGGTGTAGTGCACGTCGCGGTGCAGGTCGAAGTCGACCGGCAGGTCCGTCTCCGGGTTGCGCCATGCACGGGCGCCCTCCACCCAGATCTCCCGCCGGCGGACCGCGTCCCGCAGGGCCTGCAACACGCACAGCTCGTACGGAATCCGCTCGACCCGGCCACGGTCGTCGACGACCGCCGGTCGCCAGTCGGCCTTGACCACTCCGTCCAGCGGCACCCGGTCGGCCCGGTCGTAGTGGGTGAGCCTGCCGTCGCGGTCCTTGTACCGATGCAGTAACTCCAGGGCGTCCATCACCGGCCGGTACGCCGTGTTGTTGCACCGGAATTGGAGGGCGTCGAGCAGCTTCGGCAGCATGGTGCGGTAGTGGTGCGAGTACGAGCTGGCCAGCACCGTACGCACCCGCTGGCGTCGCCGCGACTCGGTAGCCTTCGCCTCGGCCACCAGATCCTTCAGCGTCTGTTCCCCGACCGCCGGGTACACCACGTCGCGGACGATCCCGTCCGGGTGGGCCACCGACACCCCGGCCAGCCGGTACAGCACGTTGTCCTTGTCCGCGACCCGGCGGAACTCCGCGATCTGCTCCCGCTCGACCCGCCGCTGCGCCCGCGTGTTGATCACCCGCACCAGGTCGATGAACAACTCGACCAGCGAGTCGGTGACCTCGGTCTGCCGGCACCAGCACAACACCGCCAGCAGCGTCAGAGACACCTCCGGCGGGTGGTCACGGCGCAGCGTCGACGGGTACTCCGCCGCCGCCCGCGCCCTCCACCGGGCGACCCGCTTCTCCGCGACGTCAGCGAACAGCCCGGCCGGAAGCCCGATCGCCCGGACCCGGCGTAGCTTCACGATCTCGCCCAGCAGGGTCTCCAGGCCCAACTTTCCCGGGTCCGCCTTCAACTCGTTGAAGAAACTCACCCCGCCAACGCCGTCGGCGTCCGCCTCGGCGTCCTGGCCGTCGCCGAGGACCGCCCACAACGCCGCCGTCACGTCAGCGGGCAGCCGGCCCACGATGTCCTCGCAGAACCGGGCGTCAGCGATCCGGTTCGCCGCGCCCACGATCCGGTCCATCCGCCCCGGCGGCTCCAGCTTCTCCGACCGGCACCGGGCCAACACCGCCTCACGCTGCCGATCCTCGTTCAACTCGCTCGGACAGACCTGCTCGGCCAGCCACGCGATCATCTTGTCCTCGTCGCCCCGAGAGAACATCCGGAACCCGAACGCGTCACGGATCTGAACCCGATACCGCTCAACGCCGCGCCCCGTCACCTCGAACTCGGCGTCCGGCACGCCGAGTTGCCGCACGAGATAGTCCACCGCGGCCGGCGGGACCTCGCCGACGTGACGCGGGAACCGGCCCTCGATCTCGAAGAACTTCACCATCACCGCGAAGCTCAACCGGCGGCCGCCGTGCAGCCGCGCCATCAGCTCCAGATCAGCATCGACCAGCGTCCACGACGCGATCAGGTCATCGAGTTCCCACTCCCGGCGCACCGCAACACCCTGACAGACGACGATCACCGGCTGACGGCGACCCGGAACCCGACGTCGATACGCTGAACGCCGACCCCACGCCCGGCGAACACGAAGGACAGACCATGCGCAGGTGGGTACGGTACGAAGCTCCGATCATGGTCTGCGTCGACTTCGACGACGACGGCTACACCGGCAAAGTCGTCACCGTCGCCCTCGGCGACGACCCCGACGACGTCCGCCTCGCCCGCGACCACCGTGGCCACTTCCTCGTCTACGACGACACGATGGAACCCGTCTCCAGCGGCGAACAGCAGACAATCCGCGCCATCACCATCGCCGAGTACCGCGAATGGCCCGAACGCCTCGACTGGGAAGAAGGCCCCGACGTCCTGCGCTACCCCGACCTCTACGGCCCCGCCGAAGCCGCCGACGACCAGGACGAAGACGACGACCTCGAACCACTCGACCTCCACGAGCGCGGTGCCGTCCACTGACGCCCGTACCTGAACAGCCAAACCGGCCCCGCCAGCACGCAACAACGCTGCGCGGGGCCAATCCGTCTCCTACGACACCTAAACACCAAGATCAAATATTTGCGGTGCTGGGACAGCTACCCAAGCGCGGGGCCCAGTCCGTGCCGCTGGCGGCGATGTCGTCCTGGTGGCCTCGGCCGCGCACCACCGAGCCGCGCAGTCGAACCCGCCCGACCAGGCAGTCTCCGGCTGACGGATCAAGACCGGAACACGGGTTCCAGCCCCGCGCCGCGCCCTGCTCTCGGGTTGGATAGAAGGTCGGCCAGCACCGCGGCTTCGATTAACTGGCCGCTCAACGCGCCCCAGCACGTCGCTGCCGCTGGGCCGTATTGAGCCTCCATGGCGGCCGCCCGTTGGACAGCAAGCCTGAGCCCTTGATCGATATCCCTGGTCAGCAGATCGATCAAGGTGTCTCGCGTGGCCATTGCGTCGATGTCATCGAATGCCATCAAGCCAAATTATCTACCAGTCATTGACTCGTCACCGAAGGTGACAAATCTCTCCCGACTCGCGGGCCTTACCAGGGAAGGCCCGCGACTCCGCGGGCCCAACGGAATCTCGGGGCCGCCCACAACCGGGGCCCGCGCTCACACGGCCCCGGCGTTCAGGAGGCGGTGGTCAGGCGGCGCGGGGGGACTCCTGGGTGGCGTGGGCGATCGCGCGGCGCAGCGCCGCGAGGGAGACGGGCCGGTCGTGCTCCTGCTCGGTGAGCCCGACCTCGATGCACTGCCGGATCCACGTCGACGGCTTCACCCCGGCCGCCTTCGCCGCCGCCTCGACCCGGGCGTCGATGCTGACCGGCAGCCGCACGCCGCGCGGGACCATCGGCTCGCTGTCCAGCGGCGGCACCTGCACCGGGGTGACGCCGTCGACGTACTCTGCGCGAACGGACTACGCAATCGCCCTGGGGTGACCACACAGGGCTATTGCGTAGTCGCTTGATGGCCGGCTGACCTGCGGGAACTCGCGGTCAACCGTCCGGTGCAGGTGGTCGACTCGGCTGGGCGCCGAAGCGGAAGTGATGCGACCGAAGGCCTGCAGCTCCCGCAGGCCAATGGACCAGGACTGCCACGATGGGGGCTGCACTGGTGCTGACCTGCGCGAACGGACTACGCAATAGCCCTGGGTGACCACACCCAACCGCAGGCCAATCTCAAGATCAACTCATGCTACGTGGCGGGTATTGAACCTGGGCCCACGGTTCATACGTTTCAACGATCACCCACCCCAAGGCCCTAACTACTCCAACACGGGAGAACCAAGTTGCCCGAACGTCAGCCCGAAGATCGCCTAGGCCCCCTCGATCACCCAGCACTACCGATCGCTACGTTGGCAGCTGTTAGTACAGCTGCGTCGGTTATGATCCCCAATCCTGCTGCCAAAGCCGTTTTTGGGATAACTGCTTCGCTTACCGCTAAGGGGGCTGTCGCAGCCGCTGCGATGCCGACGGTCGATCCCGATGATTCACGAGCATTGGCAGCCGGCCTTTGGGAGACGGCAGCCATCGGGAGCTCCGTTGCTTCTGCGGCATTGTTTGCGTCAGGCAATCCCCAGGCAGGGGCGGCAATGGCTGCTATTGCAGTAGTGACAGATGCCGCATCGGATATAGTCAAGTCAAATACTCCCGTTGCCAGGCAACAACGATAGTGAATCGGTGAACTGGACAGAGTTCTGCGTACCTGTTGCTGGCCTGACCGCCCTGCTGGGGCTCGAATTCGTCACGTCGTCTCGGTCGCCCTCGTCGTACGGCAGCCGCCATTGGCTAGTTGACCAGGTCGTATGCGCGGTTGAGTCGGGATGCGCTGGTGGAACCAGCGTGAGCGGGCTTGGTGGCGTCGGCGGCGAGTTCGCTGGTAGCTAACGGCATCGAGCACCAGGGCTATTGAAGTGATCTCAGCGACTTTCCTGCAAATATTTGTACTCGAAGTGGGTCAGGCGTAGAGCGGCGGCGACGATGTCGCCGGTTCGGCATGGGCTGATGTTCGTGGGGCGTGGCGTTTTCCAGCGTCCGACCAGGGACGCGAAGCCGCGTTCTCCTTGCCAGCGCAGGCCGCGGCAGCGCCGCCGTCAAACGGTGCGAACGGACGGCCCCGGCTCACCCTCGCGGAGCCGTCCGTTCTATCCCCTCACCGCAGCGCTGCCAGCACGGGGGGCAGGGCTATTGCGTAGTCGCTTGATGGCCGGCTGACCTGCGGGAACTCGCGGTCAACCGTCCGGTGCAGGTGGTCGACTCGGCTGGGCGCCGAAGCGGAAGTGATGCGACCGAAGGCCTGCAGCTCCCGCAGGCCAATGGACCAGGACTGCCACGATGGGGGCTGCACTGGTGCTGACCTGCGCGAACGGACTACGCAATAGCCCTGGCACGGAGGGACCGAGCAGCGCCGTCGACTGATGAGCGTAAGACGCCCGCGGCGGCTCCCGGCTCGCCCCCCACGCTGAGGCGGTCTAGCCGCTCCGAGGGCTCGGGACGGCGGACCAACGTTCGGGAAAGTCGCGCTAAGGGTGATCTTGGTTCGAGCTGAGGGGTCCCGGAAACGCTCACTTGCGGGACACCCTGGCGCGATCGCCTCCGCAAGGGACTCATGCGGGGCGGCGAGTTCCAAAAACCGTCCCGCAATCGGCGCGGCGTGGTCCGGATTACGGGACGTTTCCGAGACGATCGGCCGCATGACTGCCCCCGCCCCCACCCATGCCGGCGCGCTGGCGCACCCGCACAACCGGGGGTTTCGGCAGTCCTGGCGGAAAAATCAACGGATATCGCTGATCCAGTCTGCTTGGCCGCGAGCGCGACCGCAAACGTTCGTTCGTTCGCGATACACCCGGGCCCCGGCGACGTTTCCCCAGGTCAGCAACACGGCGCCGTCTTCGAGGCGCAGCATGGTGCGCGAAGATTCGGTGCTGGTTGGTGGTTGCGGTCCGCCGGTGTTCGGGTGGATCGTGATGGGGTTCGTCGTGGTCGACTCCGAAT
>NZ_WBKR01000236.1 GCF_008868155.1 Micromonospora sp. ALFpr18c
ATCGCGAGACCCCCCACCCGGGCCCTCCGACCCTCCCGCCTCGGTGATCAAGAGGTTTGCGTCACGATCGGGGCCGCTGGTGACGCAAACCTCTTGATCACCACCGGGGGGTTCAGGCGTCGTCGTCGTCGGGGTCGTCCAGGCGGGCCAGGTAGGTGGCCAGGCGTTCGATGGGGGTTTCGAAGTCGGGGTTGAGGTCGACGAAGTCGCGCAGGCGCTCACCCAGCCACTCCAGGGTCACCTGCTCGTCGCCCCGGCGCTCGACCAGCTCCTCGATGCCACGGTCGGTGAAGTACACGGCGTACGTCCTCATGCGTCGGCCCGGCGCGGGCCGGGCGGTTGGACCGACGGAGCGGGGCAGGACCGTCGTGAACGGCCCTGCCCCGGCTCTCGCGGTGCGATCAGGTCACGGGCGGGGGAGAGCCGCCTCGATCAGCGCGGTCTGCTCGACCTCGTGGGTCTTGGCCGAGCCGACCGCCGGGGCGGCCGCCGCCGGGCGGGAGATCCGCCGCAGCCGGACGTCCGTGAGGTGCTCCAGCAGGTTGAGCGCGACGAACGACCAGGCGCCCTGGTTGGCCGGCTCCTCCTGGACCCAGGCGAAGTCCTCCGCGTTCGGGAACTGCGCCAGGGCGGCCCGGATCTCCTCCACCGGCAGCGGGTACAGCTGCTCGATCCGGATGATCGCCGTGTCGGTGACGCCGCGCTCCTGCCGGGCCTGGAACAGGTCGTAGTAGACCTTGCCGGAGCAGAGCAGCACCCGCTTCACGGCCTCCGGTGCCGGTGCGGCCGTGTCGCGCAGCACCGGCTGGAAGGTGCCGGTGGTGAAGTCCTCCACCGGGGAGACACAGAGCTTGTGCCGCAGCAGCGACTTCGGCGTGAACACCACCAGCGGCTTGCGCTTGGGCGACAGGGCCTGGCGGCGCAGCAGGTGGAAGTAGTTCGCCGGGGTCGTCGGGATGGACACCCGCATGTTGTCCTCGGCGCACATCTGCAGGAACCGCTCCGGCCGGCCGGACGTGTGGTCCGGACCCTGGCCCTCGTGGCCGTGCGGCAGCAGCAGGGTGACCGCGGAGCGCTGACCCCACTTCACCTCGCCCGACGAGATGAACTCGTCGATCACCGACTGGGCGCCGTTGACGAAGTCGCCGAACTGGGCCTCCCAGGCGACCAGGGCGTTGATGTTCTCCACCGAGTAGCCGTACTCGAAGCCCATCGCGGCGTACTCGCTGAGCAGCGAGTCGTGTACGAAGAACCGGGAGCGCTCGCCATCGCCGGTGAGCGACTTCAACGGCAGGTAGTCCTCGCCGGTGCGGGAGTCGACCACCGAGGCGTGCCGCTGGACGAACGTACCGCGACGCGAATCCTGCCCGGCGAGCCGGACGGTGACCCCGTCGTGCAGCAGCGCGCCCAGCGCGATGATCTCGCCGAAGCCCCAGTCGATGTTGCCCTCGACGGACATCTTGGCCCGCCGGTCGAGCAGCTGCTGGATCCGCTTGTGCGGGGTGAAGCCCTCCGGCAGGTTGATGTGCGCCTCGCCGATCGCCTTCACGACGGCGGCGTCGGTGGCGGTGTCGACCTGCGGCTCCGGCTCCTCCTCGCGGCGCGGCCGGTTGAGCTGGCGCGGCGCGGCGGCGGCGTCCCGGGTGGCCTTGAAGACCTTCTCCAGCTGCGACTGGTAGTCGCGCAGCAGCTCCTCCGCGTCCTCCACGGTGATGTCGCCGCGACCGATCAGCTCCTCGGTGTAGAGCTTGCGCACCGAACGCTTCGAGTCAATGATCTTGTACATCTGGGGGTTGGACATCGACGGGTCGTCGCCCTCGTTGTGCCCGCGCCGGCGGTAGCAGACCATGTCGATCACGACGTCCTTGTTGAACGCCTGCCGGTACTCGAAGGCCAGCCGGGCCACCCGGACCACGGCCTCCGGGTCGTCGCCGTTGACGTGGAAGATCGGCGCCTGGATCATCCGGGCCACGTCGGTGCTGTAGAGACTGGACCGGCTGTACTCCGGGGCGGTGGTGAAGCCGACCTGGTTGTTGACCACCACGTGCACGGTGCCACCGGTGCGGTAGCCGCGCAGCTGCGACAGGTTGAGGGTCTCGGCGACCACGCCCTGCCCGGCGAACGCGGCGTCACCGTGCACCGCCAGCGGCAGCACGGTGTAACCCTCCAGCTTGAGGTCGATCCGGTCCTGCTTGGCCCGGACGATGCCCTCCAGCACCGGGTCGACGGCCTCCAGGTGCGACGGGTTGGCCACCAGCGACACCTTGACGTTGTGCTCGCCGTCCGGGGTGGTGAACTTGCCGTTCTGGCCCAGGTGGTACTTCACGTCGCCGGAGCCCTGCGTCGAGCGCGGGTCCAGGTGACCCTCGAACTCGGAGAAGATCTTCTCGTACGGCTTGCCGACGATGTTGGCGAGCACGTTGAGCCGACCCCGGTGCGCCATGCCGATGACGACCTCGTCCAGCCCGCTCTCGGCGGAGGACTCCAGCACCTCGCCGAGCAGCGGGATCAGCGATTCGCCGCCCTCCAGCGAGAAGCGCTTCTGGCCGACGTACTTGGTCTGCAGGAAGGTCTCGAACGCCTCGGCGGCGTTGAGGCGGTTGAGCACGTGCTTCTGCTCGTCGGCGGACGGCTTCTCGTACTTGCGCTCGATCCGTTCCTGGATCCAGCGCCGCTCCTCCGGGTCCTGGATGTGCATGTACTCGATGCCCACCCGGCGGCAGTACGAGTCGCGCAGCACGCCCAGGATCTCGCGCAGCTTCATCCGCTGGCGGCCGGCGAAGCCGTTCACCGGGAACTCGCGGTCCAGGTCCCACAGGGTCAGCCCGTGCTGGAGGACGTCCAGGTCGGGGTGCTTGCGGATGGTGAATTCCAGCGGGTCGGTGTCGGCCATCAGGTGGCCGCGCACCCGGTACGCGTGGATCAGCTCGTGCACCCGGGCGGTCTTGTTGATCTGACCCTCGGAGTTGACCGCCACGTCGCGGACCCAGCGCACCGGCTCGTACGGGATGCGCAGCGAGGTGAAGATCTGGTCGTAGAAGCCGTGCTCGCCCAGGATCAGCTCGTGCATGACCTTGAGGAACTCGCCGGACTGCGCGCCCTGGATGATCCGGTGGTCGTACGTGCTGGTCAGCGTGATGATCTTGCTGACCGCCAGCTCGGCGAGGGTGGCCTCGGACATGCCCTGGTAGGGGGCTGGGTACTCCATCGCGCCGACACCGATGATCGCGCTCTGCCCCTGCATGAGCCGCGGCATCGAGTGCACGGTGCCGATGCCGCCCGGGTTGGTCAGCGAGATCGTGGTGCCGGAGTAGTCCTCCATGGTCAGCTCGTTGCGCCGCGCCCGCCGGACCACGTCCTCGTACGCCTGCCAGAACTGCCGGAAGTCCATCTGCTCGCAACCCTTGATGGAGGGGACCACCAGGTTGCGGGTGCCGTCCGGCTTGGCCAGGTCGATCGCGATGCCGAGGTTGACGTGCGCCGGGCGGACCACCGCCGGCTTGCCGTTGGCCTCCGCGTAGGAGTTGTTCATCTCGGGGTGCTGGACCAGCGCCCGCACCATCGCGTAGCCGACCAGGTGGGTGAAGCTGACCTTGCCACCTCGCCCGCGGGCGAGGTGGTTGTTGATCACGATGCGGTTGTCGACCAGCAGCTTCGCCGGGACCGCGCGGACGCTGGTCGCGGTGGGCACGCTCAGCGAGGCGTCCATGTTCTGGACGATCTTCGCGGCGACGCCACGCAGCGGCGTGGTCTGCGGACCGTCGGCGGTCGGGGCGGCGGCCTTGGCGGCCGGCTTGGCCGGGGCGGTCTTCTCCGGCGCGGCCTTCGTCGGTGCGGCCGCGGCGGCCGGCTTGGCCGGGGCGGCGGGCTGTGCGGCGGCGGCCGGCTGGCTGACCGTGGCGGCCGCCTCCGGCTGGCCGTCCGGCTCGGGCGCGGCGGCCGGCTTGCCCGACGCCTCAGCGGCGCGCGGTGTGCCGGCGCCCGGTGCCGGTCGATAGTCGGCGAAGAAGTCGTGCCAGGCCGAATCGACGCTCGTTGGGTCGGCGAGGTACCGCTGGTACATTTCCTCGACGATCCACTCGTTCGGGCCGAAACCCGCCAGTGGGTTCTCCTGCGAAGTCTGCTGGGTCGACACGGCCGGTAATCGCCTCTTTCACGCGGGTTGTGTGTCACGCGGTGTCCGTCGCGTCCAGTAAAGGACCACGGACAGGACGACTCCCAGGCTACGCCGTACGGATCCCGCAGGCATTTCCGCCTCGGTCGGGTGGCCGGTTTCACAGAAGATGCCAGAAGTTCAGCAAACCCTGCGTGGTCGGCCACCGGCTGGTAAGGCGGGACTGAGTACGGGTGTGGATGTCCGAAGCGCGGCCGTGCGGCCACCGGGCTCCTGATCGGCCACACTCCCGCCGACCAGGAGCCCGGCCCGGCGATCACGCAGTGCATCCCGCGCAGCGGCGGCCGAGGCTGCCCGGGCGGGTGACCCGACGGACCGGGGTGGCGGCCGTGCCGCCGCCACCCCGGGACCTGTCCGTCAGGAGATGTCGCGCCGACGCAGCAGCAGGCTGCCGGCCACGCCGGTGACCACCGCGTACCCGATCAGCACGGCGGCGCCGGCCCAGCGCGGCGGGTTGCCGGGAATCTCCGTCCCGGTGACCATCAGCGACGAGGCCAGCGACGGCACCAGCAGTTGCAGGTTGTTGATCCAGTCACCCCACCGGTTGGCCAGGATGCTGATCACCAGGATGGCACCGATCGAGCCGCCCAGGTAGAGCAGGATGCCGGTCACGGTGGCGCCGATCTGGCTGCGGATCAGCACGCCGATGCCGACGCCGAACACCGCCCAGAGCAGGTACGCGAGCAGGTTCAACCCGATCGCCCGCCAGGCTGCGTCGTTGCCCAGTTGCGACTCCACCCCGACCGCGTTCAGCACCGCCGACCCGGCGATCAGGTTGAACACGGTGGTGACCAGCCAGAACAGAAACGCCAGCACGCCCGCCGCGACCAGCTTGGCGATCATCACCGCGGTGCGGTGCGGTGCGGTGAGGAACGTGGTGGTGACCGTCTGGTGGAAGAACTCGCTGGTCACCACGATGATGCCGAGCAGCATGATGATGAGCAGGCCGAAGAACTGCCCGGTGGTGAACAGGTTCGACGAGAGCGCGTCGGGGGTGGCCGCGGCCTCGAACTGGGCGGCCTGGTCGCCCACCTCGGCGGGGTTGGTGCTGGTGAGGGCATCGGCCTGCAACCAGTTGATGAGCAGCGTGAGCGCCCACAGCGGCAGGCTGATCAGCGCGAAGACCCACCAGGTGTTGGTCGTACGGATCTTGAGCAGCTCGGATCGGACCAGGTTCATCGAATGCCCGCCTTTCCGGCCGTCAGCTCCAGGAAGACCCGTTCCAGATCGGGCCGTTCGGTGGTCAGTTCGTGCAGCTCGACGCCGGCGGCCAGGGCGGCCCGGCCGATCGTCGGGGCGTCCACCCCGGAGACCAGCAGGACGCCGTGCTCGTCGGTGGTGACGGTGGCCGACTGCGCCTTCAGCGCGGTGGTCAGCGCCTCGGCCTGCGGAGTGCGGACCCGCACCTGGGCGCCCTGCGCCATCGACCCGAGGACCTGCTCGACGGGACCCTGCCGGACCAGCTGCCCGGCTGCGATGATCACCACGTCGTCGGCGAGCAACTGCATCTCCGACAGCAGGTGGCTGGAGACCAGCACGGTGCGGCCCTCGTGGGCGAGGTTCTTGAGGAACCCGCGCATCCACCGGATGCCCTCCGGGTCGAGGCCGTTGGCCGGCTCGTCGAGGATCAGCACCCGCGGGTCACCGAGCATCGCGGCGGCGATACCGAGCCGCTGCTTCATGCCCAGCGAGTAGCCCTTGAACTTGCGCTTCGCCGCCGGGGTCAACCCGACCAGCTCCAGTACCTCGTCGGCCCGCGTCCTGGGCAGTCCGGCCGCCGCGCAGATCACCCGCAGGTGGTTGATGCCGGTGCGGCCCTTGTGCGCGCTGGACGCCTCCAGGATCGCGCCGACGTGCCGCAGCGGGTCGGCGAGGTCGGCGTACCGGTGGCCGCTGATGGTGGCCGTGCCGGCGGTCGGCGTGACCAGGTTCAGCAGCATCCGCAGCGTGGTCGTCTTGCCGGCGCCGTTCGGGCCGAGGAAGCCGGTCACCCGCCCCGGCGCGACGGTGAAGGACAGGTTGTTCACCGCCCGGACGTTCTTGTACTGCTTCGTCAGACCGGACACCACGATCTGACCGTCGCTGGTGGGGCTTCGCTGCCCGTCAGTCATCGTTCTCCTCCCGTGCGTGGCGTCGAGGTACGCCGTGGCACAGCGTGACGGTCCCGGGCAACAAGGTCAATCAGGCGCGGTCCGTACGGCGTGGTCCGTCTCCGGGCGGAGACACCTCATCCCCGCGGACGACATCGGGGTCAGCGGGCGATCCAGGTGGCCCGGGCCACGCCCAGCAGCGCGCCGTCCGGTCCGTACAGGCTGGTGTGCACCAACGCCTTGCGGCGGTCCACGCCGATCAGCGCACCGGTCACCACGCACTCGTCGCCCGGCGCCGGCCGCGCCGCGATCACCGCGGCGATCCGGCCGAGCAGGTACGGGCGGCCCGGCGCGAGCACCGTCCAGCCGCCGGGGCAGTCCAGTGCCGCCCAGAGGGTGGCGTCGCTGACCTGATCGGGTGCGCGCACCGGCGCGGCGGTCCGGCCGTCCGGCAGCCGACCCGGGAAGATCCGCAGCCCGTCGGTCCGGTCCGGCCCGCACACGTAGCAACCCGGAAACGGATGCTCGACCAGGCCGGGGTAGCGGGCCGCCGCGGCGACCGCGGTGTCCAGGTCGACCGGGGGTACGACGGCGTCGACCGTCTCGACGGGGCGTACCACGGCCACCAGCTCGCCGGCCGGATCGCGGACCTCGCCGCCGGTGAGGCTCAGCTCGGTGTCCAGCGGTGGCGGTCGGCGCAGCGTCACCTCGACCGGCCCGGTGCCACCGGCCGCGGCGGCGAAGACCCCCGCACTCCAGCCGCCGTTGCCGGAGCCGGGAGGCCCGTTGTAGCGGGACTCGATGAGCATCGTCGACCTCCGGTGGGGGCGTGCCGGCGCCGTCGCCGGTCCGTCCCGCAGCTTCGCACGGCCGACGTGGGACGCATCTGCCGGCCGGCGTTCATCCTGCCGACACCAGTGGTGCCCGTGGATGGCAACCCGAGGCACTTACACAGATCCCATGGCCGTTCTGCATGCCGCTGGCGCACCCCTGACGACCAGCGGATACACCCTGCTGATCGCCGACGACCCCACCCAGGTCGCGGCCGCGCAACGCCTGCGCCACGAGGTGTTCGCCACCGAACTCGGCGCCACCCTCATGCCCGGTGCGGCCGGGCTGGACGTGGACCCCTTCGACGCACACTGCGACCACCTCATCGTCCGGGAGGACAGCACCGGCGAGGTGGTCGGCACGTACCGGCTGCTGCCGCCGGGCCGCACCGCCCGGCGGTACGCCGAGGACGAGTTCGACCTCGCCGCGCTCGACCCGCTCCGCGACGACCTCGTCGAGGCGGGACGGTCCTGCGTACACCCGGACCACCGCTCGGGCGCGGTCATCAACCTGATGTGGGCGGGCATCACCCGGTACCTGCACCTGCGCGGCTCCCGCTGGCTCGGCGGCTGCGCCTCGGTGCCGGTGGCCGACGGCGGTCGTACGGTCGCCGGGGTGTGGGCACAGGCGCAGGCCCGGCACCTGTCGCCGCCGCCGCTGCGGGTCCGCCCGTTGCGTCCCTGGTTCGCCGAGCCGGCCGCCGCCGTCGACGCGGCGACGGCGGGCGAGCCGGCCGGCCGCGTCGCCGTGCCGCCGCTGCTGCGCGGCTACCTGCGGCTCGGCGCGTGGATCTGCGGCGAACCGTCGTACGACCCCGACTTCGGGTGCGCGGACTTCTACGTGCTCTTCTCCCTGGATCGGATGAACCCGCGCTACCTGCGGCACTTCCTGGGCGAGGCGGAGCAGTGACCGCCGTTGCGCACGACCTGTGGCGGCCCTCCTCCGGATGCGACGAGGAGTGCCTGCCGGCGGCCGGCGAGGTGCCCACCGTGCCGGTGGCCCGCCGGGTGCTCCGGCTGGTCGCGGCGGCCGGCATGCTGCTGGCCGGTGTCGGTCTGGTGGTGCTGCTGCCCGTACTCCCGTCCCAGGAGCGGCAGGCGGCGATGCGCGGCTGGGCGCGGGGCACCGCGCGGGCGTTCGGCGTCCGCCTGGTGATCCGGGGACGGCTGCCCCGCCGGCGGGCGCTGCTGGTCGCCAACCACGTGTCGTGGCTGGACATCCTCGCGGTACTGGCGGTGGCACCGACCCGGATGGTGGCGAAGCGGGAGGTCCGATCCTGGCCGGTGGTCGGCATGCTGGCCGCCGCGGCGGGCACGGTCTTCGTGGACCGGTCACGGCCACGGGACCTGCCGGCCACCGTGCGCCGGCTCGCCGACGCGCTGCGCGCCGGCCGGTCGGTGGCGGTGTTCCCGGAGGGTACGACCTGGTGTGCGGGTGACGGTGCGGCCGACTGCCGCCCCAGCGGAGGGTTCCGTCCCGCGATGTTCCAGGCGGCCATCGACGCGGGCAGCCCGGTGGTGCCGCTGCGGTTGGGCTACCGGTGCGAGGTCACCGGCTCGCCGACCACGGCGGCGGCCTTCCTCGGGGCGGACACCCTGCTGCGTTCGGTTGCCCGGGTGGTCTCGGCACGGGAGCTGGTGGTCTCGGTGACGATCGCCGGCGCGCTGCACCCGGCCCGCGACGCCGACCGGCGGTTGCTGGCCCGGGCCGCCGAGTCGGCCGTACACCTGGTGCCCGCGGCGGGTGCCGCCACGCGGACCCGGCTGCGGCCGGTGCCCACCCTGCCACCGGCCGTCACGGCGCTGCCGCAGGCCATCGGCCAGGACCTCGACCTGGC
>NZ_WBKR01000237.1 GCF_008868155.1 Micromonospora sp. ALFpr18c
TCCGCACCGATCAGGGTGACGATCTGCGCCAGGTCGAGCCGCGGCCGCACCCCCGCTGGTCCCTCCGCCGTCATCGCCACCTCGGTCCGCTCAGGGATCAGCCGTCGATGTCGATGATGACCTTTCCGGCGCCGGTGCCGCCGGCGACCAGCCGGTGGGCGTCCATGATCGTGTCGAGCGTGAACGTGCGCGGGTCCAGGGCCCGGGCTCGGGGCGGGTGGGAACTTTTCGCTCGACGTGGCCGACCTGACAGACGCCAGGCCCGCCAGTGAGGGGAACATTCATGCCCAGCACCACCACCACCGCACGGCGTCGTCGCGCGGTCGCCGTCCTCGCCGCCGGGGCACTCCTGTCGGCCGGCGTCGTGGCGTGTGGAGACGCCTCGTCGTCCCCCGCTGCCGGTCCGGCGGTCGCGGCGTCGACGAGCGCCGCCGTAGGTGTCGTCGGCGTGCGCGACCCCTGGGTGAAAGCCGCCGACACGGGCATGACGGCGGCGTTCGGCACCCTGGTCAACGAGACCGACACCGATGTCACGATCACCGGCGCCGCCACCGAGGTGTCGCCCATGGAGCTGCACGAAATGACCATGAAGGACGGGAAGATGGTCATGCGGGCCAAGCCGGGCGGCATCGTGATCAAGGCGAGGAGCACCCACGTCCTCGAACCCGGAGGCGACCACCTGATGCTGATGAACGTGAGGCAGCCGGTACGGGCCGGCGACGAACTGGCCGTCACACTCACGTTCGCCGACGGCCGGAACCAGACGTTCACCGCGGTGGCCAAGCCGTTCACCGGCGCGCAGGAGAGCTACGCGCCCGGTCACGGGGCCAGCCCGATGCCGGAGACGAGCATGAGCCCGGCCGCATGACCCGCAACCCGACCTCCCGACCGGTGAGCAGGCGCGGCCTGCTCACCGGCGGGGCCGTTGCCGCCGGAGGCGCGCTGACCGCGGTAGCCGCCGCCGAACGCTCCGGTCACCGCGACGGGCGGCCGGCCGAGGTCGCCCTGGCGAGCGCGGTCGGCACCTCGGTCGAGCCGTTCCACGGGCCACGCCAGTCCGGGGTGACCACCGAACCACCGGCCCACGCGTCGTTCGTCGCGCTCACCCTGCGGCCCGAGACCGACCGGGCTGCGCTGGGTCGGCTGCTGCGTCTGCTCACCGACGACGCCGCACGTCTCACCCAGGGTCAACCCGCACTGGCCGACACCGAGGCCGAACTCGGCCTGCTGCCCGCGCGGCTGACCGTGACCTTCGGTTTCGGCCCCGGCCTGTTCCGGGCAGCCGGCGTCGACGACCGTCGGCCGCCATCCGTGGCCGACCTGCCCTCGTTCCGCATCGACCGGCTCCAGCCGGCCTGGTCCGGTGGTGACCTGCTGCTCCAGATCTGCGCGGACGACGCGCTCACCGTCGCCCACACCCAACGCGTCCTGCTCAAGGACAGCCGACCCTTCGCCACCGTCCGCTGGGTACAGCAGGGCTTCCGACGCGGCCCCGGCGTCGAGCCGGGCGGCCACACCCAACGCAACCTGTTCGGTCAACTGGACGGCACCGCCAACCCCCGGCCCGGGACACCGGCGGACCGCGCCGTCTGGATCGCCGACGGGCCCGCGTGGCTGCGCGACAGCACCACCCTCGTCGTACGACGCATCAGCATGAACATGGAGACCTGGGACCTGCTCGGCCGCGCCGACCGGGAACTCGCCGTCGGCCGACGCCTGGACACCGGTGCACCCCTCACCGGCACCGCCGAACACGACGCACCCGACTTCGCCGCGACCGGCCCCGACGGGCTGACCGTCATCCCCGACTTCTCCCACCTCACCCGCGCGCACGTCACCGATGACCGGCTGAAGATCCTGCGTCGGCCCTACAACTACGACGCGGTCCCGACGGCGGAGGGCCAGGCCGACAGCGGCTTGATCTTCACCTCGTACCAGGCCGACATCGCCCGACAGTTCCTGCCCATCCAGCGCCGACTCGCCGACCGGGACCTGCTCAACGAGTGGACCACCCCGATCGGGTCCGCCGTCTTCGCCATCCCGCCCGGATGTCCACCGGACGGATGGATCGGCGAGCAGGTGCTCGGATGAGGCACGCCAACCGGCTCGGCGCGGCCGTACTCACCGTCCTCGTGGCGTTGCTCGTCCCGGCCGCGCCGGCCTGGGCGCACAACAGCCTGCGGTCGTCGACGCCGGCCCGGGACGCGACCCTGCCGAGCGCGCCGGTCGAGGTCACGCTCGAATTCATGAGACGGCTCGACCCCGCCTTCACCACCAGCGTGCTCACCGACGCCACCCGGCAAAAGATTCCCACCGGCGATCCGGTGGTCGTCGGCGCGACGAGCACGGTCCGGGTGACCGGCCCGCTGCCGAACGGGACGTACACCGTCGGCTACCGGGTCGTCTCCGCCGACGGGCACCCGGCGCAGGGGTCGTATCCGTTCACGGTGGCCGATCCCACGTCGACCGCCGCGCCGGTCCGGGACGCTTCGACGCCGGCTCCGCCCGCCGCCGCGGTGCAGCCCGGTGGCGGATCGAGTGCCGGCGTACGTCTCGCCGGCGCGGCGCTGGCCGTCCTCGCCGTGGTGGTGGCCGGGCTCCTACTGCGGCGCGCGACCCGCCGCTGAGGACGGCGGGAAACCACCGAAGCTCTCGCCCCGACTATCCCGATCGGATCACCATGTCTCTCACCGAGGTGTCCGGCACGCCACCGCCGGACCACGCCACGACCGCCGAAGCACCGCCACGACCGGCCCCGCGTACGTCACCGTTCGGCGCGCTGCTGCTGCGGCTGCACTTCTACGCCGGAATCCTCGTCGCCCCGTTCCTGGTGGTCGCCGCGTTGACCGGCCTGGCCTACACGGTCACCCCGCAACTCGACGGCGTGCTCTACGACGACCAGTTGACCGTCGCCCAGGTGGGTGAACGTCCACTCCCGCTGGCCGACCAGGTCGGCACCGCCCGGAACGCGCACACCGACGGCAGCATCGCCTCGGTGCGGCCCGGGACCGGCGACCGGACCACCGAGGTGGTGTTCTCCCTGCCCGAGCTGGGCGAGAAGCAGCACACCGTCTACGTCGACCCGTACACCGCGCAGGTCAACGGACAGCTGACCACCTGGTTCGGCTCCACACCGGCCACCACCTGGCTGGACGACCTGCACCGCAACCTGCACCTGGGGGTGGCGGGCCGGCACTACTCCGAGCTGGCCGCGAGCTGGCTCTGGGTGCTCGCGCTCGGCGGTGTCATCCTCTGGTGGCGTCGGCGCAGCGCCTCCCGGGGCACCGCCCGGCACCTGCTCGTGCCGGATCTGTCCGCCGGCAGGGGCGTCCGCCGTACCCGGGGATGGCACGCCACCACGGGCATCTTGCTCACCGTCGGCCTGCTCTTCCTCTCGGCCACCGGGCTGACCTGGTCCCGCTACGCCGGGGCGAACTTCGGCGCCGGCCTCGACGCGCTCGATGCGCGTACTCCGGTGATCTCTACCAGCCTCACCGGCGTCCCGGCCGATCCCGGCGGCGGCCACGAGCACAGCGCGGCCGGGGCGGGCGGTGTGGTCGAGTCGGCGGCCTTCGACCGGGTCCTCACGTCCGCCCGCGCGGCCGGCCTCGCCGGCCCGGTCGAGATAACTCCGGCACAGGAAACCGGCTCGGCCTGGACCGTCGCGCAGATCGACAACACCTGGCCGGTCGCCAAGGACCGCGTCGCCGTCGACCCGGCCGGCGGTGCGGTCACCGCCCGCAGCGACTTCGCCGACTGGCCCCTGCTGGCGAAACTCAGCGGCCTCGGCGTCCAGGCCCACATGGGCGTCCTCTTTGGCCCGGTCAACCAGATCCTGCTCGCGGCGCTCGCCCTCGGGCTGCTCTGCGTCGTCGTCTGGGGCTACCGGATGTGGTGGCAGCGCCGACCCACCCGCGTCGACCGGCGCGCCCTCGCCGGCAGGCCGCCCGCCCGTGGCGGCGTACGACGTCTGCCGCTCTGGACGCCGCTGGTCGGCGTACCGGTGACCGTGGCGATCGGCTGGGCGCTGCCGGTGTTCGGGCTGACCCTGCTTGCCTTCCTCGTCCTCGACGTCGTCGTGGGCGCGGTGTCGCGACGCCGCCGGCCCGCCACGGCTCCCAGCTCCCCGGCACCCACCGGCGGCTGACGCACCGTCCGGCCGCCCGTCCGGCGGCGGGCGGCCGGACTCAGATCACCACCTGTTTCATCGTCGGCAATCCGTCGACGATCGACTTCTGCACGTTGATCGTGTCGGCGACGATCTCGTGGGGCGTGTTCGCCAACCACTGCATCACCGAGATGTCCTCGAACCGGGGATACTTGAACATCTCCAGGAACACCAGCGGCTCGTCACCGGTGTTCTCGATGTAGTGGCCGTACGCGAAGGGGACGTAGCCGACGTCGCCGGCCTGGAAGTCGAACGTCCGAGCGGCGGCCTGGGACGCGAACACGCCCATCCGTCCGGTGCCCGAGATGTAGTACTGCCACTCGTCGGTGGTCGGATGCCAGTGCAGCTCCCGCATCCCCCCGGGCTCGACCTCCACGAGGGCGGCGGCGGTCGTGGTGGACGCGGCGAAGTTCGTCGAGTCGGTGATCCGGACCGTTCCACCACGGAACCGCTGCGGGGTCTGCGCGAGCATCCGGTGTTTGAAGCTTCGCGGGATGTCGCCGGTCGGGCTGATCACCCGGTCCTGTTGCAGGGGCGGCGGGACGTCGCCCTGGAAGATGTACTTCTCCCGCTCGGGCAGGTTCTCCATCTGATCCGCCGTCCAACCGAAGTTCTTCGCCAGCACGTGCCGGGGCGTGTGCGCGAAAAAGTCGCTGAGCAGGAACGTGTTGTTCTCCGAGAAGGCGCCGTCGTCGAAGACCAGCAGGAACTGCGCGCCGTCGTCCAGCGCCTGGATGTTGTGCGGCACCCCCTGCGGAAAGAACCACAGGTCGCCCGCCTTGACGTCCTCGATGAAGTTGCGTCCCTCGTGGTCGACCGCGCTGATCCGGCAACTGCCGCTGAGCATGTACGCCCACTCGGACTGCTGATGCCAGTGGATCTCCCGGTACGCGCCGGGCTCCAGTCCGAACTGGACCCCCGCCATCGTGGTGGCGATCGGCAGGTCCCGGACGGTGACCTCACGGGTCCAGCCGCCGCGCTCCACCCGGGTGTGCGCCTGGGAGAACGAGAACTTCAGGTTGGGCACCAAGCGACTGTCGGTCGTCGGCGGCACCAGGAGATCCGGATTCTGCCGTTCCACCTCGACGTTACGGCCCGCGAAGGGAGCCGCCCCCTCGTCGCCGCGTCGCGGTTGGGGATCGTTGTTCGCCATGGTCGCTGACTCCTTACTCCGAGCGGATCGGATTCGGTGCGGGGACGGCGCCGCCGCGCGAGCGTGGCCGGGGAGGCATCCCCAGCAGGGCGCCAACCGTGGACCAGCCGTACTGGATGGCGACCGCCGCCGGAACGGCCACCGCGGTCGCGGCCAGCACCAGCCGGGTCCACGGCGGCGCGTGTCCGCCCGCACCGGTAATCGCCAGCAGCACGAACGCGAGCAGTACGACCCGCAGCCGGTGTCGGCCGGGAAGGTCGGTCCGCGCCGGGCGGATCCGCGGCACGGTGTCGATCGGCGTCACGACGGCCTCCTGTCGCAGGTCCTGTCACCCGATGATCTGGGGTGCACCGGCGACCCCACATCACGTGATCGCGCCATAGCGGCGCGCGATATCACGGACGACGTGGACGATTCGTCGCACCGTGGCTGTCGGTTGCCGGCCACGCCCGCTGGTTCGTCGATCCGGCCGCCCGCCGCTGCCGCCCTGATTAGGCTCGGTCGCAGGACGGCATTTCAACGGGCCGGGTTACCACCGGGGAGAAGGCCATTGTCCGATTCACCCTTCGACGCCGTACCGGACGCGGCCGCGGACCAGCTCCGCCTCGCCGGGCGTGGGGCGCAGGCCCTGGCCGTGCTGACAGCGCGGATCGCCGCGAACCGTGGCGGGGATCCTGACCGTCGCCGCCTGCTCGGTCGCCTCGCGGAGGTCGCCGCCGGAGAGCGACCGTCGGTCGTCCTCACCGCTCTGCGGGACGCGCTGGCGCGACCGCTGGAGGACGCCCGCAGCCGGAGCACCCTGCTCGCGATGGTCGCCGTCGTCGCGGCGCGTACCGGACACCCGGATGCCGACGCCCTGCTGCGCGACGCCGGTACCGCGCACGCGGCGGCGGGTGACGCCTCGTCGGCGCGCCACCTCGCCGTCGGCCGGGCCGCCCGCTCACTGTCGTACGGTGACCTACCGGGAGCCGATGCCGTGCTGGCGGCCCTGGCCCTCGACGCACCGGCGGTCCGTCGCGACGCCGCGTCGATCCGGGCCGAGCGGATCCTCGTCACGCTCTGCCTCGGCCGGCACGAGGACGCGCGAACGGCGATCCGCCAGGCGTTCATCGACACGGCCCCGCCCGGCACCGCGGCGAGCAGCAGGCTGACCGCCCTGGACTGCCTGCGCATGGTCGCCGTGGGAGAGCTGCCGGAGGCGGCCGCGCTGGCCGCCATCACCCTCGGATCTCCGGACATCGATCACGAGGTACGTGCGCTGCTGGTCGCCGTGGTCGCCGAGGTCCGCTACCGGCGTGGCGAGGCCGACGCCGCGCGCGCCGTCCTGCGCGCCTCCGCCGCGCCACAAAACTGGCCCGACAGTACGATGTGGACGGCCGCCCGGTGTGTCGCCGTCCGTGATCCCGTCCTCGGCGAGCCGGCGCGGACGCTCGGTCAGGTCGTGGCCGATCTGCACCGGTCGGTGCGACCCCTGCTACCCGTGCCGCAGTTCGGCCCCCGGCTGGTACGCGCGGCCGTGGCCGCCGACGACCCGCACGCCGCCCGCCGGGTCACCGAACTGGTCGGGCGGGTGGCCGCGCGTACCCCCGTCGCGCTGTGGCGCGCTCTGGCCGATCAGACCAGGGGCCTGCTCGACGGCGATCCGGACGCGCTGCGGTCGGCGGTCGGCGGCCTGCGCACCACCGCCGCGTGGCCGGCGCTGGCCGACGCGTTACTCGACCTCGCGAACAACCCCGGGCTGCGCCCGGCGGAGGCCCGGGAGGCCGCCCACGAGGCGGCCGCGCTCTACGCCCGGATCGGCGCTCCCGGTGACCAGCTGATCGCCGACGCCCGTTGCGCCGCGCTCGCTGCCGCCCCACACGACCAGCGGCGGCGGGTCGGCGCACTCACCCCCGCCGAGGAGCGGGTCGCCGAGCTCCTCGCCACGGGCGCCACCAAGAGGGAGGCGGCCGGGAGCCTCTTCGTCTCCTTCCACACGGTGGACACCCAACTGCGGTCGATCTACCACAAGCTCGGTATCAACAGTCGACTGCAACTGGTCCGGGCCTGGGATCGGTACCGGGCGACCAGCAACTGATCGTCGCGGTCTCGCGCCCTCCGCGCGGGTCGACCTGCCGCGGGGCGTCGCCCGGTCCGGGTGGGAGGGGCTTCGGACCCATCATCAAGGTGGCCTCGGCCGCCGCTGTCGCCTGGCAGTTCTCCGGCCCGGACCACGAGCGCCGGGAACGCGCCGCGCCGGACGCGAACTCGGATCGGCCCCGGCCGTCGCCGACTCCCGGCAGACCCTCCTGTGCACCTATCTCTCCGCGGTGCCCGCTGGGCGGGCTGGCGGTCAACTCGCTGTTCGGCTGGTGGTGGGCCGACCCGACCGCCGCCCTCGTCATCGCCACGGTCGCGGTCAAGGAGGGACGCGACGCCTGGCGCGGCGACGCCTGCTGCGCCCCCGGCGCCACCCTGCGCTCCCCCCGACAGCAGCGGTGACGTCAGGCTGACAGCTCGGGATGCCCGAACAACCCCGGCAGGCCACCGCTGTGCAGAAAGACCACCCTGTCGCCGTGCGGGAAGCTGCCGGCCAGCAGCGCCGCCATCGCCCGGCCGGTGTACGTCGGATCCAGGAACACGCCCTCCTCGCGGGCGGTCGTCCGCAGGGCCGCCCGCACGGCGTCGGTGAGCGTGCCGTAGCCCGCACCCACCTGCGATCCGTCGATGCGCAACGCGGCCGGCTCGACCTGGCCGACGAGCAGCCCGGCGACGGCGGCACGAGCGTCGGGCAACGCGCCGGTGTCCACGCCGACCACCCGCTCGGCACCCAGCTCACGGACCAGTCCGGCCATCATTCCGCCGGAGCCGACCGCCACCACGACCTCGACCCCGTCGATGTCCGGCACCTGGGCGCGCAGCTCCCGGCCACAGTCCACGTAGCCCGCCAGCGACGTCGGCGAGGTGCCACCGAACGGAATGACGTACGCCGAGCGTCTCTCCGCCTCGACCGCCACCACCTCGGCGAGCGGCCGGTCCCCGCTCCAGACGATCTCCGCGCCGGCCAGCTCGTCGAGGAGCAGGTTGCCGCGCCGGTCCCGCACGGGCGGACCGGCGAGCACCAGCACGCAGGCGAGACCGAGCCGCCCGGCCGCCGCAGCGGTCAGCCGCGCGTGGTTGCTCTGCGGTGCGCCCGAGGTGATCACCATGCTGGCGCCGGCGGCGAGGGCCTCGGCGCAGGTGTACCGCAGTTTACGGATCTTGTTGCCGCCTCCGCCGAGCCCACCGAGGTCGTCGCGCTTGAACCACAGGTCGGCCAGCCCCAGACGGGCGGCGAGGCGAGGTGCGGCCTCCAGCGGGGTCGGCCACGTACCGAGGGAGACAGGGGACGTCATCCCCACAGCTAAGTGGTCCGCTCCGTAAATCCTTCGGGGGTTATGCGGTCAGGGCCAGTGCGGCAGGCTGGTGATCGCAGCCGGTGGGTTGCTGGGGGTTCTGCTCTTTCTGTTCGTGTCGCTCGATCCGGGCCATCA
>NZ_WBKR01000238.1 GCF_008868155.1 Micromonospora sp. ALFpr18c
GGTGGCGGTGGCGGCGCGGGTTTGCGTTATCGCTACCGTGGCCAGGACGGCTACCTCGGTGACGATGAGGAGGCGTTCCGCCAGACCGATGAGCATTCGGTCGCCGGGGTAGGCGGACCAGATCATGGCCGCTGCCAGAGCCAGGCTGAGCAGGACGAGGGCACGCAGCGGCCGGGCGGCGGTTGTCAGGTCGGGTCGGCGGGCGAGCAGCCAGCCGGCGACCGGTAGCGCCAGGAAGGCGACCACCGAGGCGTACCGGTGCACGTACGCGGTGGTGGTCATGGCGGTGCCCGGCTCGTTCGTCGGCACCACCGCGGCCACCAGCAGCCCGGCCACCCATGCGCCGAGCAGCAGCTCGGCCGTCCGGCCGACGTTGCGTCGGGGCGGGCCGGTGTGGCGCAGGCCGGACAGCAGTGCCACGGTGGCGAACGCCAGCACCACCATGGCGACGTCGATGGCGCCGCCCCGGTCGGAGACGGCGAAGTCGCTGATGGTCAACGCCCACGGGTTGAGGTCGTCGTTGACTTCGAGGTGACCGATCACGGTGAGGACAGCCGCCATGGCGATCCCGCCGAGGGCCAGTAGGCCGGTAGTCCGGGTTCCAGGCATGCCTCAGCCTGTCGCCGCGGGTACCCGAGCCGAATCGGGGAAGCCCACCGAAATCGTCCCCAGGGACCACCCCTACAGGCACCCGGACCCGAGGAGGTGACCTCGCCAGATCACGCAACGTCCAGTGGGATGTTCCCAATGCGGGCGACGACCTCAAGGTGGCCGCCGAGGCCGGTGACGTAGGCGCGGAGGGTTTCGAGGCTGGTGTGCCCGCCGCTTTCAATCTGGCTGATACGCGCCTGAGTCAACCCCGCCGCCTCGGCCAGTTGGGCCGGGCTTATACCCGCAGGTCTGTCGACACTCAGTCGATGGGGATGTCGGTTGCGGCGCGGGCGTGGCGGGCAGCGACCAGGGTCATCGCCCAGCCGGCCGCCGCGAAACTGGCCGCCGCGGCGGTGGCGATGATGGCAAGCCGCCATGCCGACTCGGTGAGCGCGGTGCCGCCGAGGTGCCCGACCAGCGCGCCGTACGTGGCCCAGCCGAGCGCGGCGATCGCCTCGTAGAGCACGAACAGCCGGTACGGGTAGCGGCTGCGACCGGCCGAGAAGCAGGCCGCCATCCGGCCACCGGGCACAAATCGGCAGAGCAGGATCACCAGCGGCCCGGGTTGCCGGAGCCCCTGGGTGACCCGGATGGCCACCCGGCGGGCCCGGCTGGGCTCGGCGTGCCGGGGTGCCCGCCGGTCGGGCGCACCTCGACCGAGCAGGTAGCAGGCCAGGTCCCCGGCGAACACGCCGAGCGCGCCGACGGCGATGGTGACCGGCAGGCTGAGCCCGCCGTAGACGGTGAGGGCACCGCTGGTGATCATGACGATCTGGGTGGGGATGACGGGTACGAACGCGTCCGCGATCAGCAAGCCGAGCAGCACCAGGTACGCCCACGTCGGCGATGCGACGTCAGTCAGTAGTTCGGGCACGCCTGCCACCTCGCCGAATGCGGCCGATTGGGTGTCTCGAGCCTGACGGCGTGTCCGGCGTCACCGTGGACAGCCCCACCCCGTCGTGACCGTCGACACGACCGGGCCACCCAGGTACAACGAGGCGAACCAGCCTCGGGTGACGGTTCCACCCGTGCCGGAGCGGTCGGCGGATCGGCGTTCGTCGGCGTACCGTTGTCGGCGCGGCTCCGCCCGTCGGGTCCCCCGTTCCTGACGTTTTCGGGCCGCCAGGGCCGCCGGCGGGTCCCGCGCCGGCGGCCCGCCTCCTCCCTTGCCGCCGTAAATCCGGGTGCGTCCTCGACCGCCCGATGGGTAGCGTCGCGGAATGCGCAGTGCGGTAGTGGTGACCACGACGCCGGGTGTCCCCGGCGCGCCGCTCTGACGTAACCACCGTCGACCAGGCCCCGGGGCGATCCGCTCCCGAGGCCCGCGCGGCGTTCGGTGTCGAGGTCGCTCCCGGGTCGTACCCGATCCAGGAGCCCGACATGATCGACCACCGCAGGCTCGGCCGTGAGCTGGACCTCTTCGTCTCCGATCCGCTGGCCGGCGCCGGCCTGCCGATCTGGCTGCCCGCCGGCGCCGCCGCCCGGCACGCCGTCGAGGAGTACGTCCGGGAGCTGGAGCGCCGCTCCGGCCACCAGCACGTCTACTCGCCGCCGCTGGGCAAACGTGAACTCTTCGAGCTCTCCGGCCATCTCGGCTACTTCGCCGACGACATGTTCCCGCCGATGCGGCTGAGCGCCGACGACGAGTTCGTGCTCCGCCCGGCGCTCTGCCCGCACCATGCGCTGGTGTTCCGGGCGCGGGGCCGGTCCTACCGGGAGTTGCCGCTGCGGATCGCGGAGCTGGGCGGGATGTACCGCTCGGAGCGCTCGGGAGTGCTCGGCGGGCTGTCCCGGGTACGCGCCATCTCGCTCAACGACGCGCACACCTTCTGCGCGCCAGAGCAGGTGGGCGAGGAGGTCGCGGAGGTTCTGCGGCTGATCCGGGAGGCGCACGCCGCGCTCGGCGTCCGCCCGGCCGGCCTCCGGCTGTCGGTGCGCGGGCCGGGCGGGAAGTACGTCGGCGACGACGCGCAGTGGGCCCGCGCCGAGGAGTTGCTCCGGGGAGCACTGGCCGGGGTGGAGTACGTCGAGGCACCCGGTGAGGCCGCCTTCTACGGGCCGAAGATCGACATCCAGATCGTCGACGCGGCCGGCCGGGAGTCGACCATCTCCACCATCCAACTCGACTTCGACAAGCCGGAGCGGTTCGACCTGTCGTACACCGGTCCCGACGGCAGCCGGCACCGGCCGGTCATGCTGCACCGCAGCCTCGTCGGCAGCATGGAACGGCTGTTCGCGTACCTCATCGAGGTGCACGAGGGTGCCTTCCCGGCCTGGTACGCGCCCGTGCAGCTGGTGGTGCTGCCGGTGGACGACGGGCAGGCCGACGCGGCGGCGGAGCTGGCCCGGCGGGCCGTCGACGCCGGCCTGCGGGTCGAGGTCGACGTCGCCGGCTCGCTGGGCGCCCGGATCCGGGACGCGGCCCGCCGCCGCGTCCCGTACCTCGGGGTGCTGGGCGCCCGGGAGGTGGCCGACGGTCGCCTCGCGTTGCGCCCGCGCGGCGGCCGCGCCCTGGACCCGATGCCCGTCGACGCCGCGCTGGCCCTGATCGGCGGGCAGGTCGCCGCCCGCGCGGCCGACCTGCTCCCGCCGCACTGACCCGCCCTCAGACCGACGCGGGCTGGGCGGCGGGAACGGCGGGTTCCTCGTCGACCACCGCGCCGGTGAACTGGGACCGGTAGAGCCGGTGGTACGCGCCCTGGGCGGCGAGCAACTGCTCGTGGGTGCCCTGCTCGACGATCCGGCCGTTCTCCATCATCAGGATCAGGTCGGCGTCGCGGATGGTGGAGAGGCGGTGGGCGATGACGAAGCTGGTCCGGTCCGAGCGCAGCGCCGCCATCGCCCGCTGGAGCAGCACCTCGGTGCGGGTGTCCACCGAGCTGGTGGCTTCGTCGAGGATGAGCAGCGACGGTTCGGCGAGGAACGCCCGGGCGATCGTGATCAGCTGCTTCTCGCCGGCGCTGACGTTGCTGCCCTCCTCGTCGATGACCGTGTCGTAGCCGTCGGGCAGGCTGCGCACGAACCGGTCGACGAAGGTGGCACGGGCTGCGGCGACGATCTCCTCCTCGGTCGCGTCCGGCCGGCCGTAGGCGATGTTGTCGCGGATGGTGCCGCCGAAGAGCCAGGTGTCCTGGAGCACCATGCCGATCCGTCCGCGCAGGTCGTCGCGGCGCATCGTGGTGATGTCCACCCCGTCGAGGGTGATCCGGCCGGCGTCCAGCTCGTAGAACCGCATGATCAGGTTGACCAGGGTGGTCTTGCCGGCGCCGGTCGGGCCGACGATGGCCACCGTGTGCCCCGGCTCGGCGACCAGCGACAGGTCGTCGATCAGCGGCTTGTCCGGCTCGTAGCGGAACGAGACATGCTCGAACTCGACCCGGCCGTGCGGGTCGGCGACCCGGACCGGCTCGGCCGGGTCGGGTGTCTGCTCGTCGGCGTCGAGCACCGCGAAGACCCGCTCGGCGGACGCCACTCCGGACTGGAGCAGGTTGGCCATCGACGCGAGCTGGGTGAGCGGCTGGGTGAACTGGCGGGAGTACTGGATGAACGCCTGCACGTCACCGAGGCTCATCGAGCCGGAGGCGACCCGCAGCCCACCGACCACGGCGATCGCCACGTAGCTCAGATTTCCGATGAACATCATCGACGGCATGATGATCCCGGAGATGAACTGCGCGCCGAAGCTGGCCCGGAACAGCTCCTCGTTCTTCGCGTGGAACGCCGCCTCCACCTCGCGCTGCCGGCCGAAGACCTTCACCAGCTCGTGGCCCGTGTACGCCTCCTCGATCTGGCCGTTCAGCTCGCCGGTGTGCGTCCACTGGGCGATGAACTGCTTCTGCGAACGCTTGGCGATGCGCTGGGTGACCAGCACCGACAGCGGCACCGCGACCAGGGCCACCAGGGCCAGCAGCGGCGAGATCCAGAACATCACGGCCAACACGCCGACCACCGTCAGCAGCGAGGTGAGCAGCTGGCTGAGGGTCTGCTGGAGGCTGGTGGAGATGTTGTCGATGTCGTTGGTGACCCGGCTGAGCAGCTCGCCTCGGGGTTGCCGGTCGAAGTAGGGCAGCGGCAGCCGGTTGAGCTTCTCCTCCACCTCGGCGCGCAGCCGCAGCACGGTGCGCTGGACGACGCCGTTGAGCAGCCAGCCCTGCCACCACGACAGCAGGCTCGCCGCGAGGTAGAGCCCGAGCGCCAGCAGCAGCACCCGGCGCAGGGCGTCGAAGTCGATGCCGACCCCGGGCACCACGTCCATCCGGGCCAGCATGTCGGCGAAGCTGCCGTTGCCGCTGGCCCGCGCTGCGGCGGCGGCCTGCTCGGTGGTGGTGCCGGGCTCCAGTTGCCGACCGATCACCCCGGTGAAGATGAGGTCGGTGGCGTGGCCGAGGATCTTCGGCCCGGCCACGCTGAAGCCGACGCTCACCACCGCGAGGGTGATGATGGCGGCCAGGTGCAGCCGGTGTGGGCGGAGCCGACCGAGCAACCGCCGGGCCGACGGTCCGAAGTTCATCGACTTCTCGGCGGGCATCCCGGCGCTCATCCACGGCGGCCCACCGCCCGCACGGCCGGGCGGCAGCCGCTTCGGCGTCCGCGTGTCGCCGCCGGGTTGCTGCGCGGCTTCGCCGCCGGGCTGCTGAGCGGCTTCGCCGCCGGGCTGCTGAGCGGCTTCACCGCCGGCTTGCGGCGGGGTGTCGCCGGCGGGCTGCTGACTGGGTACGGTCGCGGTCCGCGGCTCGTCGGGCTCGCTCATGCCGGCACCTCCGTCGTCTGCTGGGAGGCCACGATCTCGGCGTACGTCGGGCAGGTCTCCAACAACTGCGCGTGTCGTCCCACTCCGACGACCCCTCCGTTCTCGAGCACGATGATCTGGTCGGCGTCCACGATGGTGGAGACCCGTTGGGCCACGATCACCACGGCGGACTGTGCGGTGACCGGCCGCAGTGCCGCCCGCAGCCGCGCGTCGGTGCCGAGGTCCAGCGCGGAGAACGAGTCGTCGAACAGGTAGATCTCCGGTTTCCGGACCAGGGCCCTGGCGATGGCCAGACGTTGCCGCTGACCACCGGAGACGGTGCTGCCGCCCTGGGCGATCGGTGCGTCCAGGCCGCCGGGCATCTGGGCCACGAAGTCCCGGGCCTGGGCGATCTCCAGCGCCGTCCACAGTTCCTCGTCGGTGGCGTCCGGGTTGCCGTAGCGCAGGTTGCTGGCGACCGTGCCGGTGAACAGGTACGGCCGTTGCGGCACCAACCCGATGCGTCGCCACAGTTCGTCGGGTGCGAGGTCGCGTACGTCCACGCCGTCGACCAGCACCGCGCCGCCGGTGACGTCGACGAGGCGGGGGATCAGTGACAGCAGCGTCGTCTTGCCCGCACCGGTGCTGCCGATGATCGCTGTGGTGGTGCCCGGCGTCGCCCGGAAGGAGATGTCGCGCAGCACCGGTTCGACCGCGCCCGGGTACTGGAAGCGCACCCCGCGCAGCTCCAGCTCGGCCCTGCTGGACAGCTCGGTGACCGGGGCGGTGGAGGGGGCCACCGAGGAGTCGGTGTCCAGCACCTCGACGATCCGCTCGGCGCAGACCGCGGCCCGGGGCACCATCATCAGCATGAAGGTGGCCATCATCACGGCCATCAGGATCTGCATCAGATACTGCAGGAACGCGGTGAGCGCGCCGACCTGGATCGCGTTGGCGTCCACCCGCTGCGCGCCGAACCAGAGCACCGCCACGCTGGAGACGTTCAGCACCAGCATGACCACCGGGAAGATCAACGCCAGCAGCCGTCCGGTCCGCAGCGCGGTGGCGGTCAGGTCGGCGTTCGCGGCGGCGAAGCGATCCGTCTCGTACGGCTCGCGAACGAACGCGCGGACCACCCGGATGCCGGTGATCTGCTCGCGCAGCACCCGGTTGACGGTGTCGATCCGGGTCTGCATCAGCCGGAAGCCCGGCACCATCCGACGGATGATCGCGCCGAGCGTGATGGCGAGCACCGGCACGCTGACCAGCATCAGCCAGGAGAGCCCGATGTCCTCACGCAGCGCCATGAAGACGCCGCCGACGCTCATGATCGGTGCGGCGACGAGCATCGTGCAGCTCATCAGCACCAGCATCTGCACCTGTTGCACGTCGTTGGTGTTCCGCGTGATCAGCGAGGGCGCTCCGAACCGGGCCACCTCGCGCGCGGAGAAGCGGTTGACGTGCCCGAACAGCGTGGCGCGGACGTCGCGGCCGAAGCCCATCGCGATCCGCGCGCCCAGATAGACCGCGGCGATGGAACAGACGATCTGGATCAGGCTGACCAGCAGCATCCAGCCGCCGGTACGCACGATGTAGTCGGTGTCGCCCCGGGCCACGCCCTGGTCGATGATGTCCGCGTTGAGGCTGGGCAGGTAGAGCGAGGCCATGGTGCCCACGAACTGGAGCAGCACCACCGCCAGCAACGGTCTCTGATAGGTGCGCAGTTGGCCGCGCAGGAGTCGGATCAGCACGCCGGGTCCTTCGGTTCGGTTGGGCGTCCGGTCATCCGCGGGTCGTCCCCGCTGCCGATGACCTCCAGCAGGAACTCCCGGATCACCTGGGCCTTCGCCGGGTCGGCGTCGATCGAGGTGAGCGGTCGTTCGGTATGCATGAGTGCGCTGAGCGCGGTAACCTTCTCCCGCCCGGCGGGGGTGATGGCGAGTCGGATGCTGCGCCGGTCGCTGTCGTCGCGCTGCCGTTCGACGAGACCGTCGCGGGCCAGCGTGTCGACGATGCCGGTCAGGGTCGCCGGGCGTACGAACCCCTTCTCGGCGACCTCGCGGTGCGGCAGCTCGCCATGACGAGCGAGCGTCATCAGGGTGACCATGCCGGCCTGGGTGAGGCCGTGCTCCTCGGCGAGGTAGCGGTTCCAACGCTGCCCCACGAGGTGCCCGGCCACCACCAGCAGTCGCCCGATCGGCACGTCCTGGAGGGTGACGAGTTCCACGGGCACAGGTTAGCCCCCTGATAGTCAGGGGCCAAACGAAATTACCGCCGCAGTGGCGACGAACACGATCTGCAGGGCGGTGCGCTGCCCGAGCGGGGTGACCGGACGCCCGGCGAAAGTCAGGCTCCGGCGAGCGGCCGAGACGTTGGCCGGAAACATCGCGAGCATGAGCAGGCCGAGGCCGGCCGCGGCCAGGCGGGCGGTCGCCGGGATCAGCAGGCCGACGGCGCCGGCCAGCTCCAGTACGCCGGTGAGGGTGACCAGCAGGTCCGGCCGGGGCAGTCGGGGCGGAACCATCGCGATCAGGTCGGCGCGGCGCTGTCCCGCGAAGTGCGCGACGCCGGTCAGCACGAACATCAGAGCCAGCCCGACCCGCAGTGCGGGGTGCCAGCCGTCGAGTGCGGAGATGCCGGCCAGGCCGGCGAGTCGGGCCAGCGCGGTGCCGAGAACCAGGGCGATCAGGGGTGCCATCGGAATCCTCCTCGCAGCAACTTGTCGGTGACAAGATTGCGTCAGGCGCTGGCATCTTGTCAATGGCAAGATAGGATCCCGGTATGACCGAGACGCGCTCGTACCACCACGGCGACCTCCGTCGCACTCTGCTCGCGGCCGCGCTCGACGCGATCGAGGAGGTCGGGCCGGCCGCGTTGAGCCTGCGCGACCTGGCCCGCCGGGCCGGCGTCTCGCACGCCGCGCCCGCGCACCACTTCGGCGACAAGGCGGGCCTGCTCACCGCGCTCGCCGCCCAGGGGTTCGACCTGCTGACCCAGACGTTGACCGAGGCGGATGACGACCTGCTGGAGGCCGGCGTCGCCTACGTCGACTTCGCCGTCGGGCACCGGGCGTACTTCGAGGTGATGTTCCGTCCGGAGCTCTACCGGGCCGACGACGCCGAGCTGATCGCCGCCCGCGAGCGCGCCGGCGCCGCGCTCCGCTCCGGGGTGGCGGCGCTACCCGTCGGCGGCGTCCCCGCCGACGCCGACCGGGACGCGCTCGCCGCCTGGTCGATCGCGCACGGCTTCGCGACCCTCTGGCTGGCCGGCGCGCTGCCCGAGCGGGTCGGCGACAACCCCCGCGAGGCAGCCCGCAACGTCCTGAGCCGCCTGGCGACCTGATCGCCCCAAACGCCCGCCCCCAAACGCGTCGATCATGGACTTGTGGTGGGCGGTTCGCCCATCGGCACCCCTTTTACGGGGCACCACAACTCCATGATCG
>NZ_WBKR01000239.1 GCF_008868155.1 Micromonospora sp. ALFpr18c
GGAGGGCAGGCACGGGACTCCATTGATCACTGAGCGTAGAGAACTCCGATGATCAACCTCCCGTGCCTGCTTGCTACCCCCGGGTATCCAACTGTCCGAATCTTGGATACCTATTGCCGGTCGCTCTTACTCTCACGCTGGCCACGGCGGTGTCATACGTGGTGTTACTCGTGGGAACGGTGCTCGTCGGGGCACTGCTGATCGACACATCCGTGCTGGAACAGACTTTGCAGCAGTCGGTCGGTCTCAGCGACTATCTGACGCTCGCCTGGATCACCAGCTCGCTGGCCACTGTGGGAGGCGCGATCGGCTCCGGCCTGGAGAATGAGGAGACGGTTCGGGCCGCCGCCTACGGCTACCACCCGCAACCCGACGGCTGGCAGGACGAGAAGGCCGGGCGGGTGCACAGCGGTAGCTGAGTCGACGCGACCCCGCTCCGCACAGGTCGCAGGGATGCTCGATGCACGGGCTCACCTCACGCGCGATGATCCCGTTCGTCACCAGCTCGACGGCGATCTCGCCTGGTCCCGCCGGAAGGGCCGCTGGCCCTACAACATCTCCAGCGGTTGTGGGCCTCCCGGCGGCGGGAACGCCGTGTCGAGTGCCGCCACGTCCTCCTCGGTCAGCTGTACGTCACGCGCTTCGGCGTTTTCTCGGGTGTGTTTCGCATTGGACGATCGGGGGATGGCCGCGACCATCTCCTGCCGCAGCACCCAGGCCAGCGCGACCTGAGCGGCTGTGGCCTCGTGCCGGGCGGCGACCTCTTCGACCTGGGGGTGACCGAGTAGCCGCCCCTGCTCGATCGGCGAGTACGCCATCACCGGGATGCGGTGCTCGCGTAGCCAGGGCAGGAGGTCGTACTCGGGACCGCGGCGGGTGAGGTTGTACAGGATCTGATTGGTCGCGCAGGCATCTCCGCCCGCCTCAAGGAGTTCTGTCATGTCCGAGAGATCGAAGTTAGTCACACCCCACTGCCCGATGTCGCCGGCGTCGACGAGTTCGGCGAACGCCTCGATCGTCTCCGTGAGTGGATGCGTGCCGCGCCAGTGCAGCAGGTAGAGGTCGATGTGGTCGACGCCGAGTCGTTGCAGGCTGCGGCGGCAGGCCTGCACGGTTCCCTGTCGGCTGGCGTTGGACGGCAGCACCTTGTCAACTAGGAACACGTCGGCTCTGCGTCCGACGATCGCCTCGCCGACGAGTTCCTCGGAAGCGCCGTCACCGTACATCTCCGCAGTGTCGATCATGGTCATGCCCAGGTCGAGCCCGGTGTGCAGGGCGGTCATCTCGTCCCGCCGCCTCGCGGGGTGCTCGCCGAGGTACCAGGTTCCCTGGCCGAGCACGGGCATGGTTTGGCCGGACGGTAGCTCGATCGCGTCGGCAGGCATCGTCACGTCGATCTCTCCGGGTAACAGTGGGTGGTCTGGGTTACCCGCCGCGAGAGGCAGCACACGCGCGTCGCGGCCCTCTCCCCGCAGGCAGCGGCCGCGCAACGGGCACCTCCGGATTGTCCGCCCTCGAGCGGGCCTCGCTGCCCAGCTTGCGGGTTCCCGTACCGGGAAGGTGACCGCGATCTAGCGATGCGCCGCCGCGGCAAACCCTGACCACCACCCGCATCCGGCTACCGTGGCACGCCTGGTGGCCGGATGTAGCGTATCCGAAGGCATCGATCTGCAGGCGCACGCATTCGCAACCGAGCTACCCAGCTGTTTGCCGCAGACGACCCCGGGTAGGCGCAATCGGTGAGCGGGCCAGACACGGACCTAGGCACCCGATCGGACACCAGCCGCGCCGTCGCGTTCAGCGATGCGATCTTCGCCATCATCATCACGCTGCTGGTCCTGGACCTCCGGGTGCCGGACGTCCCGCCTGGCCACCTCCTGTCCGGCTTGCTGGCTCAGTGGCCGTCGTACGTCGCCTATCTCGCGTCCTACTCGTACGTGGCCGTCGTCTGGCTCAACCACAAGGCGGCGTTCAACCGCATTCAACAGGTCGATCGCGGTCTGCATTGGATGAACCTGCTCGTGCTGTTCAGCACGGCGCTGCTGCCGTTTCCGACCATCGTCGTGTCGCACGCGCTGCAGGAGCACAACAACGCTGACCAGCGTGTGGCCATCGCCTTCTACGCGCTGATCGGCGCGTTGCTGTGTGCGACGTGGCTGGCGTTCTACCACTACCTGGCCCGGAACCCCGACCTGCTGAAGGACCAGGCCAAGGGCGGCTTCTTTCCGGTCGAGCGGGTCCGGGCCCTCGCCGGGGTCGTCCTGTACCTCCTTGCAGGGGTCGTGGGCTACCTGGTAGCGCCCTTGATCGGCCTGGTCATCTTCCTTCTCCCGCCCGTCTTCTACGCGATCACCAGCGCCGGCCTGTATCAGTTGCGAGTGACCCGACGTACCAACCACCGCCCTCCCCCACCGCGTTGAGGGCGGGCGATCCGCCGTTTCACCCGGGCGCAGGCGGGTACCCGCGGCAATCCGGTTCGAAGGGGGGATCCGAGGTGAACTACAGCGAGTTCATTCAGTCTGTGGCAGCACGGCCCGAGGTTCCGCCGGGGCAGGCCGAACCGATCACCCGCGCCACGCTCGAGACTATGGCAAACCGGATCACCGGCGGCCAGGCAAGGGACCTCGCCTCCCAGCTCCCCGAGGAGCTACGAAGCCTGGTGTCCAGGCCCACCGAGGATCCGGAACGGTTCGGACTCACGGAATTCCTCGAACGGGTGCAGTCCCGGGCAAGGGTCGATCGCCAGGTGGCCGCCGACGGAGCGCGAGCCGTGCTGGACACCCTCCGTGAGTCTGCCAGCGCGAAGGAGTACGGGGACTTTGTCGACCAGTTGCCGCAGGAGTTCTGGCAGTTGACCGGGCCGGGGTCGGGACAGCTCCAGCCCCGCCGGATCGGCACCTAGTACTCCAACGTCATCGTCTAGGGCTCGAGCGTGGCGGGCATGCTGAAGGCGGCGACGTGACGGGCACCGATGAAGGCGTTGCTCTCTACGATCTTCCCGTTCTCGATCCGGAGTACGTCGACGACCAGCGCCTCATAGTGCGGGCTGCCGGGCCGGCGGAGATAGTTGATCAGTGCCGGGCGCCCGTTGGCCGAGGTGGGGAAGGTACGCCAGTCGAGCGGTCGGCCGAGGAACTCCGCGGCCGCGTCGATCCCGACGACCGGCGGCTCGGGCGGCATCGTGATCCGTACGTCCTCGGCGAGCAGTGCCCGGACCGTCTCCGGGTCCTTCGCGTTGGCGTAGCGGCGCAGGATCTCTTCGTCCTCACTGGTGAGCTGCGGGCGGCGCCAGTCCTGTGGGTCCGACGGAGCGCGCCGCCGGAGGGTGTGGCGGGCCCGCTGGAGGAGGCTGTTGACGGCCGCTACGGCGGTGTCGAGCGCGCCGGCGATCTCCTGCGGCGTCCAGCCGTAGACGTCGCGCAGCACGAAGGCCGCCCGCTGCCGCGGCGGCAGGTACATGAGCGCTGCGATCAGGGCCAGCTCGACGGTCTCCCGGGCGGCGAGACCGGTCTGCGGATCGTCGGCCAACAGGGCGTCTGGGTAGGGACCGAGCTCGGTGGACCACTCCAGCGGGTCACCATACGGAACCGTCCGGTGACCGGCCGCCTTGCGGCTGTCGAGGAAGACGTTCGTGGCGATCCGGTAGAACCAGGTGCGCGCCGACGCCCGACCCTCGAAGCGGTCGCGAGCCCGCCAGGCACGCAGGAAGGCCTCCTGCACCAGGTCGTCCGCGTCGGTGACGTTCCCCGCGAGGCGGTAGCAGTGCACGTGTAGCTCGCGCCGGTGCTCGTCGAAGGCGCGCTGCAGCCAGACCGCCTGCTCGTCAGGCGAGTCGGACATGTGATCTCCCCAGGGCTGAGTGGTCCTCACAACCGTACTGACGACCGCGGACCCCATCCGTCATCGGTCACCGATGACGATCGCCGACTCGGTCGTCTGTACCTGTGACCAATCCCCACCCCACGAAGGAGACAGCCATGACGGCAACCCCCGCGTCCGGCGCAGCCACGCCCCCGGTCGTCGACCGGGAGACCTGGCTGCGCGAGCGCAACGAACTGCTGGCCCGGGAGAAGGCCCACACCCGCGAAGGAGACGCGATCGCAGCCGCTCGTCGTCAGCTGCCGATGACCTTGATGCCGACGGTGACGGTCCAGGGCCCCGGCGGGGACACCCCGCTGGTGGAGGTTTTCGAGGGCCGCCGGATGCTCATCGCCTACTTCCACATGTGGCACGACGGCAAACCGTACGGGGATCAGTGTGAGGGGTGCACCTTCTCGACCTGTCACATGCAGATGCTGGACTACCTGCATGCCCGGGACGTCACCTACGCCGCGTTCTGCCAGGGCCCCTACGACGAAAGTGCCCCGTTCGCGGAGTTCATGGGCTACCCGTTCCCCTGGTATTCGGCGAAAGACTCCGACCCGGCTCTGGCCGACGGTCGCGAATTCGGGTTCATCGCCTGCTACCTGCGCGACGGCGACCAAGTCTACGAAACCTACTGGACCACCGGGCGGGGCGTGGAGGCGTTGACGACCAGTTACCACACCTTGGACCTCACCGTGTACGGCCGGCAAGAGAACTGGGAAAACTCACCCCAAGGTTGGCCGCGGGTCAGTGGTCACCCGTGGCGGCTCAACGGCCGCCCCACCGCCCAATGGTCACGCCCCGGCGTTACGCCGGCGGTGACGTCCTGACGCTCGAGATGATCATGCTCGGGTCGGCCGCGGTGTCGGCCTGCTGCTGCGTCGTGCCGCGGGCGGGCGCGTCCCGCAGGGCCCGGATGCTCGCGGGTGCGATGGTGGCTGTCATGGTCGCGGTGACCGTCGACGCCGCACCGGTTGTGCAGTACGCGGGCGCGCTGCTGCTCCTCGCCTTCGCGGTGGCACTCGTCACCAGCGGTCCGACCGAGCGCGGCCCGGAGGTGGAGTGGCACCGTACGGCCGGGGCGGTGCTCATGGCGCTCGCCGTGCTGATGCATCAACACGGCGGGTCGATGGCTATCCACCACATGGCCGCCGGGTCCCGGATGGACCACGGCACCGTCACCGGCCATGCCGCGGCGCTCGTGTTGCTACGCGCCGCCACGGCGGCTTACCTCTGCTGGATGGCGGCCGCACTCGTCCGGCTGCGCAATCGACCGATCACGGACCTGCTCCGTTGGGAGCGCCTGGCCATGGGGGCAAGCCTCGCGGCCATGATCTTCTTCATGAGCTAGCCGAGTAAACCAGCCGGCAGATCAGGTGACGTTGGAGTACTAGGCCGCAGACCGCGCGCAGGTACAGCAGGTGTTCGTCGATGGCCGCCTCCAAAGGCTGCCGGCTCAGCATCCGCTGGGCGCACCCGCCGTCCATGATCGGCGAGACCTCTACCAGCTCCCACGAGCGCCGCGCCGCGTCGGACGAGCCCAGCGTCCCGCTTCCCGATGGCGAGCACCGCTTCCCCGATGATCGCGTCGGGCGGGGCCGCCAGCCGGTTGGTGACGGTCATCCGGTCAGCGACCCTGGAGATGCGGACTGGTTGGGCAGGGTGAGTAGGCTCTGCGCTGCTCAGCAACGGACAGGGTGTGCAAGCTCGGCGGGACGCGGTGGCGGCGCTCCCGCCCGGACGGGGATGGAGTCGGGATGGTCAGCGGGCAGGAGGCCGACACGGACGTACGTCCCGGCAGCGATGGGCACCGCGACCCGGGCCCGGATCCGCGGGCGGACGACGGCGCGCCCAGTCCGGGTGGCCTGGTGATGCCCGAGTGTGTGGACACGCCATCGGCGGCCGCCCCACCAGCGGGGACGCTGGTGCGGTGGCTGCTGCGCCATCAGGTGCAACCCGCCGGTCCTGAGGCCGGCGAGTCGCACGCCACGCCACACTCGTGGTGGAAGGTGATGTGCCTGACCGGAGTGGACTACTTCTCCACCCTGTCCTACCTGCCCGGCATCGCGGCCCTGGCCGCCGGCGCGCTGTCGCCGCTGGCAACGCTCCTGATCGTCGCGTTGACCCTCTTCGGGGTGCTACCGATGTACCGGCGGGTGGCTCGCGAGAGTCCCCACGGGCAGGGATCGGTGGCGATGCTGGAAAAGCTTCTGCCGTTCTGGCGGGGCAAGGTGTTCGTGTTGGTCCTGTTGGGTTTCGTGGCGACGTCGTGGATCATCACGATCACGCTGTCGTCGGCGGACGCGACCGTGCATCTGCTGGAGAATCCGATCCTGCCGCAGGGCTTCCCTCACGGGCAGGGCGCCGCAGTGCTCGTCACGGTGGTGTTGCTACTGATCCTGGGCGCGGTGTTCCTGCTCGGCTTCAGCGAGGCGGTCGGAGTCGCCATTCCCCTGGTGGCGATGTTCCTGCTGCTGAACGCGGTGATCGTGGCCGTCGGGCTGGTCGAGGTGATCGGTGACCCGGCGCTGCTCTCGGGCTGGACCGACGCCCTGACCGCCGGCACCGGTGGCGTCGGCGACGTGGTGGGCCCCGCGGTGCTGGCGTTCCCGCTGTTGGTGCTGGGCCTGTCCGGCTTCGAGACCGGCGTGAGCATGATGCCGCTGGTCAAGAGCGACGGCGACGACGCCAAGGCGCGTTTCGACGCCCGGATCCGCAATACCCGGAAGCTGCTCACCACCGCCGCGTTGATCATGTCCGGTTACCTGCTGACCACCACGTTCGTCACGACGGTGCTGATCCCCGCCGAGCAGTTCGAGCCCGGCGGCGACGCCAACGGGCGGGCCCTGGCCTATGTGGCCCACCAGTATCTCGGTGAGGGCTTCGGCACCGTCTACGACATCAGCAGTGTGCTGATCCTGTGGTTCGCGGGCGCCTCGGCGATGGCCGGTTTGATCAACATCGTGCCGCGCTACCTGCCCTCGTACGGGATGGCACCCGAATGGGGCCGGGCGGTGCGGCCTGTGGTGATCGTCTACACGGTCATCAGCATCGGCATCACCGTGGCGTTCGGGGCCGACGTCAACGCTCAAGCCGGTGCCTACGCCACCGGCATCCTGGCGATGATGGTCTCCGGCGCGGTCGCGGTGACGATCTCGGCGCTGCGCCGCCACCAACGCTGGGCCACCACCGGGTTCGCCGCGCTCACGCTGGTGCTGCTGTACGCGCTGATGGAGAACGTACGCGAGAAGCCGGACGGGATTGCCATCTCCGGCCTGTTCATCGCCGGCATCATCGCGGTATCGCTGATCTCCCGCGTGTCCCGCACGACCGAACTGCGGGCCGAGCGGATCGAGTTCGACGAGCTCGCGCGCCGGTTCATCGTCGACTCCATCGAGTTCGACGGACGCCTCGACGTCGTCGCGCACCGCCCGCACTCCGGGACGAGCGCCGAGTACCGCGCAAAGGAACGCGCGCAGCGCGGGATGAACCCGGTACCCGGCGCCGCCGACGTGATGTTCCTGGAGATCCAGGTCATCGACCCGTCCGACTTCAGCGACGTGCTGCGGGTCCGCGGGGTCGAGGTAGACGGCTACCGCGTGCTTCGGGCGCAGAGCCCGGCAGCGCCGAACGCCATCGCGGCGATCCTGCTGGCCCTGCGCGACGCCACCGGCCTACGCCCCCACGCGCATTTCGAGTGGTCCGAGGGCAATCCCATCGCGCATCTGCTGCGGTACCTCATCCTCGGGCGGGGCGACACCCCACCGGTGGTGCGGGAGATCATCCGCAAGGCCGAGCCTGATCCCGCTCGCCGACCCGGGATCCACGTCGGCGGTTGACGAGGCCACCCCCCTCCCGACGGCAGGGCGCCGACTGACGGTCATGCCGCCAGTCGGCGCCCCACGGTCGTTCAGTGGGCCGGCGCGGCCTCCGACCCGGCTTCCATGGCCGGGCTGGGCGTCGCCGACGGGTCCGACCGGGTGGCGTCGCCGTGACCCGGCCACCAGGCGGCGTGGCCGAGCATCGCGGTGAGGCCGGGGACGAGGAACAGGGACATGACGAACGCGGACAGCACGATTCCCACCGAGACCGCGAAACCCATCTCGGTCAGGAACGACACCCCGGCGAAGAGCATCGAGGTGAACGTGCCGGCGAGGATCAGACCGGCGGCGGCCACCGACGGTCCGGCGTGCTGGATCGCCAATGCTGCCGAGGTACGGGGATCGTTGCCGGCCCGTGCCCCCTCGCGTAGCCGGGCGATCATGAGAATGTTGTAGTCGGTGCCGATCGCGACCACGAAGAGGTACAGAATGATCGGCAGGAAGAACGACAAGCCGGACCGACCCCCGACACCCTGGAAAGCCAGGACGGTCGCGCCGAGCGTCGCCACGAAGCCGAGGCCGACCGCGATCATGAGGTACACCGGGGCGACGAGGCTGCGCAGGAGCAGGCCCAGGATCACCGCGATCAGCACCCCGGCCACCGGGAAGATCACCCACAGGTCGCGGGTGTTCGCGTCGCGAATGTCGGCGAAGACCGAGCTGACGCCGCCGACCAGCGCGGTCGTCCCGGCCGGAGCCTGGGCGTGGGCCACCTGCCGCTGGTCGTCACCGGCGAGGTCGAGCGCGTCATTGGAGTACGGGCTGGTGTTCAGCAGCAGGTTGATCTGTGCGGCGGTGCCGTCCGAGCTGATGGTGGCGGGATTGCCGGCGGGTCCGGGCATCAGGCTCCCGACGCCAGGGTCATTGCGTGTTGGTGTAACTGCTGGTCACGGCGTCGATGAGGTCGTGTGATCGGCGGTCGGAGCGGCGGTTGGCGCGGGCGATGTTGGTGTCGCCGTTGATGCGGTGCCAGCCGATCGCG
>NZ_WBKR01000240.1 GCF_008868155.1 Micromonospora sp. ALFpr18c
AGCGTCTCGGCGGCGATCTGCGCCGGCAGCGTCACCACGTCCCGCCGGGGTGTCGGTGCCGCGGCGGCGAGGGTGGCCAGCACGAGCAGGAGGACCAGCGCGCACCGCAGCGGTCGGCCGTTCGCCCGGGGTGGGCGGGGCAGCGGGGCCGGCTCCGAGGTGTGCCGCAGCTCGCCCAGGTCGATGACCGGGCCGGTCATTCCGGCAACCGCCACAACGCGGTCGACCCGTCGAGGCGCTGGCAGAGCAGGATCGGCAGGGACGCCTGGCAGTTGCCCACGACATCCGGAAGCACGTCGATGATGCGCGACCGGCCGGCCACCAGGTCCAGTTCGGCGACGACCAGCCGCCCGTCGCGCACCGGACGCACGCCGACCAACGGGTCGTCCGGTCGGAGCGTCGGCACCAGGTTCCACTGGCCCAGCTCGGCCCGCGCCTGCCCGGTCGCCGCATCCCGCGCCGCGTACCGCTGGTTGGGCCCGGCCACCAGCATCCGGCCGCGCCGGACGTCGGTCAGCGTGTCCAGGCCCGGGTCCGACCAGCGCACCGCGCCGCTGGCCGGATCGAGAACCTGGAGGCCGCCGGTCTGCTGCAACGCGCAGAGCAGACCCGCGCAACCGATCACATAGGACACCAGCGGCACGTCGGCCGCCCAGCGTGGCGACAGGTCGGGCAGCCCGTAGCCGAGCAGCCGGGTCCCGCCGGGTGGGACGAGCAGCAGCAGGTCGTCGACGACCTGCACCCGTTGGAACGCCGACCGGTCGCCGGGCAGCGTGTCCACGCTGCGCAGCAGGTCGCCGCTGCCGGCGTCGTGCACCTGCACCTCGCCGGTGGGCTGCACGAGCACGAACCGGTCGACGCGGCCGTCGTGCACCTGGTAGGCGGCGTTGCTGGGCGGCGGGATCGGCACCGACCACAACACCCGTCCGGTGTCCGGCTCGACCCGGCTCAGCACGGCCGGCTCATCGGTCGTGTCGTCGATCAGCAGCGGCCCGCCGTCCGCCGTCGGCTGCGAACGGCCGTAGTGCTGCCAGCGCTGCCGACCCGTCTCGGCGGCGAAGGCGGTGGTCTGGAACACACCGTTGGCGGCGCTGATCCCCAGCACCAGCACCAGTCCTCGCTCGACCCGGACGCCGAGGTAGTCGCCGGTGCGGGGCAGGGGTGCCTGCCACCGCCGCCGCACGCCACCGTCCGCCGTCGGCGGGGCGTACGCGGTCAGGTAGCGGTCACCGGTGGCGGTCGGCGGATCGACGACGAAGACGCCGTCCTCGGCGAGGTACGCCGCGGCGGCCCGCGCGGCCGGCACCGGACTCACCATGCGCCCGGGCACCGGCGCGGCACCGGCCAACACGACAGCGGCCAGCAGCAGTACGGCCACGCTGCGCGCCGGGCGGCCGACGGCACGCGGCGGGCGGGGCGCCGGCGCCATCGAGGCGTCATCGCCGTGGACCTCGCCCAGCTCGATGATCGACACCGACCGTCCGTCCTTCCGTCACCCGTCGCGGCCGGCGAACGGGTCGCCCCGGCAAAACCGACCGCGGGCACACCGGCCCGGCAAATCCGACGCATCACCGCCTGTACGATGGCGCGTCGTGGCTGTGCCGGTGGTAGACCCCTCGCTGAATCCCGTAACCGACGCCGACCCGGTCGAGGTCGAGCCGACACGGCGACCTCGACGTCGACCCGGCCGCGCCGACCTCGTGGCCCTCGGAGCCTATGTGGTGCTGGGCGTGTTCGTCTGCCTCAACTACTGGGGTGACGTGACCGGCCGGGTCTCCTCGCACCTGCCCACCGACCACAGCTGGTTCGAGTGGTTGTTCGCGCACGGCGCGTACTCCGTTCGGCACCTGGAGAACCCGCTGTTCACAGCCCGGCAGAACGCCCCGGACGGGGTGAACATGATGGCGAACACCTCGCTTCTCGGGGTGACCCTGCCGTTGGCGCCGCTGACCATGCTGCTCGGCCCCCAGGTGATGTACGCGCTCTACCTGGGCGGGGCCCTCGCCGCGACCGCCGGCACCGCGTACTGGATGCTCTCCCGTCACCTGGTGCGCTCCCGGGCGGCGGCCTTCGTCGGCGGCGCGTTCCTCGGCTTCGCGCCGGGCATCATCCACCATGCCAACGGCCAACCCAACTTCGTGTCCAACTTCCTGCTGCCGCTGATCGTGGTGCGGGTGCTGCGCCTCGGCGAGCCGGGCCGGTGGCGGCGCAACGGGCTGGTGCTCGGGGCGCTGGTGGCGTACCAGATCTTCATCAATGAGGAGATGCTGCTGCTCACCGCGCTGGCCTGCCTCGTCGTGGTGCTGGCGTACGCCGTGCAGCGGCCGGCCGCCACGCGGGCCGCCGCCGGCACGTTCCTGGCCGGGCTCGGCGTCGCCGGTGGGCTGGCGCTGCTGCTCGCCGCGTATCCGATCTGGTTCCAGTTCAACGGCCCGCAGTCCTACCGCGGCCTACAGGGCGGCGTCTTCCACAACTGGGGTGAGGACCTCGTCGCGTTCGTCACCTTCGCCCGGGACACCTGGGCCGGCGACCCGGCGGTGGAGCAGACCATCGGGTTGACCGAGCAGAACACCTGGTTCGGTTGGCCGCTGGTGCTGCTCTCGGTGGTCGCGCTGGTGCTGCTCGTCCGCCGCTCGCTACCGGCCCGGATCGCCGCGGTGCTGATCGTGGTCTTCACGGTCGCCTCGATCGGGCCCCGGGTGCGGTTCGACGGCGTGGAGACCGGGGTGCGCGGCCCGTGGTCGTACGTGCCGGACGACCTGCCGCTGGTCGAGATGATGATGCCGACCCGCCTGACGCTGGTGGTCGCCGCCGCGGTCGGCGTACTGCTCGCGCTGACCTGGGACGCCGCGTCCCGTCAGGGCTCCCCGGCCGCCGACCGGCCGCCGGTGCCGGCCCAGCGCACCGGCGAACCGTCCGTCGCGTCCCGTCGGCGGTGGCTGCGCCCGGTGGGGTACGCGGCGGTCACCCTCGCCGTGCTGCCGCTCTTCCCCCGGCCACTGCCCGCCCAGCAGATCGAACCGCCGCCGCACTTCATCACCGCCGGCGGCTGGCGGCCGTACGTGCCGGCGGGCCGGACCCTGGTGCCGGTGCCGATCCCGAGCAACGTGCACGGCCTGCCCACGCTGCGCTGGAGCGCGCTGACCGGGCAGGAGTTCCCCGTCCCGGGCGGCTACTTCATCGGCCCGAACGAGTTGGGCGAGGGGGTCTTCGGCGCGCCGAACCGGCCGACCAGCAGCCTCATCTACTCCACCATGGACGCGGGCACCGTCCCGGCGCTCACCGACGAGAACCGCCGCCAGGCCGTGGAGGACCTGCGCTTCTGGCGGGCGTCGGTGGTGGTGCTCGGGGCGCACCCGCGCGAGGCGGTGCTGCGGGAGCTGGTCACCGCCCTGATCGGGCCGCCGCAGCGGGTCGACGACGTCTGGGTCTGGGACGTCCGCACCCTGGTGGGTTGATCAGCCCGCCAGGCTTCGGACGTCCCACATCCACCCGCCGTCGACCGGACGGCCCGGTCCGAGCAGGTCGTCGACGGTCCGGCGGACCGGGTCGCCGTTGGTCAGGTTGCCGAGCACCACGACGGCGGCCCGCCAGTGCCGGAGATCCTCCACGGCCTGGCGGCGGTCGACGTCGCTGAGCACCGGCACCACGCCGGTGTCGGCCACCCGGCGCAGCAGCACCGACGTGGGCCGGTCCGGTGCTCCCCAGCGGGCCGTCGGATCGTCCGGGCCACTCGGTCCGATGAAGTACCCACCCGGTGCCGGGAACGCGAGCCCGGTGCGGGCGGACCAGAGCATCACCGGGCTCCGCGCCGCGCCGGTGACCGGGGGTACGGCGACCACCGTCCGGCCGGGCGGCACCAGGGGACGCCACCCGCCGTCGGCGACGAACCCCGGTACCGGCGCGACCGGCACCACCCGGATCGGTGTCGGGACAAGCGGCAGCAGGGCGGCGGCCACCGCACCGGCCCACAGCAGCCGTACCGGCAGACCCGGCACGGCCGGCAGCCGGCGCGCCGCCCGGACCCGGTCCAGGGAGAGCGCCACCAGCATCCCCAGCACCGGCACGCACACCAGCGCGAACCGGGCCGGCACCGCGAGGTCGAGCAGCGGCAGCCCGGCGACCAGCCGGTACGGCCCCGGAACGCCGGTGGCGGTGCCGTCGACCCGCAGCTCGGTGCCGAGCGAGAGCACCGCGAACACCAGGCCGCAGCCGGCCAGCGCGCGCACCAGCGGCCGGCGCCACAGCCAGATCACGATCACCACGGCGAGCACCAGCAGCCCCGGGCCGAAGAACGAGTTCTCCTCGGTCGGGTTCGGCGAGAGCAGGCCCGGCAGCCAGTCGTCGCCGAGCACGGTCTGCCGGGCCGAGGCGGTGAACGACGCCGCGTCCAGTTGGAAGCCGTGCGCCGCGAAGGCCATCCCCGCGTAGTGCTGCGGGCCGCGGAACTGGAACCACAGCGGGTACGCCAGCAGCACCGCCGCCACCCCGGCCGCCACCGCGAGGCGGCCGAGCAGGGCCGGTGCGATCCGGCGGGCGGCCACCCGGTCGGCGAGCGCGAAGCCCAGCGCGAACACCCCGGCGGCGAGTGCCAGGAAGACCAGCGTCTCCTCACCGATGAAGACCTGCCAGACGACCAGGAGTCCGAGGCCGACGCCGGGCCGCCACGGGGACCGTTCGGCATCGGCGGGCCGGAACACCAGGGCGAGGATCGCCGGCACCAGGAACTGGGCGGCCATGTGCAGGTGCGCGCCCGCCTGAGCGATCATGCCGGGGGCGAAGCCGCAGATCAGGCCACCGATCGCCGCCGCGGACCGGGCGCCGACCAGCCGGCGGCGCAGCAGCGCGTACCAGGCCGACGCGGTGCCGGCGAGGCAGCTGACGACCGCCACGCAGAACGCCACCTGTGAACCGAACAGCAGCGTGACCGGGGTCAGCGGCACGCCCAGGCCGAGCACCGAGGTGTTCGCCATCAGGTTGACCCCGTCCGGCGCGTTCAACGCCGTGCTGTGCAGCGGGTTCTCCCCCTCGACGACGGCGTGCGCCGCATGGGCCAGCATCCACTCGAAGAGGACCTGGTCGCCGGCCTGGTGGAACAGCCGCCACGGATGCCCCCACTGCGCGCTGGTCAGCAGGACGGCCAGGGCCAGATAGCCGGCCACCACCAGCGCGTCCGGCAGCCAGGTCGGCCGGGACCGCCGCACCGGCGCCGGCGCGACCGGTGCCGGGGACGCCGTCCCGGTGGTCATCAGACCGAGCGGTCGGTCAGCGTCCGGACGTCCCACACCCAGACGTCCAGTTCCTGGCGGCCGGGGCCGACCAGGTCCTCGACGGTACGCCGCAACGGCTCGGCGTTCTGCTGGCGGAGCGGCAGCACCAGGATCGCCGCCCGCCAGTGGCGCAGCTCGTCGGCGAACCGGCGGCGCTGCCGGTCGTCGAGTTCCGGGGTACGGCCGGTGGTGGCCACCTCCTCCAGCAGCTCACCGACACCGCTGGGCCGTCCGCCGAACCGACCCGGGTCACCGGTGTTGCCGTTGCGGGGTGCGAGGAAGTAACCGCCCGGGATCTTGAAGTCGAGGTTGGTGGTGGCAGCCCAGCGCATGCCGTGCGTGTTGCCCATGCTGGGCACCGGAATCGGCACCAGTGTCTGGTCCGGGCCCACGTACGCCCGCCACCGGTCGGCGGTGATGAAGTCCGGCACCGGCGGCCGGGAGACCATCCGCAGCGGCATCGGGGCGATCGGCAGCAGCGCGAACGCCAGACCGGCGGCGGTGAGCATCCGGACCGTGCGGCGGTCGGCGGGGCGCAGCGCCCACGCCCGTTCGACGGCGAACGCGAGCAGCAGACCGATCACCACGCTGGTGATCAGGCCGAACCGGGTCGGCACGACCGCGTCCAGCAGCGGCAGGTGGACCAGCAACTGCCACGGGCCGGCGATCAGCTCCCGGTCCCACCAGGAGACCCGCTCGCCCAGGGAGAGCACGGCGAAGAGCACGCCGGTGGCCGCGAGAGCCCGTACGACCAGCTCCCGGCGCAGCCACACCACGATGGCGATGGCGAGCAGCGACAGGCTCCAGCCGAAGAAGGCGTTCTCCTCCGAGTAGTTCGGCGCCAGGTTGATGTTGGCCCGCTGGTTGCCGCCGAGGGTGGGAGAGCCCGGCGCGAAGAAGGCGGCGATGTCGTTGCCGTAGTCCCGCACCGCGTCGCTGAGCCCGTGGTACGCCATCGGCCCGGCGAACTGCACGTACAGCGGGTACGCCAGCAGCGCCCCGGCCAGCAGCGTGCAGACCGCCAGGCCGGCGCCCAGCGGTCGCCACGCGGCCGACCAGCGGGCGGGCTCCTGGACGAGCACCGCGATCAGGAACACACCGCAGGCCAGGGCCGTGAAGAGCAGGATCTCCTCGTTGATGAACGCCTGCGCGGTGACCAGCAGAGCGAGCAGCGCGCCGTCACGCACCGGCCGAACCGACCGGGTCAGCACCAGCACCCGCCACACGATGAACGGCAACAGGAACTGGCTGATGATGTTCGGATGCCAACTGGCGTGCGACAGCATCGCCGGGGAGAACCCGCAGAACCAGCCGCCGACCGCCGCCGCGAGCGGGGTACGCACCAGGTGCCGGGAGAGCATGAGGTACCAGGCCATGGCGGTGCCGGCCAGACCGAGCGTCACCAGCACCACGAAGGACACCGCCGGCCCGAAGAGCAGCGTCACCGGCACCATCGGGATGCCCAGCGCCAGCACGGCCGTGTTGGCCATCAGGTTGACGCCGTCGGGGTAGTTGAACTGTTCGGTGTAGAACGGGTACTCGCCGTGCAGCACCACGCGTACCGAGTGGGCGAGGAAGAACTGCACCTGCGCCGGGTCGCCGGTGTAGAGCGAGGCCACCCGGCCGGCCGGGTCCAGCCAGATCCGGCTGGTCACCCAGAGCGCGGCGAGCAGGAACAGCCCGCCGACCGCGAGGTGCTGCCGCCGCCGGGTCCACCGACGCCACCGGTTCCTGCCCGGCACCTCGGCGTCGGCGTCGTCGCCGATGGCGGCGTCGGCCGGTGCGCCGTCGGTGTCCGGCGGGACATCGACCGGTGCCGTGGCCGGTGCGGCGAGTGCGGGCTCGGCGACGCCGACGGAGGCTTCGGCCGGCCCGGCGGAGGCCGGGGCGGTAGTGGCCGGTGCGGCGAGCGCAGGCTCGGCGAGCGCGAGCGCGAGCGCGGGCGCGGGGTCGGCGACGCCGACGGTGGCGTCGGCCGGCGCGGCGGACGTGGCGACGCGGCCGCCCGGTCGGCTGGCCGGCGTGCGGTAGTTCACTGTCTCGTCGAGGTCGTCGAGGCCGTCAGCCGCCTCCGGGTGCGGCGCGGACAGGGCGCGGGACTCGGCAGGCGTCACAGTCGGCGGAGTCTACCGGAGCGGCGAAAAGGCACGAAAACCCCGGTGGTGTCCACTGTGGTGGGTGTGGCGGCGACCACCTGAGGTGCCGCGCCGGACATCTCGTACTATGGCGCTTTCCGACAGCGACGGCGAGGCGATCGGGGGCGGGCCAGGTGACTCCAGGCCGTCGGCACGGCAGGGCGCTCACCGTCCTGCTGGGCGTACTGCTGGCCGCCACGGCGTGCGGCCCGGTCGCCGACCGTCAACCGCGGGACCTGCGGGTCGGGTACGACAGCCTGGACGGCTCACTGGCGGTGTGGCCGCCCCGCGGCGACCTGGCCCGCGACGCGGCGTCGACGACGGCGGTCACCGATGCGGTGCGCGACTGGCGTTCACCGGCCGACGACCGGGCACACCTGCCCTCGTCCGGCATCCTCTTCTCCGGCCGGGTCGACGGCACCCCGGTGGCCCTGGTCGCCGCGGACGTCCCCGGCGAGAGCGCCTCCTGGCTGCTGCAACTCACCCGCGACGGCGACCGGTACGCGATCACCCGCGCCGCCGAGTACACCGACCCCGGCTACCTGGTCTACTCCGACGTGCTGCCGGTGCAGACCGGCGGCGGTCGGCGCTACCTGGTCTCCGCCCGGGTGCAGACGCTGCTCGGGCCGCAGGGCCGGGCGCTGACCGTCGCCGACGGTCTCAGCGCTCCGGTCGACGTGCCGGCCTGCGCGGCGGCGCCGGTGACCGCGACCCTGCGGGCCACCGAGTCGCTGCCCCGGGGGCGGGCCGCCGACCGGCTCCTCGACCTCGGCACCGGCACCGTCGATCCGCGCTACCCGCTGGTCCGCGACGAGTCCGGCGCCGGTCGGCGCGCGCTGACCGGCCTGGACACCTGCGTACTGGCCGGCGACCGGGGACCGTTCGGCAGCATCCCCCGACGCATCGGCGACCGGGACGCGCCGCGTTCGGTGCCGACGTCGTGGCCGATGGCGAAGCTGACCGTCCGCTCGCTCGGCGAGGTCGCCCTCGGCGGCGGCGAGGCCGCCGAGTTGCAGCAGTTGAGCTGGGACACCGACGCCGGCACGATGACCGCCGTGATCTACCGGCCGGCGGACGGGAGCGCGCCGGTGGTCTCGCCGGCCGACCGGGCCACCCCGTTGCAGACGTACCAGCTGCCGGTGCCGGGCCAGCCGCTGGTGGTGCTCAGTTGGCGGGCCACCCGGGACAGCTCCCTCTCCGTGCCGCCGGGAACCCCGCTGCTGGTGGAACGCCCCGGCCTGGTGGTCGTCCCCGAACCCACCCGCACCCAGACCTACAGCCTCGCCAACACCGACAAAACCCACTACCGCTCCAT
>NZ_WBKR01000241.1 GCF_008868155.1 Micromonospora sp. ALFpr18c
ACCGACCGCCGACGCCGGATCCCGCCGGGCCTCGACCGCCAACCGGGTCGCACGCTCACGCAACTCATCGTTGTACTTCTTCGGTGCAGGCATCGCCGGTGTTCCTCCAGGATTCGATGTCTCCATCAAACCCGGTGCGGGACAGCACGACGAGCAGGTCGTGCGTGACGATGGCGGCGAGCAGCACGGGTTGGCCGGGCTCGATGCGGCACATGTGTCGGGCATTCGCCGGCAAGGGCAGATCACCTCGGCTGCCCACCTGATGCCGGCCGCCGCTGGCCGAGCAGATGACGAGCATGCCGTGGCGCGTCTCAACGTCGATGCGGTGGTGCGGGGGCCAGCCCAACGCGCGCAGGAGCTGCTGCGCGCTCACCCGGCCACAGCGGGCCGGAAGAGCCATCCCCAGGACCAGGCTGGCGTCGGTAATCGCCGGTGGGCAGACTCGGGCAGGTAGAGCGGGCATCGGCATCGGGCTTGGACCCGGACGCGCGGGCAGGGCAGCAGGTGCGAGTGGACCGACGAGATGTTCCTTCGGTCGGATAAGTGGTGTCATGACCGAACAACCTCATGCAGTGCGGTACGCGACGGGGCGTGACGCGTCAGGAGCGGCCTGATGCCCCCCACCCCGTAATGCTGAAATCAATCTGGGATTCAGCGGAAAGCATTGTATGATTAGCGCATGCTGTATCGGACTCCTGCACTCGCCGATGACGACAAGCGCGTGCTCGGCGAACTGGACACCATGCGGGAAAACCTGCGGTATCAGATCGCTGAGCCACACCGCTGGACAGGGCAACTCCGACGCACCCTGATCGCCCACGCCATCCAAGGCTCCAATTCGATCGAGGGCTACCAGGTCTCCCTGGACGACGCCGCCGCGGCCGTCGCCGGCGACGAGCCGGTGGAGACGAACCCGCAGACCTGGGAAGTCATCACCGGTTACCGGGACGCCCTGACCTACGTACAACAACTCGCCCGCTCACGCGAGTTCACTTGGCAGCACATGCTGCTCAACGCACTGCACTTCATGATGCTCCGCCATGACCTCAGCAAGTGGCCGGGCCGCTACCGCCCAGGAGACATCCACATCGACGAGGCGCACACCGGCCGACGCGTCTACACCGGGCCAGACGCCGACGACGTTCCGTCGCTGATCTCCGAGCTGATCGACTGGCTGGCCGACGGCGAACCGGAAACCCCCCTGCTCGTCCGGGCATCCATGGCCCACCTGAACCTGGTCAAAATCCATCCCTGGCGGGACGGAAACGGCCGAATGTCGCGCTGCCTCCACACCCTCGTACTCGCCCGCGACGGTGTCCTCGCCCCAGAGTTCTCCTCGATCGAGGAGTGGCTCGGCGTCGGCCGAAACACCTACGCCTACTACGACGCGCTCGGTGAGGTCGGCGGCCCAACCTGGCAGCCCGACAACGACACCAGCAGGTGGATCCGATTCTGCCTGAGCGCCCACCACCAACAAGCCCAACTGGTCCGGCAACGCCTCGACCAAGCAGCGCATCTCTGGGAACTGCTCGACACCTGGGTCCGGCGCAACGGGCTGCCCGAGCGGGTCGTCAGCGCCCTACACCTCGCCGCCACCGGCGGTCGGGTACGCCGCACCCTCTATCAACGCGACGAAAACCTCACCGACGACCAAGCAACCCGCGACCTTCGCGCCCTCGTCCGGGCGGACATGCTCGAACAACACGGCGAGACCCGCGGCAGGTTCTACCTCACCTCGCAGACGCTGCGCGACCTCGCCGCCCCCGCGCTGCGCCCAAAGGAAATCATCGACCCATACCGACAGTGACGCGCAGGCCGCGGCACTGCCACTCTCCCACAGTCAGCGCGCCGCGAACGGGCACCATTCCCTATCTACCGAATTGAACCCATGCAGCCGGTCGCACCGGCAGCATTCTAAACTCACAACACCTGGGGCCTAAATAGGCCAAACGGGACAGTCAATCTGTCCTATTTATCGTGATTTTCCACGAAATTTGGTGTCCGAGGATCGACACGAACCGATTCCCAACACGAATTGTGCCTGGTAGGCGCTATCCTGCTCGGCTGAACTTCAGCCTACCCTGATGGGTCCTGAGCAAGCCGCCGGGACCCATCCTGGTACCTGAGCCCCCTCGGCCGGACGCGCCTCATCGGCCCGATCCCGTGCACGCTCGGGCCGATGACGGCTCTTCGAAGTTAAGCGGGGTTGAGGTGTCCGCGGTGGCGGTGGGTGGTGGCGGTGCGGGTGCGTAGCCGCTGTTCTCGGGATTCCGGAATCCATAGGCGTCGCGGGCGACGGTCTTGATGACCCGGTTGGTGCCTTCCGACCCGGCGTTGGTGATTCCGGTGGTCAGGAACGCGTGGATCTGCGGCCACCAGGTCTCGATCGTGGTGGCGAGTCGGTGCAGTTCGGGCAGGTCGGAGGCGGCGCAGCGGGCGTAGAAGCGGTGCAGGAGCCGGTGGACGTGTTCCCGGTCGGGTTGGGTGCGGGCGGTCGAGAGCAGGTCGAGCAGGTCTTCTTTCGCGTTCCACGCGGCCAGGATCGGGGCGCCGAGCTTGGCGGGCAGGGCTTGGAGGGTGTCAACGAGGCGATCGACGTGCTTGCCAGGCACGCGGGCAGCGGAGCGAGTCAGCCGGTTACGCATCTGCCATTCCGGGTCGCTGCCACGGCCGCGGCGCCCGCGTTGGGTCAGCGTCATACGGCGGCGGACCTCGGTGACGGCCCGGTTGGCCAGTTGCACGACGTGGAAGTGGTCGACGACCAGCACCGCGTGCGGTAGCGCCTGCCGGATCGCGGACTTGAACACGGTGCACATGTCGATCGCCACCGCCTGAACCTGATCACGCCAGGCTTGCGGGCGCCCGGTCAGCCAGCCCGTGACCGCCGCCGTGTTACGGCCTTCGACCTGGGCGAGCAGCCCTTGTCCGCCGGACAGATCACAGAATCCCACGTGCCACCGGTCTGCGGTTGTGGTCCAGGATCCAGCCTGTTCGTCCCATGTCCAGTGCGGCTTGCCACGGCGAACCTCGTCGATGCCCAGCACCGCGACCGGCCCAGGTTCGGCCGGCAGCACCGCGTTCGCGTGGGCGGTGAACGCCTCGGCGACGACCGGCCACGAGATGCCATGATCCCGGGCCGACTGCACGATCGTGCGCCCGCCGTCGGCGACCGCCGCACCTGCCGCCTGCCGCAACCGGGTGGTCAGCCGGGCACGAGCCGGGACCTGAGCGACCTGCTCGGTGAACGACCTGCGCGGACAGGCCGGGGTCGGGCAGTACCAGCGGCGTTTCCGTCAGCGCAACCGCGCCGGCCGCCCGGCGACCGGCAGGTCCCGCGGCCGGGTCACCGTCCACTGCTTCACCCGCACCGCCCTCTGCCCGCATTGCGGACAGCACCGTGCCAGCTCACACCCGGTGGACAGGTCCATCACCGGGACACCCGCGGCGTCCAGTTCCACCCGCTCGGCGACCAGCCCGTCCAGCCACAACAACCGGGTCGTATCGTTGACCATGCTCGCAGCTCTTCACTCGTGACCATCCGACTTAGACACTCAGATGATCATCGATGAGCTGCGAGCCCTTCACATTCGGGTCGGCTTCAGGCGCAAACCCCGCTCAACTTCGAAGTGCCCCGATGACAGTTGCGTGGCGCGCGGGAACCGGGGTGGCAATGTCGTACTCGCGGCCGTCCGGGTTGTACGTCGGCACATTCCGGACGGTAATCGGACTCGGCAGCGTCTCTTCGAGTTCAACAAATGCGTATACGTGAGGGGATATCAGCAATGGGTGCGCCCGCGGCTTGGTCCTTTACCGAGCGAGCTCGAAAGGCGCCCTCGGCGCACGATTGTGCGTGAGTTTGTCAGCCCCACCTGCGCCCGGCTCACCACATGCGCCCGGCCCCCTCGTTGAAGTTCTTCCCGTACTCCTCCAGCGCCGCGCGAACTCGGTCCTCGTCCCCACAAAACAGGTTCGCCCGCAATGGGCCCACATCACGCCCTGCGCGGAAAACTCCTGGGCGAAATCTTTGACAGCGTTGCCGTAATGGTGGGCGGACCGCCACATCGAGCGCCCGAACCACTGGGATCGAACCCAGTGGCGATCCTCAAATGATGCAGCAATCCGAACATCGATCGCATCCGTTGAGAGCAGGCCGAGCATGACCTCGGCGCGATCGAACTCCGAGTCGTAGGCGTCCTGGTCCGGCAGTTGATCGAAAATAGGGGCCGAAGAATGCGATGCACCCACTCCGCGATCGGCCTGTGGTACTTACCCTGCCGCTTCTGCGTGAAGTCTTCAAGAGCATCGCCCAAGCTGCTCTCCGTGATCGCGGCGCGGGCCAAAGTCGGAGCGACCAGATCGCCTGTGTTGCTGAAAGACGCATAGCCCTCCACCGTGGAGGCCAGGCTGGTGAGCAGGTCCGCCGCGGCGACCGCGATGGCCTGCGCCCGTCCGGGCGCGGCATGGGCGTCTCGACGGATGTCGCCGGCGGCCACGGTGACGACCTTGGCGGCCTGACGCATTGCGGCGACCCGTTCGGTCCGGCCGACCGGAGGCGCCGCCGGCAGCAGCGTGGGAGTGCCCCACCGCAGCCGCAGGTTCGGCAGGGTCATGTCGGGCGCCAACCGGCCCCCACCGAAATACACCGGCTGCCCGGCGGCGGTGCGTACGCCGAGGAGGGCCACCGCGTACCCAGTGATCCGCCGGGGATTGGTGGTGCTGTACCGGAGCCGGACCAGGATCCCCGCCCCGCGTAGCCGGGCGAAGAACTCGTCCTGCGACCCCGCCGCAGCTACGGCCGTGGCTACCCGCCGCCGCAGCTCATCCCGGGGCGTCTGAGCGTGGGCGGTGCGGCGGGCCTTGCTCACCTCGGCGGGGTGAGGGCGGCGGTGCGCGGTGCGGTCAGCGGGACCCGACGCTGCGGTTGTAGCGGCGGACGACGTTGTAGGTGGCTTTGACGCAGTGCGGGTAGTCGTTGCGCAGCCAGTCGGTACGGCCGTCCTCGCGCGCCAACGTGGCGACGATGTGTACGTGGTCGTCAGCGTGGCGCATGGCGATACCGCAGGCCCGGCTCGATGACGGTGGTGGCAACGCCCACCTCGGTGAGCCGTGGAAAATGCGGCGGCGCCGAGTGCCGTCGAGGCGAGCCCGGCCAGAATCACCAGCAGTGCGATGCCGCGGCCCGGCCCGGTGCCGATCAGCGCCCCTGCCGTGGCGGCTAGCGGCCCGCCGTCGCGCATCCACGGCTCGAACAGCCCGCCGGCGAGCGGCCCGGCCGCCAGGAACCCGACCGGCACCATCAGCCAACTCAGCATGATCCCGGTCGCGAGGACCCGACCCTGCAGCTCCAACCCGACCTTCGCCTGCACGATCGCGAGCCAGTGCGCGTTGAGCACCGCCAAGGCAGGGACACTGGTCACCGAAACAGCCCCTGGTAGTTGATGCTCCTCCCTGGACAAGAAGATCATCGACCAAGGGCTGTTACCGTCATCGGTCGGTGCCCCCGCAAGACCCCACGGGTTGAAGATCAAGCTCAGTCGTCGAAGAGCACCACTTGGCGAATCACGTCACCCTTCTCCAGGGCGGACACCGCGTCGTTCAATTCGTCGAACTGGATGCGTCGGTTGATCAGGCTCTCGATGTTCAGCCGACCCTGACGGAACAGGGCGATCAGGCGGGGCAGGTCGCGACGGAGGTCGGAGCTGCCGTAGACGCTCGGCACCAGGTTACGGGCGCGGAAGAGCAGCTCGAACGCATTGATCTGCACCAGGTCGTCCGCGGCGCCGGCACCGACGATCACGGTGTCTCCGCCACGCCGGGTGACGTCCCAGGCCGCCTGGATGGTCGCGGCCCGACCGACCGCCTCGAAGACGTAGTCGAAGCCCCGCCCACCGGTGACGGCGTCATGGGTGGTGCGCAGATCATCCGGGGTGATCGCGTCCGTGGCACCGAGTTCCATCGCGACACCGTGCTTGGCCCGGTTGGGGTCGACCGCCACGATCCGCGCCGCGCCCGCGATGCTCGCGCCCTGGACGACGGAGAGCCCCACGCCACCCAATCCCAGCACCGCCACCGATGATCCCGCTCGAACCCGAGCAGTGTTGATCGCCGCTCCGACGCCGGTGGAGACTCCGCATCCGAGCAGCGCGGCGTACTCGAACGGGATGTCGTCGTCGATTCGTACGGCCGCCTCCCAGGGGACGACGATCTGCTCGGCCCAGGTGCCGGTGCCGGCCATGCCGAACGCTGGCGTGTCGCCGACCGCGAACCGCGCCTTACCGAAGAGGTCCGACATGTAGGTCATACAGAGGTGGGCCTCGCCGTTGACGCAGTCGGGGCAGCGCCCGCAGGCCGGAATCCAGTTCACCACGACGTGGTCGCCCACCTGGACCCCGGTCACACCCGGGCCCACCTCGCAGACGATCCCGGCACCCTCGTGGCCGACGATCATCGTGCCCTGGCTGGGCAGACCACCGGCTACCACCGACAGATCCGAGTGACACACCCCGGTGGCCTTGATCTGTATCTTCACCTCGCCCGCGTCCGGGCCCAGGGCAGTGACATCGTCGCGGAGATCCAGGGACGGACCGCCGCCCGGGTGCAGGACCGCTGCTCGCACTTCGCCCTCCAAGGCTGTCGGTAGACAGTTTGCAAATTACCCGCGCCGCGAATATCTCTATTGAACGCGCAATCTAACCTAAAGGACCGGGACGCGGGCAGGCAAGGTCACTCGTATTGACGGCAGAGCAACGTCCGCAGCATGTGCCGCTAACGCTGCACCGACATCGACAAACGCAGCATTGCTCGCTTCTCACCCACCGAATAATGTGTGGTCGTAACCTGCACTCACAACTCACTCAGGTGCCGTGAGGACGAGCATGGCACCCGCTGACGAAGCCCGCCCCTATCCGTTCCACGCGGACGACGCGCCACCGATCCACGAGTAGTACGCCCGCCTGCGTCGCGATGCCCCGATGAGCCTGGTCCGAATGCCGTTCGGGGACGAGGCGTGGTTGGCGACTCGCTACGCCGACGTCGAGTGGGTGCACAATGACCTCAGGTTCAGCCGCGCCGGGGCGAGTGAGCGCGACCAGCCGAGGGCCTCTCCCGTGATGCCCGAGGAGAACATCCTCGGGCTGGATCCGCCCGACCACAACCGGTTGCGACAATTGGTCTCGCGCGTCTTCACCGCACGGCGGGTCCGGCTGATGCGCCCGTTGATCCAGCGCATCACGGACGACCTGTAGGACCGGATGGCGGCGCAGGGACCGCCGTGGGACCTGGTCGGCGACTTCGGCGTACCGTTTGCCATCGGGGTGATCGCTGACCTGTTCGGCGTACCCGAGGCGGACCGGCCGCAGTTCGCGCAGTGGTCCCAGGCGATGACCGCGACCTGCTCGATGCCTCTGGAGGTGGCGCAGGAGCATGTGCGGCAACTCCAGGAGTACGTCGCGGATTTGTTCATCCAGCGCTTGTCGTCGCCCACCGATGACCTGATCGGCGCTCTGATCGAGGGCTACCAGGCGGACTCCCGGGTGGACGAGCACGAGGTGATCACCCTGGCGCGGCTGATGCTGGCCACCGGTCACGGCAGCGTCAGCTACCAGCTGGCGCACTGCTCGTACTTCCTGCTCAGTCACCCGGCGCAGCTCGCGCGGCTGGCGACCGAACCTGGTCTGATCAACCTGGCTGTCGAGGAACTGCTGCGGTACGCGAAGACCGACGAGGCCGCCGTCTTCGCCCGCTGTGCGACGCAGGACATCCGGGTCGGCGAGCTGGTGGTAAGGCCGGTGAGGCGGTACTGCCGTCGCGCATCTCCGCGAACCACGACGACGAGGTGTTCACCGATCCCGACGTGCTCGATCTCGCCCGGGCCAGAAATCCGCACCTCGCGTTCGGGCACGGGCCGCATCACTGCCCCGGCGCGCACCTGGCCCGGGCGGAGTTGCAGATCGCCCTCGGGTCGCTGATGTCCCGCTTCCCCACGCTGCGCCTGGCGGTCGAGCCGAAGGATGTGAAATGGGAGTCCGGCGGCCTGGCCCGCGAGATCAGCGCCCTTCCGGTCGTCTGGTGACCACCTTGCCATGACAGACAACCCGGTTGCCCAAAGACTGCCCTCTCTCACCGGCCTGAGATTTGTCGCGACAACACTGGTCTTCGCCTGCCACATCGCGGTCATCACGCAATTCATCGACGGTTCGCTCGGCAGTTTCGTCGCGTCCGCGTTTCCACTCGCCGGCCCGTACGGTGTCGGTCTCTTCTTTGTTCTGAGTGGTTTCGTGTTGACCTGGACCGCCCGGAAGGCGGACCGCACGACGAGTTTCTGGCGGCGACGCGTCGTCAAGATCTATCCGAGTCATTTGGTGACCTTCGCCCTGGCCGCCGCGCTCACCGTCGTGGCCGGGCGGGCGACCGGCCTACTGGCCTCGATCCGTCAGAGGGTATTGATCCCTTGGTACGGCTTTCGGCTTGACCGTTTTGTCCCTTATGGTGTGAGGTGTGTGCGTCGTCTGTCACGACGGTGTGCCGGGTCTCCGATTCCCGGGGTGCGGCCCTTTCCGGCTCGCTGGGACGGTTGTTGCTGGTCAGGTGGGTGTGGGTAGGGCGTTCAGGCGTTGCCAGCAGAG
>NZ_WBKR01000242.1 GCF_008868155.1 Micromonospora sp. ALFpr18c
CCGTCAGCTTGCCGACAGTGCCGGCTACGTTTGAGGGCCCAGGCCATCATCAGCGGGTGGCTGATGGGCAAGACCGCAACCCCGACCAGTTGGCACCGCTCAGACACCTACCCGCTGCGGCGGGACGATCAGGCCGACCAGCGGATGAGCCAGACCCGCGCTGTTCAGATAGTCCTGCAGGGACCAGCCATTCTGGGCGTCGTCCATAACTACCGCCAAGCTGAGCGCGTCATTGTCGAGTCCCGCGGTCAGGACGCTGAAGGCGCAGGCGGCCGACTTTTCGCGGATTTCGGTGCCACTGCACGGGTTGGTCAGGCCACTGTAGGAGCAGATGGTGCGGGACAGGTCCTTGCGACCGACGCTGAAGGCGCCGTTGTGTTTGGAGCCGGCTTTGCCGTTTTGATCGCGGCACTCCAAATTCCACTTGATCGTGGTCTTGTCGGACTTCGCCGGGACCGTGGCCATGAATTCGTAGCCGGTGAAGTAGGGCGGGCGGTAGATCGATCCGAATCGCGAATGCTGCAACTTGAACGGGTAGTGCAGGGTCTTGGAGACGCTGCCATCGCTCATCTTGAGCAGGGCTGGGCTGCCGCCGTAGCCGTCCGAGAGGCTCGTTACCGACGAGCATGAGACCGAGCCTCTGACCATCACGGTCTGCGGATCCTTGTTGCTCGGCGGACCCCAGGGCCAGGTGACCGCGAAGCCCGGCGTTGCCAGCAGCAGCACGACTGCCAGGGCCACAACGGCCGAGGCAGCGCCGATCAACAGGCTCGGTCGGTGCAGTGGTGCCACGTCGCCTCCCGTCTGGACGGACTGGACGGACTGGAGGCCATGGTGGCAGTTCGGCCGGGCGGGTGCCGAGGCAATCCCACGGAGCCAGGCCGTCAGCTTGCCGACAGTGCCGGCTACGTTTGAGGGCCCAGGCCATCATCAGCGGGTGGCTGATGGGCAAGACCGCAACCCCGACCAGTTGGCACCGCTCAGACACCTACCCGCTGCGGCGGGACGGTCAGGCCGTACAGCGCCATCAGCTCCGGGGTGTCGACCCGGCTGCCGTCGGCCACCGAGTCGCAGGCGATGTCGACGATCTGGTCCTTGTGGGCCAGCAGGTACGGTCGGGCGCCCACGTCGGCGCTGGCCAGGGTGGCGATGCCGGGCCAGTGCCGGCGGCCGAACAGCATCGGGTAGCCGCGCAGCCCGTCGTAGGTGGCACAGACCAGCACGTCCGGGTACGGCAGCGCGGTCACCCGGCGAACCGCCGCGGGGGTCAGGCCCGGCATGTCGACCGGAACCACGACCACCGCCTCGATCCCCTCGTCGTCCATCGCGGCCAGGCCGGCCCGGATCGACGAGCCGACCCCGGTGCCCCACGCCTTGTTGATCACAACGGTGGCCTTGCCCAGGTCGGCGGTCTCCCGGACCTGCTCGGCGGCGGCGCCCAGCACGACCACGATCTGCTCGCAGTCGGCCTCGGTCATCGTGTCGATCATCTGGTTGACCAGGGGCTTCTCGCCCTGGTGCAGCAGGGCCTCGGGACCACCGATCCGTCGTCCCCCGCCTGCGGCGATGATCATTGCTGCGATGCGGTTCAGCTGCGCCCCCTCCAGCACGGAACCGACCGTGACCGGTCGGCCCCTCCTACGGACACTGCAACGAGGACGGCCGCCCGAGGGTGGCGGGGCGAAAAGGAGAAATAGTGCAACCGTTACACATCCCGGCGACCTCAGGTCGATCACCGGCGAGACGGCACCGCCGGTCAGGCCGCGTCGGCGTAGCAGTCGACGATGGACAGATCCAGCGGGAAACGGACCGGCGTCGCACCGAAGAGCAACGCCGACGCCCGCTCCCCCGCCCGGTTGACGGCCTCGGCGACGGCCTCGGCCTCGCCCGCCGGGGCGTGCACGACCACCTCGTCGTGCTGGAAGAAGACCAGCTCGGCCTCGCTGCCGGACAGCTCCGTCCGTAGTGTCGCCAGCAACGTCGACGCCCACTCCGCGGCCGTGGCCTGGATGACGAAGTTGCGGGTGAACCGGCCCCTCGACCGGGCGGCCCGCGCCCGCGGACCCTGCGGATCGACCGCCCCGTCCGGATCGACCGACGCGTCGTCGAGATCACCGAACCCGGCCGTCCCCGGCGGGCACGTCCGCCCCAGCCAGGAACGCACCAGCCCACCCGCCTCGCCGGTACGTGCCGCCGCCTCGACGAAACCGAACGCCGTCGGGTAGCTGCGCTTCAGCACCGCCAACGCCGGCACCGCCGCCCCGCCGGTCTGCCCGTACATGGCACCCAGCAGCGCCACCTTGGCCCGGGCCCGGTCACCACCGAAGGAGTCCCGGGCGAGCGCGGCGTAGAGATCGCCGGCACCACCGGCCGCCGCCAACCGGGCGTCACCGGAGACCGCCGCCAGCACGCGCGGCTCCAACTGGCCGGCGTCGGCCACCACCAGCCGCCAGCCCGGATCGGCCACCACCGCGCGGCGGATCACCTTCGGGATCTGCAACGCCCCGCCGCCCCGGGTGGCCCAGCGGCCGGACACCACCCCACCCGGCACGTACTCCGGCTGGAACCGCCCGTCGCGCACCCACTGCTCAAGCCAGGACCAGCCGTGTGCCGTCCAGATCCGGTAGAGCTCCTTGTATTCCAGCACCAGCGGCACCGCCGGGTGGTCCACGCCGCGCAGGACCCAGGCGCGGGTGTTGGGCAGCTCCACCCCGACCCGGGCGAACGCCCTCAGCAGCTCCGCCGGGGAGTCGGTGTGCAGGTGGCGTACGCCGAACGCGTCGGCGATCCGGCCGGCCAGGTCGGCCAACCGCCGCGGCGGGCCGCCCACCGGGGACGGCTCACCCAGCAGCTCGGCGAGGATCGCGTCGTGCACCTCGGCCCGCCAGGGCAGCCCGGCGACGCCCATCTCCACCGCGATCAGCGCGCCGGCCGACTCGGCGGCCACCAGCAACCGGAACCGGCCCGGGTGCTCGGTGGTGGCGACCCGGGCGAGCTGGTCGGCGTACACCTGGGTCAGTGCCTCGATGCCCGGGCCCGGCGGGCCGGGCAGCGTGTCGAAGAGCGCGGCCTGGCCGTGCCCGGGGGGCGCGGCGGCGCGCGGCGGCGGGTCGGCCGGCACCGGCCCGCCGGTCAGTCGGGCCCAGGCGGCGGCCAGCGAGCGGGGCTCGCCCCAGCGGCCGGCGTGCCCGAGCAACAGCGCCTCGGTCAGCTCCACGTCGTGGCACCGCTCGACGCGCACGCCGGCGCGCAGCAGCGCCGGATAGATCGCGCCCGCGCCGGCCCAGACCCATCGCGGATGCTCGGCGGCCTCCCGTGCGGCCATCGCCGCCGCGAGGTCGCTGACGGTCTCGATCGGGCCGGCCGGCCGGCCGGCGGCGTCGAGCGGACGCAGGTCTCCCCCGCCCCGCTCGTCTGCCACCACCGCCACCAGCACGAATGTGATTCTGCCTTCCCCGTGCGACAGGTAAACGGGTCGGTGGGTCGGCCGGGCGCTCGGTAGCGTGGTCGGGTGCCTCCGCAGATCCCGCATTCCGAGCCCGGCACTCCCGACACGCGCGGTCCGATGCGGTACCTGTGGTGGCTGGTCCGCCGCCAGCCCTGGCGGGTGCTGCGCGGCAGCCTGCTCGGGACGGCCTGGATGGTCGGGCTGTCGGCACGGCCCTACCTGATCTATCGCGCCGTCGACGACGGGTTGCGCGCCCGCGACACCCGCGCCCTGGCGCTCTGGGTCGCGGCGATCATCGTGGCCGGGGTGGCGCTGTCCTACCTGGGCATCATGCGGCACCGCACGATGACCTTCATCCGGGAGGACGCCAAGGCCCGCTCGGCGGAGGTCCTGCTGCGCCAGCTGTCCCGGGTCGGTGCGACGTTGCCGCGCCGCTCCGCCGCCGGGGAGGTGTCCACCGTCGGCGGCTCCGACATCGACTGGTCGGCGCAGGTGCTGACCCTGACCGGCCCGGGGGTCGGCGCGGTCGTCGCGTACGCGGTCATCGCCGTGGTGCTCTGGTCGATCTCGCCGGTGCTCGCGCTCTGCGTGCTGCTCGGGGTGCCGGCGGTCGGGCTGGTCGTCGGGCCGCTGCTGCGCCGCCTGGAGCGCGCCGAATCGGTCTACCGCAGGCAGCAGGGCGCGCTCACCGCCCGATCCGGCGACATCGTGGCTGGCCTGCGGGTGCTCGCCGGGGTGGGCGGCCGGGATCTCTTCGCCCGCCGGTACGCGGCCAGATCGCAGGATTTGCGCGCCGAGGGGTACCGGGTCGGCGCGGTCGTCAGCTGGATCGACGCGGCGACCGTCGCCATCCCCGGCCTGTTCCTGGCGGCGGTGGTGTGGTTGACGGCCCGGATGGCGGTGGCCGGTGACGTCACGATCGGTGAACTGGTCGCCGTCTACGGCTACGTGGCCACCCTGATCGTGCCGGTCTGGTTCCTGCTGGAGGGCAGTCACCAGCTGATCCGGGGTCGGGTCGCCGCCCGACGGATCGCCGACCTGCTCAGGCTCGGCCCGGACGACGTCGGCGGGCCGGGGCGGCGCTGGCCCGGGGGCGTCCCCGACGCACGCCACCCGCACGCCGTGGCCGCTCCGACCGGTCCCGCCGACCTGCACGACCCGGTGACCGGGCTGACCGTACGCGCCGGCCGGCTGACCGGCGTGGCCGTCGACGACCCGGCGGCGGCCGAGGCGCTGGCCGACCGGCTCGGCCGGTACGTGGTCAGCGACACCACCTGGGGCGGCGTACCGCTGACCGGGGTCGCCCTGGACGAGGTCCGCGCCCGGATCCTGGTCGCCGACCACGACTCGTACCTCTTCGCCGGGACGCTGCGCGACATCCTGCGCCCCGGTGCCGACGACGAGCAGATCCGCGCCGCCCTCCGGACCGCCTCGGCCCAGGACATCGTCGACGCCCTGCCGGACGGGCTGGACACCCCGCTCGACGCCCAGGCCCGGACGCTCTCCGGTGGTCAGCGCCAACGGGTACGCCTGGCCCGGGCGCTCCTCGTCGAGCCGGAGGTGCTGATCCTCGTCGACCCGACGTCGGCGGTGGACGCGCACACCGAGGCGCGGATCGCCGAACGGCTGCGGGCCGCACGGGCCGGGCGGACGACCGTGGTGCTCGCCACGTCGCCGCTGCTGCTCGGCCGCGCCGACGAGGTCGCGCACCTGAGCGCGGGCCGGATCACCGCCACCGGCACCCACGCCGACCTGCTCGACCAGGATTCGGGCTACCGGCACCTGGTGGCCCGGGGCAGCGACGAAACCGGCGCGGGGCGGCCCGCCGACGCCGAGGAGGCGTACCGGTGAACCGGCTACCGGTCGCGGACCGCGGCACCGTACGGCGCGCCCTGCGGGACATGATCAGCCGGCATCGCCGGGCCGTCGGCGTCGTGCTGGTGCTGCACGGCGCCGCCGCGCTCGCCGGGCTCGCCCCGCCCTGGTTGCTGGGCACCATCGTCGACCGGGTCACCGCCGGTGCCACGGTGGCCACGGTGGACCGGCTGGCGCTGGCCATCGCCGGCTGCGTCCTGGCCAGCGCGTTGCTCTCCCGGTTCGCCCAGTACGCCGGCCACCGCTTCGGTGAACGGGCCGTCGCCGAGCTGCGCGAGCAGTTCGTCACCCGAACGCTCGGGCTGCCGGTCTCGGTCGTCGAGCGCGCCGGCTCCGGCGACCTGGCGACCCGTAGCTCGGTCGACGTGGCGACGGTCGGCACCACCGTCCGTGACGTGGTGCCCACCATCGTCATCGCCACGGTGCAGTTGACGTTGCTGTTCGGGGCGGTGTTCCTGCTGCATCCGCTGCTCGGGCTCGCGGCGCTGGCCGGGCTGCCGTCGATCGTGGCGGTGACCCGGTGGTACCTGCGCCGGGCCAGTTCCGCGTACCTCCGTGAGGGCGCGGAGTCGGCCGAGCTGACCGAGACGTTGACCACCACCGCCGAGGGCGCCCGCACGGTGGAGGCGCTGCGGTTGACCGACGAGCGGGTCCGGCACGGCACCACCCGCGTCACCCGGGTGTGGCAGGCCCGGAGGGCGACCCTCGCGCTGCGTACCGTGTTCTTCTCGGTGGTGGAGGCCAGCTATCCGCTGCCGGTCGCCATGGTCCTGCTCGTTGGCGGCTACCTGCTCTCCCGGGACATGGTCTCGCTCGGCGCGGTCGTCGCCGCCGCGCTCTACCTGCAACAGGCCATCGAACCGCTGGACCGGTTGCTCCAGTGGACCGAGCAGGCGCAGCGCGGCTTCGCGTCGTTCGCCCGGGTGCTGGGCGTCGGCCTGGTTCCGCCGGAGGAGCCGCCCGGCACCACGGCCCCCTCCCGCGGCCAGCGGCTCGTCGTGCGCGGGGCGCGGTTCTCCTACGCCGGCGGGCACGACGTGCTGCACGGCATCGACCTGGAGGTGCAGCCCGGTGAGCGGCTGGCCGTGGTCGGCCCGTCGGGCGCCGGCAAGTCGACCCTGGCCCGGCTGCTGGCCGGGATCGACGCTCCTCGCCGCGGCGTCGTCAGCATCGGCGGTCGCCCGGTCACCGACCTCGACCCCGCCGAACGTCGCCGCCGGATCGCCCTGGTCACCCAGGAGCACCACGTCTTCATCGGTACGGTCCGTGACAACCTGTCGTTCGCCGCACCGGACGCCACAGACGAGCAGATGCGCGCCGCGCTGGCCACCGTGGGCGCCGACTGGTACGCCGAACTGCCCGACGGTCTGGACACCGCTCTCGGCGACGGCGCCCGGCAACTCGGCGCCGCCGAGGCGCAGCAGCTGGCCCTCGCACGGCTGGTGCTCGCCGACCCGCACACCCTGATCCTCGACGAGGCGACCGCCGCGCTCGACCCGAGCACCGCCCGGCGTACCGAGCGGGCCCTGGCGGCCGTGCTGGTCGGTCGTACCGTCATCGCGATCGCGCACCGGCTCAACACCGCGCACGACGCCGACCGGGTCGCCGTGCTGGCCGACGGCCGGATCACCGAGATCGGCAGCCACGATGACCTCGTGGCTGCCGACGGGGCGTACGCGGCGCTCTGGCACTCCTGGCACGGCCAGGCCGACGAGCGGTGACGGGCTACTTCACGGCGCCGGAGGTGAGGCCGGCCTGGATCTGGCGTTGGAACACCGCGTACACGATGATCATCGGGAGGATGGCGATGGTCAGCGCCGCGAACAACCCGGACCAGTCGGCCTCGTAGCCGGCGTTGACCGAGATGTCGGCGATGCCCTGGGTGAGCACCCACTTGTCCTTGGCGTTGGAGAGCAGCACCAGCGGCAGCTGGTACTGCGCCCACTGACCGATGATGTTGAAGATCGCGACGCTGATCAGGCCCGGCTTCGCCATCGGCATCATCACCTGGAAGAACAGCCGGGTGTGCCCGCAGCCGTCGATCATCCCCGCCTCGGCCACCGACGTCGGCAGCGTCTTGAAGAACGCCGCCAGGAAGAACACCGTGAACGGCAACGAGTACGCGATGTAGACCAGCACCACACCGGTGTGGGTGTCCAGCAGGCCCAGGTTCTTCACCACGAAGAAGAGCGGCACCAGGGCCAGGAAGACCGGGAACGCCAACCCGGAGACGAACAGGTAGTAGATCGCCCGGTTGCCCCAGAACTTGTAGCGGGCCAGCACGTACGCGGCCATCGAGCCGAGCAGCATGGTGCCGAACGTGCTGCACGACACCACGATCACGCTGTTCAGGAAGTACCGGCCGACGTTCGCCTTGGTCCAGGCCCGCCCGAAGTTCTCCCACCGCAGCTCCGCCGGCAACGTCCACGGGCTGCTGAAGATCTCGGAGGTGTTCTTGAACGCGGCGAGGAACGTCCAGAGGATCGGCACGATCACGATGACCGCCCACACGGCGAGCGCGACGTGCCCCAGGCCGGCGAGGAGCCGTACCTCCGAACGGGGGCCCTTGCGCCCCCGCCGGGCGTTCGCGTCCGGGTCGCCGGTCTTCGGCGGTAGCGCCGCCGGTGTGGGCGGCAGCGTCGACTGCGGGTTCATCAGTACTCCACGCTTTCCCGCTTGGTGAGCCGCAGCGTCAGCGCCGCGAACGTGATGGTGAGGAAGAACAGCGCCACACCCATCGCCGAGGCGTAGCCGTACTTCGAGTAGACGAACGCGTTGCGGTAGATCTCCATGGCCAGCACGGTGGTGGCGCCGTCCGGGCCGCCACCGTCCACCGAGAGCACCGCGACGATGGCGAACGCGTCGAACGCCGCGATGCCGAGGTACACCCAGGCCACCTGGAGGGTGTCCCACAGCAGCGGCAGGGTGACCCGGAAGAACAGGGTCACCTTGCTCGCCCCGTCCATCTCGGCGGCCTCGTAGATCTCACCGGGAATGGAGGCCATCCCCGCCGAGAAGAGCACCACGTAGAAGCCGACCGCCTGCCAGACCAGCACCGCGATGATCGACCACAGGGCCAGGTTCGGGCGGACCAGGAAGAGGATCGGATCCAGGCCGAGCTTCATCAGCACGCCGTTGATCAGGCCGGACTCGTTCGGCCGGTACACCATCTGGAACAGCACCGCGATGATCGCCACCGCCAGGACCTGGGGGAAGAAGAACACCACCCGGTAGAACTTCGCCCCCCAGACCCCCTGGCGCTGCCC
>NZ_WBKR01000243.1 GCF_008868155.1 Micromonospora sp. ALFpr18c
TTAGCGTGCGGCAATCGGGCGAATCCTCCGGTCAACCTCATGATCACCGAGGCTGGCGCAGCAAGATCGCGCTCAATCGTGGAAACAGTGGGGTCCTGGCGTGGGGAGGCCACTCCATCAAGGATCGAGCGCGATCTTGGCGCAGGGGCGCAGGGGCGCAGGGGCGCAGGGGCGCGCGGGTCGTCGGGCGGGGTTAGGGGCCTAGGTCGATCACCGAGAAGAGGGCGCCCTGGGGGTCGCGTAGGGCGGCGAAGCGGCCGGACGGGATGTCGCGGGGCGGGACCAGGATCGTGCCGCCCAGTTCGGCGGCACGGGCTGCGGCGGCGTCCGCGTCGGCCACGGCGAAGTACACCGTCCAGTACGCCGGCAGGTCGGCCGGGAAGTCCTCGGCCAGTGGACGCATCATTCCGGCGACGATCCGCGCCCCGAGCCGCCACCCGGTGTACGTCGTTCCGGCGACCGACTGGTCGTCCGGCTGCCAGCCGAACACCAGCTCGTAGAAGACCTTCGCACCCTCGGGGTCGGGGGTGACCAGTTCGTTCCAGCTCATCGCGCCCGGTACGCCGATCGCTTCGGCGCCGGCCATGGTCAGTGGCTGCCAGACGCTGAAGGTGGCGCCGGCGGGGTCGGCGAAGACCGCCATCCAGCCTCGGTCGAACACCTCGAACGGCGGCACCACCACCTGTCCGCCGGCCCGTTCGACCCGGCCGGCGACCAGTTCGGCGTCGTCGGTGGCGATGTACGTCGACCAGATCGGCACCTGGTCCGGGATCGCCGGTGGTCCCGCCCCGGCGACCGCCCTGCCGTCGAGCTGGAAGACCGTGTAGCCGCCCGCCTCGGGTTCCGGCATCACCCGGCCGGTCCAGCCGAACAGTTCGGGGTAGAAGCGCCGCGCGGCGGTCAGGTCCGGGGTGGCCAGGTCGGCCCAGCAGGGCGTGCCCGGCGGGACGGTGCTCACGGTCAAGACCCCTCTCGGCGGGCGGCCACGGCGGCCCCCCTGCCCGGAATCCTGGCACCGTCCCGCGTCCGTACGGGGCGGAAACGGACGAATCGTCAGCTGAACCGGCGACCCTCGTCCCGCCGGTACGCCCAGCCGGCGAGCGACGCGAGCAGCACCACCCAGACGCCGAGCATGATCAGGGCCAGCGGCTCGACGCGGTAGTCGCCGACCGCCGACCACATCAGTTCGGCCGCGCCCCGGGTGGGCAGGAACGGTGCGATCGTCTCGATGAACCCGGGTGCCTCACCGGGTGCGGAGAGCAGCCCGCCGCCGAACGCGAGCGGCAGGAAGACGACCTGCGCCACGACGATCGCGGCCTTGCTCGGCAGCGAGTAGCCGATGGCGAGCCCCATCAGCGTGAACGGCACCGAGATGACGGCCACCGTGACGGCGGTCAGCAGGAATGCCGCCGGGGTGATCCGGGCCGCGGTGAGCGTCGCGCCGATGACCACGACCGGGATCAGCGAGAGGTACGTCAGCGCCAGTCCGGCCAGCACCCGGCCCGCGAAGCGGGGTGCCGGGCCGGCCGGCAGGGTCCGGGTGTACGGGTTCCACGGCTGGTCGCGGTCCTCGGCGACGCCGACGCCGTACTGGAAGATGTTGGCGCTCATCACCGAGAAGGTGACCATCGACGCGGTGGCGAAGGTCGCGCCGACCGGATCCTCACCGGCGAACGGCACCACAAAGAAGATCATGGCGGCGGCCGGGAAGAAGGCGCTGCCGAACACGGCCACCGGGATCCGGATGATCTCCAGGAGCTGGTAGCGGGCGTGGACCAGGGCGAGCTGCACGGGGGTCGCCTCCTCAGACGGTGGTGGGTCGGCCGCCGGCGGCGGCGGTGGCGGGTTGACCGTCGGTGGCGGGCTGGCCCTCGCCGGTGATCGCGAGGAACGCCTCCTCCAGCGATGTCGGGCGGACCTCCAGGTCGGTGAACGTGGTCCCGGTGGTGACCAGCGCCCGGACCAGCTCGTCGGCGTCGGTGGTGAGCAGGTGCAGCCGACCGTCGATCCGCTCGGTGCGGACCACGCCGGGCAGGTCGGGCAGCTCGTCCGCGACGAGACTCACCCGGCGTACGCCGACGATGCCGCGTACCGCGTCGACGGTGTCGTCGGCGAGCACCCGGCCCTGCCCGATCACCACCACCCGGTGGGCCAGCGCCTCCACCTCCTCCAGGTAGTGGCTGCTGAGCAGGACGGTGCCGCCGTCGTCGTGGAACGCGCGGATCGCGTCCCACAGGGTGTGCCGGGCGGCCACGTCCAGGCCGGTGGTCGGTTCGTCGAGCAGCACCAGCCGGGGTCGGCCGACGAACGCCAGGGCCACGGCCAGCCGGCGGCGCTGCCCACCGGAGAGCCCACCGGTCTGCCGCCGGGCCAGGTCGCCGAGGCCGAAACGGTCGAGGAGTTCGCCCCGGGGCACCGGGTCGGGGTAGTGCGCGGAGACGAAGTCGACGACCTCGCCGACGCGCAGCGTGCCCGGCAGGCCGGTCTCCTGCGGGGTGACGCCGATCTGTCGCCGCGACGCCGGGTCCCGGGGGTCGCCCCCGAACAGCTCGACCCGGCCTGAGCTGGGGCGGCGCAGCCCGACCAGCAGGTTCATCAGGGTGCTCTTGCCGGCGCCGTTCGGGCCGAGCAGGCCGACCAGCTCACCGGCCCGGACTTCCAGGTCGACGCGGTCCAGGGCGAGGACGTCGCCGTACCGGCGGCTGGCCTGGTCGGCTCGGGCGAGGGTCATGACTGCTCCTTCGACGGGGTGGGGTCGAGCAGAGTGCGGATGGCTTCGGTGTACTCCTCGAACGCCAGCCGGCCCCGCCGGCTGAGCCGGATCAGCGTGGTCGGGGTACGTCCACGGTGGGTCTTGCTGACCTCCACGTACCCGGCGTCCTCGAGCTTGCGCAGGTGCACGGAAAGGTTGCCGGCGGTCATCCCCAGCAGCTCCTGTAGGCGGGGGAAGGTGATCCGGTCCCCGTCGCCGAGTGCGGAGAGGTTGGCCACGACGCGCAGCCGGGCCTGGGCGTGGATGACCGGGTCGAGGTCGGTCATCGGGCCCGCCGTCGACGCAGGTGGGCGAGCGTGCCGGCGACGAGGATGCCGCCGCCGCCGGCCACCGCGATCACCAGCGAGTGCCAGCCCGGCCCGGCGAACGTGCCGACCACGTTGATCACGCTGATCCACACGCCCAGCCGGAAGAGGTCTCGGTCCAGCCAGATCGCACCGCCGGCCATGTGCAGCGCGCCGGTCAGCCCGACGGCGGTCGCCGACCAGAGCAGTGCCGCCTGGTCGTGGGGCAGGTGCTCGCTGATCCGGCCGAGCCCCGCGTACACGCTCACCGAGCCCAGGGCCCAGGCGCAGCCGTACCAGCGCCCGCGCCGGGCCGAGTCGCCGGTCACCTGGCCGTACGCCCGCGCGCCGGCCACCGCCTGGATCGCCGCGGCGCACAGCAGCAGGACGAAGAGGACGGTCAGCGGCAGCCAGTCGGGCAGCCGGACGAGCACCCGACCGTCGGGGGAGAAGCGCAGGAAGAACAGCCCGAAGCCGATCAGCCACGCGACGCCCCACGGCCAGTAGAGCACCCGGGAGTCCGGCTCGAGCCGGCGTACCGTCTCTGATCGCTGGTCTTCGATCAACCGGAGCGCGGCCGCGGCGTCGGCCGGCGGCAGGTCGTCGTCGGGGCTCATGCAAACTACTTTAAAACACAAAGTCAACGTCGTGTGCCCCGTGTTCCGCAGGGGGGTCACCGACGGCGGCACGCAGTGCCTATGGTGGGTGGCTGTAGCGGCTGACCCGTCGCACAGGACACAGGGGAGGGTCCGTGTCGAGCCCGAACAGAGAACTGGACGTCCAGCCAGAGGCCCTGATGGCGTTCGCCGCGGCGTCCACCGACCGGGCGGCCCGTTTTCGCGAGCTGCACCGCTCGTTCGGCGACGGTCACGTGCCCCGGCACGCCTTCGGGGTGATGCCCGCGTCCTTCAGCCTCGCCGCGACGTACGCCGAGCAGTTCGAGGCGTGCCTGCAGGGGCTGGCCGACGGCGCCGAGGTGATGGCGGACATCGCCGAGGGGCTCCGTGACACCGCCGGGGCGTACACGGGCACCGACGTGGCCAACACCGACATGTTCGTACCGGGCCGCCCGGCCGCCCCCGATGTCATCGCGCCGGGCCCCTGGTCGCCCGGCACCGCTGGCACGACCGGGCCGGTGCCGGCATGAGCACCGAGGCGTTGCAGCGCAACAAGACCTATTTCGAGCAGATCGTCTCGGGCACCCCCGATCCGTTCAAGCCGCTGTCCAACGCGGTGCTCTGGCCCTTCGAGCAGCTCCTTGAACTGGTCGCGGGCGAGCCGGATGACCTGATGCGCGCGGCGCAACTCTGCCTGGACACCGGCGCGGCGGTCCGCGAGATCGCCGGCGAGCAGATCCAGGACCGGGCCCGGCTGCGCGGCTACTGGACGGGCGACGCCGCCGAGAGCTTCCACGCCTCGATGGCCTCGGTGGAGGAGGCCATCGAGGAACTGGCCAAGGGATTGGATGGCACCAAGGAGGTGCTGGTCGATGCGGCCAACGCGGCCGTCGACGCGTTCAACCTGCTGGTCGAGCTGATCCTCGAGTTCCTGCTCTGGTTCCTCACCGAGGTGATCATCGCGGCGGTGGCGGCGGCGCTCAGCGCCGGCATCTCGCTCGCGGCGACGGTCGTCCGGGTGCTGGCCAAGCTTGCCACCACCGTTGGCCGGATGGTCAAGATCGTGGCGCGCTTCGCGGAGATCCTGACCAAGCTGGCCACCAAGATGCAGAAGGTCGCCGAGTTGCTGATGAGGTACCGCCGGGCGGTGCTGGAGATCCGCAAGGCGAAGAAGGCGTACCGGGCGTGGAACAAGTCCGGCTGGACCGCCGAGGCGAGGGCCTTCCAGATCGAGAAGTTCAAGACCCTCTTCCCGGGCAAGTTCCTGATCAACCAGGCGTCCCCGGTGAACATCCCCGGCCTCGGAGGTTCCCTCCTGGACACCGGGGTGGGGCTGCACGACGTCTCCGACGGCACCAAGGACCGCAACTATCTGGTGGACGGCACCTACCGCGAGGATCTGGGCCCCTACACCAAGGGCGTGCAGAATGTCTTCGACTCAATCCTGACCTGAGGGGACCGACATGACCTTTCCCGGTCTGGACCGCATCGAGGCGCTGGCCCGCAACCTGGACGGTTGGCAGCGTGAGCTGGCCGGCAAGATGGCCGAGCTGGAGGACAGCAGCGCCGAGGGTGTGAGCGACTCCGGCCTGGTCCGGGTCACCGCGTCGGCGGACGGCACGATCGTCTCGACCGACGTCAACGCCCGGGCCATGCGGTTCGACTCGTACACGCTGGCCGAGGAGTTCACCTCCGCCGCCAAGCGCGCCCAGGAGGCGGCCGCCGCCCGCGTACGCGAACTGGTGGGCGAGGTCATGGCCGACGCGCCTGGCGCGAGTCAGCCCCACCAGGATCGGTACTGAGCCGATGGCGGACCTCAGCTACCCGGAACGGCTCACCCACCTCGTCGAGCCGGATGAGCAGGTGCTCGCCGTAGCGAAGACGGGGATCGCCCAGGGCGTCCTGCCGCCCGACCCGCCCCAACCAGCGGACCCGCAGCGGCCGGACGCACCCGGCGCTGGCGGCGTCGTGGCCGGGGTGCTGCTCAACCTGATCTCGCCGCTGGTCTCCTTCGCGGCGGGAGACCGGCTCGTCGACCGCATCACCTACGGGGTGGCCGGTCGCGGCGCACCCGGCTCGGCGGCGTCCACACTGCAGCACTCCCGCCGGCCGGTGCCGCCTGCGACCACGATCGAGGACACCATCCTCGCCGTCACCGACCAGCGGTTCCTCGTCTGCGCGTCCGGGCCGGTCAAGCTCTGGTCGAGCTGGGCCGACGACGAGCGCGCAGCGGCCGAGACGAGGATCGTCTGGTCGGCTCCCCGCACGGCGGTCGCCGACGCCCGGGTGGGCTGGCACCGGCTCAACCCGAAGCGGCTCCGGGTCGAGTTCACCGACGGGTCGTGGCTGGCCTTCACTGTGCCGATCGCCGAGTCCGGCAAGCCGCTGCGCGAGATCGCCGCCGCCCTGACCAGCCGCTGAGCCGCGTCACTCGGCGGCTTCGGCCAGGAGCGGCGGGGGCAGCGGTTCGCTGTGCAGCACCGACAGCCGCGACACGGCTCGGGTGAGCACCACGTACAGCCGGTGCAGCCCGCGCGGTTCGGCCGCGACGATCGCGGCCGGCTCGACCACCACCACGTGGTCGTACTCCAGGCCCTTGACCAGCGTCGCGGGCACCAGGGTGACGCGCTCCGCGGCCGTCACGTCGTCGGCGGTCGCGGTTGCGACACCGGCGGCGGCCAGTGCCGCGCGCAGCCCGTCGACCGCGTCGTCCGCGGCGATCACACCGACCGAGCCGTCGTGCGCGAGCGCCGCGTGCACCTCGGCCACCGTCGCCGAGGTCAGGTCGGTCACCGTACGCACGTCCAGGCCACCGTCACGGCGCAGCGACTCGGCCGGGGGTACGTCCACAGCGAGCGCCGGCAGCAGCAGGTTCGCGAACGCGACCACCGCCGCGGGCACCCGGAAGCCGACCGTCAACGGGACCACCACGGCGTCCGGCTTGCCCAGGTGGGCCAGGGACTCCCGCCAGTCCGTCGCCGCCCACGGCGCGGTGCCCTGCGCCAGGTCACCGAGCAGGGTGACCGAACCGTGCTCGCTGCGCCGGCCGATGGCGCGGCACTGCATCGGGGAGAGGTCCTGCGCCTCGTCCACCACCACGTGCCCGAACCCGGAGGGCCGTTCCAGCAGCCCGGCCGCCTCGTCGACCAGCACGGCGTCGGCGGCGGTCCAACGGGTCGCCTTCGCGGTGCGGGCCGGTTTCGCCCAGACCAGCAGCGCCTGCTCGGTGTCGCGGAGCAGGCCGTCCGCCGCCGCGGCGAGACGGGCCGGGTCGGACAGCAGGCCGTACACCAGCCCTTCGGGGGTGAGCGCCGGCCAGACCGCGTCCAGGAATTCGACCACCGGTCGGCACCGGCCCATCCGGCGCAGCCAGGCGTCGCTCGGCGACTCGGCACGCCGCGCCTCGGCCTGCCGTTGCAGCAGGCTCACCACGCGCGCCCGGACCCGCTCCCGGCCGGTGCCGTACGGCAGTCCCTCCCGTCGGGTCTCCTCCACGATCCGGTGCAGCGGCTCCAACCCGATCCGCCACCGGAACGACCCGTCGGACACCGTGATCGACTCGGTCGGCGTGCCGATCTGCGCCTGCACCGCGCGGTGCAGCACGCGCGCCATCCGCGCGTCGTGCTTCAGGGCGGCCACCGCCGGCGCCTCGACCGCCCGGACCGGCACCCGGGAGATCAACTCCTCCACTGTGGCCTGCTCGACCTCGACCTCGCCCAAGGCCGGCAGCACCGCCGCGATGTACGACAGGAACGCTCGGTTCGGCCCCACGATCAGCACGCCGGCCCGCCGTAGCCGCTCGCGGTGCAGGTAGAGCAGGTATGCGGCCCGGTGCAGACCGACCGCCGTCTTCCCGGTGCCCGGGGCGCCCTGCACGCAGATCGAGTCGGCCAGGTCTGCCCGGACCAGCTCGTCCTGCTCCGGCTGGATCGTGGCGACGATGTCGCGCATCGGCCCGACACGTGGCCGCTCGATCTCGGCGGTGAGGATCCGGCTGGTCGTGCCCAACTCCTCGCCACGATCCAGCCGCTCATCCTCGAAGCTGGTCAGCACCCCGTTGCTGAACCCGAACCGCCGCCGGACCGTCACCCCCTGCGGATCCCGCGCACTGGCCCGGTAGAACGACCGGGAGACCGGCGCCCGCCAGTCCAGCACCAACGGCTCACCATGCTCATCGGTGACGTGCCGCCGTCCCACGTGATAGCGGTGCCCGTCATGATCGCTGGTGCTGGTGCTGGTGCTGGTGCTGGTGCTGGTGCTGGTGCTGGTGGCTTCGTGGGTCGTGGTCGCGCTGGCCGCGTCCCGGCCGGCTGCTTCCGTGCGGCTTGCCTCCGCGGAGGCTGCTTTCGTGCGGCCTGCCTCCGCGAGGGCTGCTTCCTCGGGGTGCGGGGTTCCGGCGAAGTCGAGGCGGCCGAAGAACAGGGGCGTGGTCGGGTCATCGGCGAGTTCGGCCACCCGGCGGGCCAGCGTGCGGCCGAGGGTCTCCGCGGCGTACGCGTCGCCGGCGACCTGATCACCGGTCGAGAAGAGCGCTTCGGCCCGTTCCCGCATCCGCCGCAGCGCCGCCCGCGACGTGTCCAGGTGTGCGCGCTCGGCGGTCAGATCCGCGTCGAGGCGGGTGCCGTCGGCTGTGGTGCCGTCGGGCTTGGTGTCGTCTGGGTGGGTGTCGAGGTCAAGTGTGGGCATGCTGACGTCCCATCGTTCACACCTGCTGCGCGCTCGCGTGTCCGGGGGCGGATTGGCCGGCCGCCCGGCGCGGGGACGTCCGTTCCGGTGCAGCTCACCTCGGCCGTCAAGCGGGCTGCAACACTACGCCCTCCCCGCCACCCCTTCCACCGAGTTATCACCGCAACCACCCGCGCGTGAGGGCGTGGCGCACCCGGAACACTGTTCTCTT
>NZ_WBKR01000244.1 GCF_008868155.1 Micromonospora sp. ALFpr18c
GGTTGCCGGTGTCCAGCGCGGTGGCGAGGTCGACCAGTCGGCGGGCGGCCGCGATGGTGAGGTGCAGTCGTTCCCGCAGCCACACCGTGGTGGAGGAGGCGCCCTGCGCGCGGGCGGTGCCCCGACCATCAAGCTCACGGATCAGGGCCAGCTTCACGGCGGCGAGGCGCTGCTCCAGGCGGTGCGCGGCGTCCAGCGCGGCGATCAGCTCCTGCTCGGGCAGCGCCCAGGCGGCGGTGTCGGCGCAGGCCGCGATGGCGTCCTCTGCCTGCGTCAACTCCCCGACCATGACCCGAGACTAGAACAGGTGTACGACAAATTCAGTCACCAAGATCGATTTAACTGTCTTGGTTCTGAGGCTTGGGCGGAGGGGCCGACCGGTGAACGAGATGCCGTGCCGGTGGCCCCGCCGCGCCAGGTCGTGCCAGTCCAGGTCGCGCCGGCCTGAGTCTGAGAGCGGGCGATGCGACCATGCCGATAGGCGACCACGCCGCCGCACGGGCACACTCGGCACGCGGCGACGCCGGCACTTGGCAAGGCGGCGACGCCGGCACGCGGCGACGCCGGCACGCGGCGACGCCGGCACGCGGCGACGCCGGCACGCGGCGACGCCGGCACGCGGCGACGCCGGCACGCGGCCTGCAAGGCGCACGCGGCCTGCAAGGCGACGCACCCCGTAAGGCCAGCGCGGCCGGCAAGGCCACGCACGCCCCGGACCGCGGCCCGCAAAGGCGACGAAGCCCCGGTCCGCGGCCCCCGGACCGCGGCCCGCGGCCCGCGCCAGAACGCTAGAAGGTGTGTTCGGCTGCCGGGAACTCGCCGCTGCGGACCTCGTCGGCGAAGCGGCGGGTGGCGTCGGTGAGGGTGCCGGCGAGGTCGGCGTACCGCTTGACGAAGCGTGGCGCCTTGCCGGTACGCAGGCCGGCCATGTCCTGCCAGACCAGCACCTGGGCGTCGGTGTCCGGGCCGGCGCCGATTCCCACGGTGGGAATCGACAGCTCGTGGGTGATCTGCTTGGACACCTCGCCCGGCACCATTTCCAGCACCACCGCGAACGCGCCCGCCTCCGCGACCGCCCGCGCGTCGGCGAGTACCTCCTCGGCGGCGTCGCCTCGGCCCTGCACCCGGTAGCCGCCCAGGGTGTGCTCGCTCTGCGGGGTGAAGCCGATGTGCGCCATCACGGGGATGCCGGCGCCGACGATCGCGGCGATCTGCGCGGCGCAGCGGCGGCCACCCTCCAGCTTCACGGCGTGGCAGCCACCCTCCTTCATGAACCGGACGGCGGTGCGCAGCGCCTGGGCGGGACCTTCCTCGTACGAGCCGAACGGCAGGTCGCCGACGATCAGCGACTGTCGGGTGGCCCGCACCACCGCCCGTACCAGCGGAAGCAGTTCGTCCGCGGTGACCGGCAGGGTCGTCTCGTAGCCGAACACGTTGTTCGCGGCCGAGTCGCCGACCAGCAGCACGGGCACGCCGGCCTGGTCGAAGATTCCCGCCGTGTACTGGTCGTACGAGGTGAGCATCGGCCACCGTTCGCCGCGTTCCTTGGCGGCGATCAGGTCGCGGGTACGGACCCGCCGGGTGGCCGGGCCGCCGTACAGGGCGGTCACCTCGTTCGCGGTGGACTCCGACATGACTGTCTCCTTCCTCGAGGCCGCCTGCGCGGTCCCCGGGTTCCGTCGCGATCGTCGCACCGCGGGATGGGGTGGCGGCAGGGCGCAGTGGAAGATGTCACTCGGATGCGCGGAGGAGTGCCGGACCAGCTCAGCGACCCGGCACCCGATCCAGGAGATCAGCCGTGCTCGCGCCACCGATTGGTGATCGGCAGTCGACGATCCCGGCCGAACGCCTTCATGGAGATCTTCGCGCCCGGCGCGGACTGGCGTCGCTTGTACTCGGCGGTATCCACCAGCCGCAGCACCTTGTCCACCACCGCCGGGTCGTGACCCGACTCGACCAGCCCGTCGCGGCCGAGGTCACCGTCGACGTACCCGATGAGGATCGGGTCGAGGACGTCGTAGTCGGGCAGGTTGTCGCTGTCGAGCTGTCCCGGGCTCAGCTCGGCGCTCGGCGGCTTGCCGATCGAGTTCTCCGGGATGGGCGGGGTTTCGCCCCGGCGGGACGCGTCGGCGTTGCGCCACTTCGCCAGCCGCCACACCAGCGTCTTCCACACGTCCTTGATCGGGTTGAAGCCGCCCACCGAGTCGCCGTACAGCGTGGAGTAGCCCACCGCCAGCTCGCTCTTGTTGCCGGTGGTCAGCACCAGGTGGCCCTCCTGGTTCGACAGCGCCATCAGGATGACACCGCGGACCCGGGCCTGGAGGTTCTCCACGGCCACCCCGGACAGCGACAGGTTGGCCAGGAAGCCGTCCACCATCGGCTGGATCGGTTCGATGCGGTAGTCCAGGCCGGTGCGCTTGGCCAGGTCGGCGGCGTCCTCGCGGGAGTGCTCGGACGAGTGCTGGCTGGGCAGTGACACGCCGACGACCCGGTCCGGGCCGAGGGCGTCGACGGCCAGCGCGGCCACCACCGCCGAGTCGATGCCGCCGGAGAGGCCGAGCACCACCGACGGGAAACGGTTCTTGTTGACGTAGTCGCGCAGGCCGAGCACCAGCGCCTGCCACACCTCGGCCTCGTCGGCGACCGGCTCGATCAGCCCGCCGACGGCGGCCGGGCCCGGGGGCGTGGGCGGGACGCCGTCGACCGCGCCGCGTACCACCCGCAGGCCGTCCGCGATGGTCTCCGCGGCCGGCGGCGCGGTCGCGGCCGGCAGTTCGACATCGTGTACGAGAAGGTGCTCGACGAACTGCGGGGCGCGGGTGAGCAGCTCACCGTCGGCGGTCACGATCATCGAGTCGCCCTCGAAGACCAGCTCGTCCTGCCCGCCGATCATGTTGACGTACGCGATGGTCGCGTTCGCCTCGGCGGCCCGGCGGCGGACCAGCGGCAGCCGGATGTCGTCCTTGTTCAGCTCGTACGGCGAGCCGTTGATGTTGACCACCAGGCCGACGCCGGCCTGCCGGGCGGCGGCGAACGGACCGCCGGCCTGCCACAGGTCCTCGCAGATGGTGAGCGCGACGTCCACGCCGCCGATCCGCACCACGGTCAGCATGTCGCCGGGCACGAAGTAGCGGTCCTCGTCGAAGACGCCGTAGTTGGGCAGGTGGTGCTTGAAGTAGCGGGCGACCACCTCGCCCCGGTGCAGCAGCGCGGCGGCGTTGCGGGCGCCCCGCGCCGGCTCGGCGTCCCCGCTGACCTGCGGCGGCCCGTCGGCGTCCAGGTAGCCGACCACCACCGGCAGGTCGCCGAGGCCGTCCGCGGCGAGGTCGGCGGCGAGCTGCTGCAGGGCCGCCCGGGACGCGGCGATGAAGGACCGTCGGAAGACCAGGTCCTCGACCGGGTAGCCGGTGAGCATCATCTCCGGGAACAGCACCAGCTGGGCACCGGCATCGGCGGCCTGGCGAGTCCAGCTGCGGACCAGGTCGGCGTTGCCGGCGAGGTCGCCGACGCTCGGGTTGACCTGGGACAGGGCGAGACGCAGGGTGGGCATGTCCTCATCTTGCCCCAGCCCGGTCGGAGCCATCCGTACGGTAGCCGAGCGCCAGACGGCCTGATCTTCGACCGGCGGGCGGGACACGAGGGGACGGGCGGCGGCGGTTCGCGTAACGTCTGCGTAACCAGGCCCGGGAACACTGGGCGGTCAGGTCGGGTGCAGCCCGGCCAAGGCGGACAAAAGAGTTGTCGCGAGGGGTTGGGGAAGTGGACCGTCAGCAGGAGTTCGTCCTCCGTACGCTGGAAGAGCGGGACATCCGGTTCGTCCGGCTGTGGTTCACCGACGTGCTGGGCACGCTCAAGAGCGTCTCGGTGGCGCCCGCCGAACTGGAGGCCGCCTTCGAGGAGGGCATCGGCTTCGACGGCTCGGCCATCGAGGGTTTCGCCCGGGTCTTCGAGTCGGACATGGTGGCCATGCCCGACCCGACCACCTTCCAGGTGTTCCCGTTCGAAGGTGGGGTCAGCGGCGAGAGCGCCCGGATGTTCTGCGACATCCTGCTGCCCGACGGTGGCCCCTCCTGGGCCGACCCGCGGCACGTGCTGCGCCGCGCGCTGTCCAAGGCCGCCGAGAAGGGCTTCACCTTCTACACCCACCCCGAGATCGAGTTCTTCCTGCTGGAGAACGGTCCGCAGGACGGCTCCGTGCCGACCCCGGTGGACACCGGCGGCTACTTCGAGCACACCACCCACGCGGTGGCCCGGGACTTCCGGCGCCAGGGCGTGCTGGCGTTGGAGCGGATCGGCATCTCGGTGGAGTTCAGCCACCACGAGGTCGCGCCCGGTCAGCAGGAGATCGACCTGCGCTACGCCGACGCGCTCACCACGGCCGACAACATCATGACCTTCCGGCACGTGGTGAAGGAGGTCGCGCTCTCCACCGGTGTGCAGGCCAGCTTCATGCCGAAGCCGTTCACCGACCAGCCGGGCAGCGGCATGCACACCCACCTGTCGCTGTTCGAGGGGGAGCGCAACGCGTTCCACGACTCCGGCGACCCGATGAAGCTCTCCAAGGTGGCGAAGTCGTTCATCGCCGGCCTGCTGATGCACGCCCGCGAGTACACCGCGGTCACCAACCAGTGGGTCAACTCGTACAAGCGGCTCTTCCCGCAGGCGTTGCCGGACCGCATCACCGAGAGCCCGGCGTACGTCTGCTGGGGTCACCTGAACCGGTCCGCGCTGGTCCGGGTGCCCGCGTACGGCAAGCCGAACTCGGCCCGGGTCGAGGTCCGCTCGCTGGACTCGGCGGCCAACCCGTACCTCGCCTTCGCGGTGCTGCTCGGCGCCGGCCTGAAGGGCATCGAGGAGGGCTACGAGCTGCCGCCGGGCGCCGAGGACGACGTGTGGTCGTTGACCAGCGCCGAGCGGCGCGCCATGGGATACGAGGCGCTGCCGGAGAACCTCGCCGAGGCGATCGACGTGATGGCCGAGTCCGAACTGGTCGCCGAGGTGCTCGGCGAGCACGTCTTCGACTTCTTCCTGCGCAACAAGCGGGCCGAGTGGGAGCAGTACCGCCGCGAGGTCACCCCGTACGAGCGGCAGCGCTACCTGGCGCTGTAGGAGCGGGGCTGACGCGGTTGCGCGCTGCCGCTATCGTCTCGATCACCGCGCCGGTACCCCTCCGGGCGGAGAGTCGGGAGGCAGTCGGTGCTGGAGGATCTGCTCAGCGGTGCCTGGCAGAGCGTCGTGTTCGGGATCGTCGGCGTGGGCCTGATGGCGGCCGGGTTCGGTCTGGTCGACCTGCTCACCCCGGGGCGGTTGCGGGACCTGATCTGGGTGGACCGCAACGCCAACGCGGGGCTGCTGCTCGCCGCCAACCAGCTCGGCATCGCCGGGATCGTGTTCACCGCGATCCTGACCAGCTACAGCGACTTCGGTAAGGGGCTCGCCTCCACCGTGGTGTTCGGTCTGCTCGGGCTGGGCATCATGGCGTTGGCGTTCGTGGTGCTCGACCTGCTCACCCCCGGCAAGCTGGGCGAGGTCATCTGCTCGCCCGAGCCGCATCCGGCGGCCCGGGTCAGCGCCGCCACCCACTTCGGCTCCGCGTTGATCGTCTGCGCCTGCATCGCCTGAGCGCGGGCGCCAGAGGGTGTCGTACCCCGGTCGTAGCGTGCGGGAATGAACCGCACGGACCGGCTCTACGCGTTGGTCGAGGAGTTGCGGGCGGTGTTGCCACGGCCGCGCAGCGCCCGCTGGCTGGCCGCCCGCTTCGAGGTGAGCAGCCGGACCATCGAACGGGACATCGGCGCGCTCCAGGAGGCCGGTGTGCCGATCTGGGCCGAGCCGGGGCGCACCGGCGGCTACGTGCTGGACCGCGCCCGCACCCTGCCACCGGTCAACCTGACCGCGTCCGAGGCGGTGGCGATGGCCGTCGCGCTGCACCGGCTCGCGGGCACGCCGTTCGCCGGGCCGGGGGCCACCGCGCTGCGTAAGCTGGTGGCGGTGCTGCCGGCCGCCGACGCCGCCGCGGCGCACCGCCTCGCCGGCCGGGTGCACCTGATCGGCGACGGGCCGGCCACGCCCGTCCCGGCCATCGTCGCCGACGCGGTCTTCGCGCGGCGGGTGCTGCGCATCCGGTACGCCGACCGCGCCGGCGCGGACTCGGTGCGTGACGTCGAACCGTTGGGCTACCTGGGCAACTCCCGACACTGGTATCTGCTGGCCTGGTGCCGGCTCCGCGACGAGCTGCGGTGCTTCCGTACCGACCGGATCGGGAGCGTCCGGGCGCTGCCCGAGGTGGTGTCCCGGGAGCTGACCCTGACCGACCTCGACATTCCGCGCGAACGGGTCCGCGCGCTGAGCCTGGTGTGAGGGGCGAAAACTCCGGCGGGTGATTCGGAAACACCGACAGGACGGTGTCGCGGACGGCTCCGAGACTGCTCCGGACGACGGCCGAACGGCCGCGCGGAAAACTCTGGAGGCAGCGGATGTCCACGACGCCCATCACCTGGTTCGAGATCGGCACCGACCGGCCGGAGGAGGCGGAACGCTTCTACGGCGAGCTGTTCGGCTGGACCTTCGAGGAGCAGGGCGCGGCCAGCGGCGGGTCCTACCGGGTGACCGGGGCCGGCGGCGACGCCGGGATCGGCGGGGCGATCCGGGGGACCGACGGGACGTCGCCGAACTACGCGATGTTCTACGCCGAGGTCGCCGACGTGCCGGAGACCTGCCGTCGGGCCGAGGCGGCCGGCGGGAAGGTGCTGGTGGCGGCACGTACGACGCCGAGCGGGCTCACGTTGGCCCATCTGCTCGACCCGGCGGGCAATCACCTCGGCGTGTTCACGCCCCCGCCGGCCTGACACGCCGGGACCCGACCGGTGCCGAGCGGGCCTGCCGCAGGCCCGGGGGGCAAGCCTGGGGCAGGCCCGGGCGGGCCTGGGCCTGCCCCGGGAGGTTACTTGCCGGGCGTGCCGGCGGGGCCGCCGTGACCGCCCGGGCCGCGGTGGCCGCCGGGGCCGGGGAAGACGCCGGCCTCGACGGCCTTGGTGATGGCGTCGGCCTGCTCCTGGGTGAGCTTGCCGTCCTTGACTGCCTGGTCCAGCCGCTGCTTGAGGGCGGCCTGCCGATCTTCGGCGGACGGGCGCTGCGGCCGGTCGGCCGGGCGGTGCTGCTCGCGGACCTTCTCCAGCGCGGCGGTCACCTTGTCGGTGGGGACACCCAGCTCCTTGGCGAGCGCCTCGGCGAACTCGCCCTGCCGGTCGGCCGTCGCCGGGCCGGCGCCGGGGCCGGAGCCGTGGGCGGTGCTGCTGGCGCTCGGCGTCGGCGTCGGGGTGTCCGCGGCGAACGCGATCGTCGGGGCCGCGATCCCCACGCCGAGGACGCCGGCGGTGGCCAGACCGGCCAGCAGGTGCTTCCTACGGATGGTGCGGGACATGCTGTCCTCCAGAAGGTCGGTGATGCTGCGATGTCGTCACCGACGGTGACCGGTCAGCCTGGGCGCAACCCGTGGCGACCCTGTCAGCGGGCTGACAATCCGGGGCGTCAAGGCGGTCAAACCGGTTGCGTCGTCGCCGGACGAGCCGTCAGGGTTGGCGATCCACCGACGGAAGGAAGGACACCGCTTGTGATGACCGTCGAGATTCGGGAGATACCGCTCGCCGAGCCGGGCGCCGGCCCGTACGGCATCACGGTCGGCCCCGACGGCGCGCTGTGGCTGACGCTGGCCCATGCCGGCGGGATCGCCCGCCTGGGGGTCGATGGTGCGGTCCGGACCTACCCGCTGGAGCCGGCCGGCGGTCGCCCGTTGATCATCACCGCCGGCCCGGACGACGCCCTCTGGTTCACCCGCTCGGGGGACGACCGGATCGGTCGGCTCAGCGTCGACGGGGAGCAGCGCACGATCGCCCTTCCGGACGGCACCGGGCCGGGCGGTATCACCGCCGGACCCGATGGTGCGCTCTGGTACGCGGGGATGACCTCCGACACGATCGGCCGGGTGGGCACCGACGGCACGGTCACCGCGTTCCCGCTGCCGTTGGCCGGTGGTGTGCCCTCGATGATCACCGCAGGCCCGGATTCGGCGCTCTGGTTCACCCTCAACCAGGCGAACGCGATCGGCCGGATCGACCTCGACGGCAGGGCGACAGTGCACCCGTTGCCCACCGCGAACGCTGGCCCGGTCGGCATCACCCTCGGTGGCGATGGTGTCCTCTGGTTCGTGGAGATCCTCGCCGGTCAGCTCGGCCGGATCACCCCGGATGGCGACATCGTCGAGTTTCCGCTGCCGGACCGTGCGGCCCGTCCGCACGCGATCGTCGTCGATCCGGCCGGTGGCGCGTGGTTCACCGAGTGGGGCGCCAACCGGATCGGCCACATCGACCGTGCCGGACGGATCGAGAGCTACGACCTGCCCACCCCCAACGCCGAACCGCACGGCATCACGGTCGACGCCGACGGGCGTCTGGGTCGCCCTGGAGATCGGCGCGTTGGCCCACCTGACCCCCACCCGGACCAGTTGATCAAGAGGTTTGCGTCAGAATCCGGCTGAGAATG
>NZ_WBKR01000245.1 GCF_008868155.1 Micromonospora sp. ALFpr18c
GTCAGGGGCAGCAGGAGGAGTGCGGCGAGACCGGCCGCCGTCCGGGTGACACGGGGGGAGAGGGGCACGGTGGTGGGACGTTCCAGCAGGTCGAACGGTTCCCGGTGGCGGCTGGACAAAGGGCGGCGCCCGGGCAGGTGACCTGCCCGGGCGCCGCTGGGTGGTGCGGGATCAGCGGTCAGAAGATCCGGATCTTCATCGACGTGCCGTCCTGCTCCAGAACCTTGATCTTGACACCGGTCGCGGGGAGCTTGACGCCGTGGTTCGGCAGCTCCTCGTAGAAGTACTTCTTGGTGTCGTCGAACAGGGGCTGCGCCGCCTCACCGCGGATGTACTGCGGCTGGCTGTTGAGGTGCAGGGTGAACGAGTCCGCCTTCTTGAGGCTGAACGGTGCGTCGTACACCTGGATCCGGGCCCGCCACGGAGCACCGGTCAGGTTGTAGATCGGCTCCGGGCGCGAGTCGATGTACAGGTTGCGGCCCTCACCGGGGTGACCACCCGGGTTGGTCGGCGACGCCGGAGCGGTGTTGTTGTCCGCCCAACGGGTGTTCCAGTACGAGATGAGCAGGCCCTCCTGGTACGCGTAGTGGTCCACGTAGTCCGGGCGGGTGTTCGCGTAGCCGAAGAAGTACGGGCCCGTCTTCAGGTACTTGTCGTACGAGACGTACGAGCGGTTGCCGGCGATGTAGTAGTTGTCGAACAGCCGGGTGTAGGTCGCCCCGACCACCTGGAACTTGTCCAGGGTCCAACCGGCGTCGGTCTCGGCGCCGTCGCTGAACACGGTCTGACCGTCGGCGGTCACGGTGATCGCGTCACCGAAGAAGCCGCCCTCGGAGACACCACCGTCGGTGACGTAGTGCAGACGGATCTGCGCCGACTTGCCGGCGACCGAGGTCAGCGGGATGTTGATGTCCGCCCAGGCGCCGTTGCTGGTGCCGGCGAGGGCCGGGCGGCCCGCGCCGTCCACGCCGATCGGCTTGCCGTTGACCGTGCCGTCCAGGTCGGCCCAGGTCTGACCGCCGTCCGTCGAGGCCTCGAAGTAGAGGTAGTCGTAACCCGCTTCGATGCTGTACTTGCCCTTCAGCGACAGCGCCGCCGAGGACTTACCGGTGAGGTCGAACGTCCTCGTCATCTTGCTGTCGAGGTCGTCCTCGTTACCGGAGAAGTACTGCTTGGAACCCGCGAACGGCGGGCCGTAGTTGAAGGTGTACTCCCGCTGGGGCAACACCACCACGGCGGCCTGTGGCTTATCCGAGTTGTACTCCTGCGGCCCGATCTCCACCTTCTTGTCCTGGCCCGCGACGAACACCTTGTAGTCGAGCCAGCCGAGCTGGAGCTTGTTCCACGCGCCGAGGTCGCCGCCCCGGTCGCCGATGGCGGGCTCGTTCTTGGCGCCGAGCCGGCTCTGGGCCATCAGGGTCCAGTGCTCGTTGTTGTTGTCGGCGGGTCCGTAGTCGTCCGGCAGGCCCAGGTCGTGGCCGTACTCGTGGTAGAAGACGCTGCGGCCACCGTTTTCCGGCTGGATCGTGTAGTCGCGGATCCAGACGCCGGTGTTGCCGATCTGGGTGCCGCCGATCGGGAAGTTCGGCGGCCCGACGGGCGAGCTGTTGTACGCCGACCAGCGGTGGCTCCAGATGGCGTCCTCACCCTGCTGCGGGTCACCGTCGGCCTGGTCGCCGCCGGAGTGCACGATCTGGAAGTGGTCGATGTAACCGTCCGACTCGTTGAAGTCGCCGTCACCGTCGTAGTCGAACCGGTCCCACTGGTCGAAGGTCTTCATCTCGGCGGCGATCTGCGCGTCCGTCCGGCCCTTGGCCTTCTGGTCGGCGACCCACTGGTTGGCGGCGTCGCGGACCAAGGCCCAGGTGTTCGAGCAGACGTTGTCCGCGCAGACGGCGGGGTCGTTGGCCGGGTTCTCGGTGTCCTCGTCCTCGATCGGGTCGTCGGAACGACCGTAGCGGGCCTCGTTGTAGCGGACCTTGACCCAGTCGGTGACCTCACCCTCGACCGAGTACCGGCCGGAGGACTGCGCCTCGTAGTACTGCTTCAGCGACTCGTCGCCGGGGTTGGTGCCGAAGTACAGCTGGCGGTAGTGCTCCGGGCTGAAGTCCGGCTGCCAGACGGTGGAGTTGTCGACAGCCCGGTTGGGCTGCGGGATCTTGTTGTGCAGCGGGCCCTGGAAGGTCGTCGGCCCGGCGAAGGCCGGCGTGGTGTCCTTGTCCGGGTAGGACGGGTGTCGTTCGTCGCCGAACTCGGCCAGGATGACGAAGATCTTGTCGGTCCGCTCACGCTCGAGCTCGACGTACTGGTCCTTGCTGGTCTGCGCGCCGGCGGTCCGGGCGTTGCCGCTGGTGCCCGTCTTGCCGACCTGACCGACCTTGACGACCATGCTGCCGTTGCGCTCGATCGGCTTGCTACGACCGCTCAGCACATCGCTGAGACCCTGTTCACGCAGCTCGCGGCGCTTGTCCTCGAGCTTGTCGGGGAGCTCATCCTTCAGTGCCTGCGGTTCGGCAGCGGCCGGTGCTGCTGCCGGCAGTTTGGGCTGCGGCGCCGCCGAGGCCGACGGGCCGAAAGCCAGGCCCGTCGCCGTCAGTGAGAGCCCGATCAGACCCACTGCGACTTTGCGCACGTGGTACCTCCGGTGTGAGGGAACCGGCCCAACGGGGGTACGGGCCGGTGGGAGATCGATCCCACTAGTGGGACCAATGGTGAACATAGACACTGCTGGGACGGGTGGGAAGACGCACGCGTCGATTTGTTGCAGGATTTTGTTGAGGATGCTTTCCCCCGTAACACACCAGCGCTTCATCAGCCACGCTGGTCAAGGGGTTCGATCGACACCGAATACAACGACCAATTTCGATCAGCGTGATCGGGCATACGACAGTGGGGCCGGAGGCGTCTCCGCCACCGGCCCCACCGTTACCGCTGTTGTCAGTTGTCCAACCGCGTAACCGTCACTTCTTCGCCGGGGTGACGAAGATCGTGGCGGACGAGTTGTCCCGCGCGGCCTTCTTGATGGTCAGCGAGACCCCGAAGTTCACGCCCGCGTCGCCCGGGTTACCGGTACCCAGCACGATCGCGCCACCGCCCAGCGTCACACCGTAGAACTCCGGTGCCGGGCTGCCGTCCGGGTTGGTGACCCGGGTGGTGTACGGCGCGTTGTTGCGCGACGGCAGGACCACCGAGGCGTCGTTGTCCCGCGCGTACGGGGCCCCGTCGCGCATCTCGATGCCCGGGTACCAGCCCTTGGCGTCGGTGAAGGACTTCACCGGCACCTGCGCCTTGAACTTCGTGCAGTACGCGCTGTACGGCTCGTCCGCGGCCTCCAGGCACTCCGTGAAGGGGTACGTCTTCTGCAGCGTGAACGCCGCGTTCGACGACTGCGGACGGCTGGGCAGGTTGTCCGTCACCGACGGGTCCTTCACCGCCGCCTCGCCGGTGCGGCGGTACGGGTCGAAGTGCGAGTCCACAATGAGCAACCCACCCTTCGCGCCGTAGCTGGGCAGCGCGGTCATCTGCCCGGTGACGTGGTTGACGTCGCCGAGTGCGCTGTCCCGGTACCAGACCAGCATGCCGGGCGCGTTGTACGAGATCCGGTCGACCTTCCACGCCTCGTGGGAGTAGATGGTGTCGTACGCGTACTTCAGGCCCTTGTCGAAGCCGTCGAAGTTGCGCCACTCGGCCAGGTAGAAGTGCGCGTGCACCTCGGTGCCGCCGGAGACCTTCCAGCCCGCGCCGGTGGTGTCGACGAAGGTGCCGCCGGTGGCCGTCCAGCCGTTGGCGCCGCCCTCGACGTCGTCGCTCCAGGTGGTCGCGCCGCCGCCGGTGACCGCGAAGTCGTCGACGAACCAGTTGCGCTCCTCGAACGCCTCATCGGTGGCCTGGCGCAGCCGCAGCTGCACCGTGGTGCCCGCGTACGCCGACAGGTCGACGTAGTCGTGGCGCCAGCCGTCGGTGCTGCCGGTCAGGCCGTACTTCTTGCCGCCGAAGTCGTTCATCCGGCCGTTCGGGTCCGGGTAGCCGTCGGGGGTGGTGACGACCGTGCCGTCCTCGGCGTACACCTTCTGCTCGGTCCAGGTCGTACCGCCGTCCGTCGAAAGCTCGACGAAGCCGTAGTCCCAGTCCTCCTCGATGATGTAGTTGTTCCACATCCAGAACTTGGAGTCCGCGGCCGCCGGCACGTCGACCGAGCGGCTCAGCTTGACGTCGGCCCAGCTCTGGTCGTTGTTGCTGTGCCACATCTTGGTGCCACTGTGCGGCGTGGCCAGCGTCGTCACCTTGTCCGGCAGGTCGACCTTGATGCCGTCCTCGGCGTCGATCGGCGTGCGGGAGGTCTGCCCGAGCTTCACCTCGCGCGGGTTCGACCCGGGGCGGATGGTCAGCGGGTCGGCCCAGCCGAGCACCCACTTGTCCCAGATGCCCATGTGCGTCGGCAACGCCTGGAAGATCTCACCGGAGTGCGAGCCCGAGGCCATCAGGTCCCAGAAGTCCACGTCGGAGTCGGCGTTGCCGGAGGTGTCGTAGAGGTCCGGCAGGCCGAGGTCGTGACCGAACTCGTGGGCGAACACACCGACACCGGCGTCTTCCGGCTGCACGATGTAGTTCGACACCTTCAGGCTGGTGCCCGGGATGCTGTAGCCACCCGGAACCGAGGAGGAGTGCGCCCAGACGGCGTACACGCCCTGGTCGCCGCCGCCGCGGGACTTGCCCTGGCCGGCGTGCACCAGCACGAGGTGGTCGATCACGCCGTCCGGCTCGAAGAGGTTGCCGTCACCGTCGCGGTCGCCCTGGTCTTCCTTGTCGTAGTCGGCCCACGGGAAGGCGGGGTCCTTCGCGGCGAGCGCGTCGATCGCGTCGGTCGCCAGCCGGCCGGCGCCGGCCGGGTTGTCCGGGTGGCCGTTCATCGACTGCTCGCGGCCGGGGACCCAGTTGCCGTCCTCGTCCTGGGTGCAGCGGTTGGCCGCGTACCAGCCCTCCGAGTGCGGCACGGTGATCCACGGGCTGGCCTGCCCGTCCACCGTGTACGCGTTCTTGGACATCTCCAGGTACATGTTGTGCATGGTGCGACCGGACAGGTCGACACCCTTCTTGCCGTCCGGGCCCTTCAGGTCCGTGCGGACCCGCTCGGTGATGCCCTTCTTGCTGTAGAGCATCTTGTTGTAGTGCGACGGCGAGAAGTCCGGCACCCACATCGAGTTGTTGTCCTCGTGGGGCAGACGCGCCGGGTCCGGGATCTTGTTGTGCTTCGGCCCGTTCTGCACGGTGCCCGGCACGCAGGTCCGGTCCTCGAACACCGTCTTCGGGACCATCACGTCCGTGAAGTCGTCGTTCGCCTTGTCGTTGAACTCCACCAGCAGCGTCAGCAGCTTCGCCGTCTGCGTGGTCGGCGCCTGCTTGATCTTGCGGGGGTTCTTGCCGGTCTGGATCGACTTGGCTTCGATCTTGGCCAGCTGCTTGGCGGTGACCGGGTTGCCTCGCGCGTGCTTCTGGTCGAACGCCCGCGCGGCGTCCCCGGCGGGCGTGTAGACGCCGCCCTTGCCCTTGACCTCACGGCCTGCGGTGTCCGGCTGCACCTCGGGCTCGGCGTAGTTGATGTAGTACTCGTCGGCGCCGATCACCGCCCGGGGGGTGCCGGACGCCGACTGGGCCGCCGCGCTGCCACTCACGGTCAGTGACGTGGCCGCGAGGGCGATGGCGGGTAACGCGACGAGTAGTCGTCGACGCGACCCCGGATGGGAGTTTCTGTTCATGCCACTCCGTTCTCGGCATGGGCGGAGGAAATCGGCTGGTCCGGGGCGCGGTGAGGGCGCTCCGACACCATCCGACGCGCGTGAAGCTAAATGAAAAATGTGCCGAACGGCGGGAACGTGACCGAGGCGTTATCCGCCGGATCGGCACTGATCGTCGGTACTCCGCACATCCGTGGGAGCGCTTCCGGCGCGTACCTCCACAAAAGACAACGGTGGGTGACGGTCCGTCCGGACCGCCACCCACCGCGGGGTACGCCTGCCGTCAGTCCTCGTCGGACCTCGCTCCGCTCATCCCGGAGGAGATCAGCTCCATCACCGACGAGTCCTGCAACGTGGTCACGTCGCCCAGCGACCGGTTCTCCGCCACGTCTCGCAGCAACCGGCGCATGATCTTGCCCGAGCGGGTCTTCGGCAGCTCCGGCACCAGCATGATCTGCCGCGGCTTGGCGATCGGGCCGAGCGTCTTCGACACGTGGTTCCGCAGCTCGGCGATGAGCCGCTCACCCGCCTCGCCGGCGATGTCCGTGCTGCCTCGCGGAATGGCGAACGCGACGATCGCCTGACCGGTCGTCGGGTCGGTCGCACCCACCACCGCCGCCTCGGCCACCGACGGATGCGACACCAGCGCCGACTCCACCTCCGTGGTGGAGATGTTGTGCCCGGACACCAGCATCACGTCGTCGACCCGGCCGAGCAGCCAGATGTGCCCGTCGTCGTCCTTCTTCGCCCCGTCACCGGCGAAGTACATGCCCTCGAACCGGCTCCAGTAGGTGTCGATGAACCGATCGTCGTCACCCCAGATGGTGCGCAACATCGACGGCCACGGCTCCCGCAGCACCAGGTAACCGCCGCCGCCGTTCGGCACCGACTGGCCCTGGTCGTCCACCACGTCGGCGACGATGCCCGGCAGCGGAGTCATCGCCGAACCCGGCTTCGCCGCCGTCACCCCCGGCAGCGGGGAAATCATGATCGCGCCGGTCTCGGTCTGCCACCAGGTGTCCACGATGGGCAGCTCACCGCCGCCGACGTGCTGCCGATACCACATCCACGCCTCGGGGTTGATCGGCTCACCGACGCTGCCCAGCAGCCGCAGCGACGACAGATCGAAGCCGGCCGGAATGTCCTCGCCCCACTTCATCATCGTCCGGATCAGCGTGGGCGCCGTGTACAGGATGCTGACCCCGTACCTGTCGATGATCTCCCAGAACCGGCCCTTGTGCGGCGTGTCCGGCGTGCCCTCGTACATGACCTGCGTGACGCCGTTGGAGAGCGGGCCGTAGACGATGTACGAGTGGCCGGTGACCCAGCCGATGTCCGCCGTGCACCAGTAGACGTCCGTCTCCGGCTTCAGGTCGAAGACCGCGTGCGCGGTGTACGACGCCTGGGTCAGGTAGCCGCCGGTCGTGTGCAGGATGCCCTTCGGTCGGGCCGTGGTGCCGCTGGTGTACAGGATGAACAGCGGGTGCTCCGCGTCGAACGGCTGCGCGGTGTGCTCCGCCGAAGCGGTCTCCACCGTCTCGTGCCACCAGTGGTCCTTCGCCGACCAGGCCACCTCCTCGCCGGTACGCCGGACCACCAGCACGTGCTGCACCGACGGGCAGCTCGCCACCGCCTCGTCCACGGTCGGCTTCAACGCCGACGGCTTGCCCCGCCGGTAGCCGCCGTCCGCCGTGATCACGACCTTGGCGCTGGCGTCCTGGATCCGGTTGCTCAGCGAGTCGGCGGAGAAGCCGCCGAAGACCACGCTGTGCGCCGCGCCGATCCGGGCGCACGCCAGCATCGCCACTGCCGCCTCCGGGATCATCGGCAGGTAGATCGCCACCCGATCGCCCGCGGTGACCCCCAGATCGGTCAACGCGTTCGCCGCCCGGCACGTCAGCTCGTGCAGGTCCGCGTACGTGATCGTGCGGGTGTCACCCGGCTCGCCCTCCCAGTGGATCGCGACCTTGTCGCCGCGGCCCGCCTCGACGTGCCGATCCAGGCAGTTGTACGCCACGTTGAGCTGCCCACCGACGAACCACTTCGCGAACGGCGGATTCGACCAGTCGAGCACCTCGTCCCACTTCTTCGACCAGGCCAGCCGGTCGGCCTGCTTCGCCCAGAACGCGAGCCGGTCGGCCTGCGCCTCGGCGTACGCGTCGACGGTGACGTTGGCGTGCGCGGCGAGTTCGGCCGGCGGGGGGAACTGGCGCGTCTCGTTCAGCAGATTGGCCAATGCCTCGCTCATGCCGTGACTCCTCGTCCTCGGGGTGACCTGCGTCTCGTGGGCACGAGGGTAGTCGTGGGCCCGGTGCCCGGCGACCGCTGCCCACTCCGTCGCGCCGAGCGGCCCCCGCCACGCGCCCGACGGCCCGTCCCGTCCGTCGCGCCCGGTCGATGCGCCCGGCCGGGCTGGTCGCCGGTGGCACGAAGGTGTCGCCGCTGGTGCTCGCCGCCGTCGTACACGGGGAGTTGCTGAACCTACGCCCGTTCGCCGGTCCGTCCGGCGTGGTGGCCCGCGGTGCCGCCCGCCTGGTGCTGCTCTCCAGCGGCCTCGACCCGCGCGGCCTGCTCGCCGTCGACGTCGGTCACCGGGAGCGGGAACCGGAGTACGTCGGCGCGGCCGGCGCGTTCGCGACCGGCACCCCGGACGGGCTGCGCTCCTGGCTGCGCCACTACATGACGGCCGTCGAGGTGGGCGCCGGCCAGCTCACCGCCATCGGCGACGAGATCCTCACCGCC
>NZ_WBKR01000246.1 GCF_008868155.1 Micromonospora sp. ALFpr18c
GGGCGGTGGGGCGTAGCCGGGCGGTGGGGCGTACCCGGACGGTGGGTCGTACCCGGCGGGAGATGCCCTGTCGAGCAGGTCGTCCGGGATGTCGGTCGACAGCGCCGCCTCACGGCGGTAGCGGCGGCGGTTCCACATCAGGAAGACCGCCAGCCCCAGCAGCAGCACCAGCACCACGGCGATGCCGATGCCGACCACCATGACCTGCTGATCCGTCGGGCCACCGCGGTCACCGTGCTGGGTGACGTCGAACTCGTCGTCGGCCGCCGCGGTGCCACCCGGCACCGAGGGCGGTGCGGCGCCCGGGGCCAGCAGGGGGTTACCCGCGGCCTGCGGCACGTTCGCGCTCAGCGCCCGCACCGGATCGATCAGGCCGAAGCCGTACTGCGGATCCCGGCCGGCCGGACCGGCGTCCCGGGCGGTCCGGATGATCCGGTTGATCACGTTGGGGGCGTCGAGGTTCGGATACTTCGCCCGGATCAGCGCGGCGACGCCGGAAACGATCGCGGCCGAGTCGGAGGTGCCGTCACCCCAGCCGTAACCCTGGTTGGGGCCCGCGTTGTAGACACCGTCCCCGGGTGCGGCGACCACCGCCTCGGGCCCCTTGGCCGACCCGGACCAGAAGGCGCCACCCCGCGTCGTGCCGGTGACGGCGAGAACGCCGGGAACGTTTGCGGGAGCCGCCACGTCCACGTCACCCTTGGAGAGGTTGCCGGCGGCGACCACCACCACGACGTCGCGGTCCAGGGCGTAGCTGATGGCGCTCGCCTCCTCCGGAGTGACCGCCGACGGCTTGCCCTGGGACACGTTGATCACCTTGGCACCGCCGTCCACGGCCATCCGGATGCCGAGAGCGATCGCGCTCTCGTCGTACGGCGGGTTCTTACCCGCGTAGAGCTTGATGGGCAGGATCCGCGCGTCGGGGGCGATGCCGTCCACACCGTCGCTGCTGGCGTTCGTCGCCGCGATGATGCCGGCCATGTGCGTGCCGTGCCCGTCCTCGTCAGCCCGCCCGTCACCGCTGGCACCGTAGCTGCGGCCACCGGCGAGCACCCGACCCCGCAGGTCCGGGTGGGTGGCGTCGACGCCGCTGTCGACCACGGCCACGACCACACCCCGGCCGGTCGACAGTTTGTGCGCCTGGTCGATCCGGAGCTCGTCCAAATACCACTGTTCGGTCCGCCGGGGCGCGGCGGCCGCCGGTTGGGCGACCCCCAGCACCAGGAGCCCCGCCAGCACACAGGCCGTGATCGGCCGGCGTGCCGCGCCGTCAACCCTCATCCGTCCGTCCTCATCGCAGGATGCCCGGGGACGCACCGTCACCGGGGCCCCACGGATCGTCGTCCTCAGTCAACCACGACGAGTGCTCGGAGCCCGTAGCGCCACCACCGTGCCCGGCACCACCCGCGCCGCCCATCATGCCGCCGCCCATCATGCCGGCACCGCCCCGCGCTCCGCCCGCCATTCCGGCGCCGCCGGCACCACCGGCCGCGGTGCGCAACGCGTTCGCCGCGCTCGTCATCGGCGGCACCTTGCCGTTACCGCCACCCACCATGCCGGGGATGCCACCCACGCCGATCCCGCCGGCCGCGCCCAGGCCGCCGCCACCGGCACCGATTCCGCCGGCCGCACCGACGCCGCCGCCGGCACCGAACCCGCCGCCGGCGCCACCCAGGCCGGCGCTTCCGACCCCCGAGCCGCCCAGGCCGCCGCCGTACCCGCTGCCGAGGCCGCCCGGCCCGGCGCCGGCCAGGCCGCTGCTGTAGTCCTCGTCGCCACTCGGGTAGCCCGAGCCGGTGGACGGCGGGTTGAACGGGTCGGAGCCGGTGGGCGAGGGGCCGCCGGGACCACCGGTGGTGGGCGGGGAGAACGGGCCCACGCTGGAGGTGGGACCGTTGCCGGTGTCGCTGACGCCGGGCGGCCTGCTGCCGATGTCCGGGTTGCCACCGATGTCGACGTTGCCGTTCCCACCGATGTCACCCGTGTCGGTGCGGCCCTTCGGCGGCGTCCGGTCGTCGGGCCGGTAGACGTCCGTGTTGGTCCCCGGGTCCTGCACGACCAGCTTGGGACGTTCGGTGTACACCGCCTTGGGCAGCGGCGACATCGCCGTGTTGGCCGCCTGCTGATTGTCCCGGTACCAGTTGTCCAGGTGGGACTTGGTGTCCCACCAGCCGCCGCGCTTCTGGTCGCCGGCCTGCCCGTCGACCTTCATGGTCGCTTCCAGGTCGTCGGCCTTGTCGCGGAACGCGCCGTCGGCGTACGATCCCGGGTTGCTCTGGTAATCCTGTCGCAGCGCGGCGAGGAACCCCGACGTGCTCTCGCCGTCGCGGGAGTCGTCGAGCTCGGTGCCGTTGGGCAGGCTCCACTCGTTCCAGCCGAAGTCGTCCATCAGCGGGATCGGGATCGTGGCGACCGCCCTGCGGATGTCACCCTCGATCCGCGTCAGCGCGCCGCTGACGTTGCTCGCGTCGGTGATCAGATCCTCGATCTGCTTGCCGATCTCGCCCAGGTGCTCGCGGTACGCGTCGCCGCCACTGCCCTTCCACCCGGCGAGCATCGCGGGCAGCCCGCCGACGTGCGGGCGCTCCTGACCGGTCGCGATCGGGCCGACGAACGACCGGCCGACCAGCGCGTCGCGCAGATAGCCCAGGCCGGCGGAGAGGTTGCTCCACCCCGCACCGACCGAGCCGACCGTCTCCGGGTCTGCGGAGAGCGTCACCTCGCGGACGCACCGCTCCCAGGTTCCTCCAGCCATGCCGTCCCCCTCAGGCCGTGTACGGGTACGTGGGTGCGCCGCCGGCCGTGGGCGGCGGCGCCGCGGCGTCCAGAAGCCGCTCGATCTCCTTGCCGTTGGCGGCGTTGCGCGCCTCGGCGTCCCGGAACGCCTTGGCGATGTCCTCGGTGCCCTGCTTGAGCGCGGCGAGCCGCTGGGAGAGCGTCGTGAGGTGCGCCTCCATGTTGGCCGTGGACTTGGTCAGCGCCTGCCACTGCATCCGGGCATCCTCGAAGGCGCCGAAGGGGGTGCCGTTCGGGACGGTCTGGGCCTTGTTGCTGTCGCCCTTCATCCGCTCCTTGACGCGCTCCATCTCGTAACGGATGGTGTCGTCGACGTACTGCTTGAGGCGCTCGACGTAGGTCGCCGCCGCGTCCAGGTCCTCGACGCTGACGTGCAGATCGCCGGTGTTCGGCGGCGGAATGTCCCCCATGCGATTCCTCCCCGTTCCCGACCCGCCGGGTCGGTCCATGTCAAACGCAGCGTATCGAGTGTGACCACATCGAGGCAGCCCTCGCCACCGTCAATCGTAGCCACCGGTGTCGATGTCAGCGACGCAGTTGCGGGACCAGCAGTGCGATACCGAGCCCCACCAGGGCCAACGGACCCAGGAGAACGGCCACGCCGCTCCAGGCCGACTCGCTCCGTACCGCCTGGACGACCTCCAGGACCACCAGACCCACGAGGATCACGGCGACCACCGAGAGCATCACCACCAGCACACGGGCCTTGTCAGGACTCATCGCCCGTCCTCCCCCGCGGCACCAACGACATCGGATCGGCGAGGAAGGTGTCGACGTCGACGCCCCCGAGCCGCAGCCCGGACATGATCTCGGAGCGGCGCTGGTCGGCCAGCGCCTCGGCGGCGCGGACCGCCTCCACCACCGCCTCGCCGAGCGTGATGTTGTCCACCGTCCGGTGGGCCCGCGCGGCGACGGAGATGTCCAGCAGCTCCTTCGCGCCGGACACCGTGGCGGTCACCAGGCCGTCCGCGGCGGTACCGACGAACTCCTCCCGGGCCAGTCGACCGGTCTCGCTGGTGGCCGTCTCCAGCAGTGCCGTCATCTCCGTGACCAGCTGCGCGAGGTCGGCCCTCCTCATCGGAGCCCCCGCGTCGCGTCGTGCCACACCGTCAGCGGGTCCGGCGCACCGGCGTCCCAGTCGACCGGTTCCGCCGCGACGTCGTCGAGGCTGGCCCGGATGCTCTGCGCCATGGCGAGCCGGGCCGCGGTCACCGCCTGGCGGCAGTGCGTGCCCAGGAGGTCGGCGGGCAGGTCCCGGACGGCCCGTGCGCTGATCCGTACGTCCGTCACCCCGCCCGCCCCGTCGACGACGGCCGCGACCGTCCCGGTCTCGTCGAACCCCTCGTACGTCCGCTCCCGGGCCTCGGTCACCAACGCGACGAGGTCCCGGGTGGCCTCCTCGGCCCGCCGCAACGCGGGCTCGTACGCCTCGGTGCGGGTCACCTCCCGGACGGAGTCGACGGCCCTACGGTAGGCATCACTCATCACTGCTCCGTTCGTCGGATGTCAGGTGCCCGGTACGACGATCTCCTTGTTCCAGCTCTCCGGGTCGCTGACGATCTCCCGGTAGCGGTCCCCGATGCGGGCGCTCTCGGCGTCGACCTTGTCCCCGGTCAGCTCGAATCCCCGCTTGAGCTGGGCCACCGCGGTGCCGATCGCGCTGTTCGCGCCGCGCATGGCCTGCATCAGACCGACGATCGCCATGATGATGCCGGTCACGAACGCGGCCCAGCTGCCGATGATCGCCCATTTGAAGGCGGGGCCGGCCGGGCCGGCGGCGTTGGCGGCGATGCAGCCGACGATGGCGAGGCCGGTGCCCACCGACCAGGCCCAGAAGAGCGTCTCGAGGCCGTCCGCGACGCCGTTGCAGCCGGCGGAGGCCGTGATGGCCAGTTCCTTGAGCGCGTCCAGCGGCTCGACCACCTTGGTGGTGAGGAAGCTCTTGAAGACCTCGGCGCCGCCGCCCTTCCACAGGCCGTCGACCTCGCCGTTGAGCCGGGACAGCCGGCCGGCCAGCGACGAGAACTCCTCGGCGAGGCCGGTCCACTTGTCGTCGGCCTCCTGGAACGGCGCCCAGCTGCGGATGTTCATGACGGCGATCGGGCTGACGAAGGCCATCGCCAGGGCCCCCGCGCCGGACGGCTCGGCGGCCACCGCGAGTGTCCCGCCCAGCGCGATGATGACCGCATCCAGGCCGATCGTGCGCGCCGTGTCGACGCCGGATACCACGTTGTCGTCCATAACAGCTGCCCCCGTGTGCTGTCGAAGAAGAGGAGCGGGCCCGGTCGCCCGGACCGCGCTCAGTCCAGAGCCGTGTCGAACGACTGACCGTGCCGCTGCTCCATCGTCTTGTAGTGCTCGACGACCCGGCCGAGCCCCTGTGCGACCTCGGCGAGCGCGGCGGCGAGCGCGGACACGGCCTGCGTCGTCGTCTCGTGCATGTCGGCGTACGCGGCGGAGAAGCCGGCGTCGAACGCGGGCGCGGCACCGGAGGGCAGCCGCAGGTACTCGATCGTGGGGAGCACACCGGACCGCAGCGACTCCGCCGTCTCCGACATCTCGGAGACGAGTTCGCCGAGCTTGCCGGTGTTCATGGAGACTCCGGACACCACGCCTCCCTCCGTGAACGCCGGTCACCCACCGGGCGTGGGCCCGGCGGGTGACGTGTCGGCTATGGAGGGTAGCGGTTCACCGCCACCCGGCGCTGCCCGGCGGCTCTGCGGCCACCAGACGGTCAGGCGGTCAGGCGGGGTTGCCGGCCGACGGGACCTTCATGCCGTTGCCGCCCAGCGGGGTGAGCGGGAGCAGCTTGCGACCGGTCGGGCCGATCTGGATCTCGGTGTCCATCGACGGGCAGACGCCGCAGTCGAAGCACGGCGTCCACCGGCAGTCGTCCTGCTCGAACTCGCTGAGCGAGTCCTGCCAGTCCTGCCAGAGCCAGTCCTTGTCCAGGCCCGAGTCCAGGTGGTCCCAGGGAAGGACCTCCAGCTCGTCGCGCCGACGGGTGGTGTACCAGTCGAGGTCCACCCCGTACGCGGGCAACGTCTCGGCCGCCGCGTCCACCCAGCGCTGGTACGAGAAGTGCTCGCTCCAGCCGTCGAACCGGCCGCCGTTCTCCCACACCTTGCGGATCACCGAGCCGACCCGACGGTCGCCCCGGGAGAGCAGTCCCTCGATCAGCGAGGGCTCGCCGTCGTGGTAGCGGTAGCCGATGGCCCGGCCCAGCGAGCGGTCCGAGTTGATCGCCTGCTTGAGGATCTTGAGTCGGTGGTCGATGACCTCCGGACGCTCCATCGGGGCCCACTGGAACGGGGTGTGCGGCTTCGGCACGAACCCGCCGATGGAGACGGTGCAGCGGATGTCCTTGGACCCGGTCGCGGCCCGACCTGCCTTGATCACCTCGTGGGCCATGTCCGCGATCTCGAGGACGTCCTCGTCGGTCTCGGTGGGCAGGCCGCACATGAAGTAGAGCTTCACCTGCCGCCAGCCGTTGCTGTACGCGGTGACGACGGTGCGGATCAGGTCTTCCTTCGACACCATCTTGTTGATGACCTTGCGGATCCGCTCCGAGCCGCCCTCCGGGGCGAAGGTCAGACCGGTGCGCCGTCCGTTGCGGGACAACTCCTGGGCGAGGTCGATGTTGAACGCGTCCACCCGGGTCGACGGCAGCGACAGCGAGACGTTGGTGCCCTCGTACTGCTGGGCCAGGCCCGAGCACATGTCACCGATCTCGGAGTGGTCCGCCGAGGAGAGCGACAGCAGGCCCACCTCGGAGAAGCCGGAGAACTCCAGGCCCTCGCGCACCATCTGCCCGACGGTCGTGATCGACCGCTCCCGCACCGGCCGGGTGATCATGCCGGCCTGGCAGAACCGGCATCCCCGGGTGCAGCCCCGGAAGATCTCCACCGCGTACCGCTCGTGCACCGTCTCGGCCAGCGGCACGAGGGGCTTCTTCGGGTACGGCCAGGCGTCCAGGTCCATCGTCGTGCGCTTGTGCACCCGGAACGGCACGTCCGCCCGGTTCGGCACGACCCGCTGGATGCGCCCGTCGGGCAGGTAGTCGACGTCGTAGAAGCGCGGCACGTACACGCTCTCGGTGCGGGCCAGCCGCAGCAGCAGCTCGTCGCGGCCACCCGGGGAGCCTTCGGCCTTCCACTCCCGGACGATCGCGGTGATCTCCAGGACCGCCTCCTCACCGTCGCCGAGCACCGCGGCGTCGATGAAGTCGGCGATCGGCTCCGGGTTGAACGCGGCATGCCCGCCAGCCACGATCACCGGGTCGGCGTCGGTGCGGTCGGCGGCCAGCATCGGGATGCCGGCCAGGTCGATCGCGGTGAGCATGTTGGTGTAACCCAGCTCGGTGGAGAACGAGATGCCGAACACGTCGAAGTCGCGGACCGACCGGTGCGCGTCGACGGTGAACTGCGGCACGCCGTGCGTGCGCATCAGGCTCTCCAGGTCCGGCCAGACCGCGTACGTCCGCTCGGCGAGCGTGTCGGGCAGCTCGTTGAGCACCTCGTACAGGATCTGCACACCCTGGTTGGGCAGGCCCACCTCGTACGCGTCGGGATACATCAGCGCCCAGCGCACGGTCGCCGCGTCCCAGTCCTTGACCACCGCGCCCAACTCGCCACCGACGTACTGGATGGGCTTGGAAACCTGAGGGAGCAGCGGCTCCAGCCGGGGCCAGACCGACGGCTCCAGGTCGCGGCGCGGCGTCAGACGCTCCGAGCTGGAGTCGTCGCTCGAATTGGTCGCGGCCGCGCGCGGCGTCGTGGACGGGGCACTCATGATGCCCAAGGGTACGCGCCCACCCGCCGGTGACCGCGCGCACGCCCGGTCTGCGGTGGTGGCGGCGCGGTATTAACCTCGGACCGGCGCGAGAGGAGATTGCCGCGATGCCGGAGCCCCAGCCGGGAGCACGGCCGGCCGACGGGAGCACCCCGGGCGCGGAGCCGGAGCGGGACCGGGCGGTCGCCGACGAGCCGACCTCCCCACCCGTACCCTCGGACCAGCCGGACCCCTCGGACCAGCCGGACCTCTCGGACCAGCCCGAACCGGAGGGCTCGCCCGCCGCTGAGCAGCGCACGGCCGCTGAGCAGCGCACGGCCGTCGAGCAGGACACGGCCGTCGAGCAGGACACGGCCGTCGAGCAGGACACGGCCGCGACCGCGGAGGCTCCCGCGCCCAGGTGGAGTGGTTCCGCGCCGGTGCCTCCCCCGCTGCCGCGCCGGCGGACCTGGGGCGCGTCGAGCGAGTCGACTCCGCCGCCACCCGTGCCCCACGAGCCTCCGGAGCACCGCACCCCGGTCGACCCGTGGGCCGGCGTGGACACCGGCGGCTGGGACCTGCCGTCCGCCGAGTTGCCCCCACTGCCCCCGACA
>NZ_WBKR01000247.1 GCF_008868155.1 Micromonospora sp. ALFpr18c
TGGCGATTATGTGACTGGGGCGGCGGTAGAGGTCCACGTCGGTGAAGTGACGCATCTGCCAGCCGTGAGCGGATAACCAGTTCATCCGGGATCGATCGCGGCGGAGGCGGTCACGGTCCAGGTGGGACGATCCGTCGTACTCGACACCGACTCGGCGCTTCCGATAGCCAAGGTCGAGACGGTAGAGCGGCACCCCGTTGCTGTCCGGGACCCAGATCTGCGGCTCCGGCGCGGGCAGTCCACCGTCGATCATCACCATGCGAAGCTGACTCTCCTGCCGGCACTCCGCACGAGGGTCCGCCCGCGGCACCAGATCCCGCGCCTGGCAGATGCCACGCAGGCGCTCGTGCCGAGCGACCTCAACCAGAAGGTCCTCGGGTCGACACGCGCCTGAGCGAAGACACAGATCCAGAAGTGGCATCGCGTCCAGCCGGCACAATGATCGGGCGAGGTCGACCGCGCACCGGGCAGCGGGCGCACACGGCACTCCAGCCAGAACCACCGGGTCGCGTACCGGCAGCACCGCCTCGTGGGCGACGACCCCGCGAATATGCGGCACCCGCTCCCCTGCCGGCACGATTATGTGCACGTCGGAACTGCGGGCGTCTCCGAAACCGTGCAGCTGCGCACCGGTGTGGAAGCCAACAACAGCGGTGTCCGGCAACCGTCGGAAGATCGCCGGCAGGTGCCGAGCCGGATCGCACGAGGGCGCGTACACGCTCCGCGACAGTCGGTGCAGTCGGGACCTGTCAGCCAGCCTGCGCACCTGTTCCCGACTCAGGCCCGCGGCGAGTAGCTCCGAGTATCGATACAGACGCTCTGCCATGTCGCAGGAATCTGCAGCACCAAGCCGGAAGCCTGCCACCCCGACCCAGCGCCCTGTGGACAACCACCGCCCCTGTGCACAACGCCCAAAAGAGCTCCGACCGTGCTACGCGCCCCGACTCACCCACCGGGTCGACCATGGAGTTGTGGTGCCGGATAGATGCCTCGAAATGGCACGGATCGGCCACCACAACTCCATGATCGACGCGAGGCTGAACGGGCGGGGTCAATCGCAGCCGTAGCCGTCGTTGTCGCGGTCCAGGTCGTAGATGTCGCTGCCGACGACCTTGACGACGCCATCGACGTAGGCGGGGCCGTTCCCGCTACCGATCCGCCGTCACGCCGGTCACCTGCGACATTCGCTCCGACCGGGATGATCGATGGGCGATTTCCGCGGCGACGAGTTGACACCTGGTGCGATCCCTCGGGTTGAACGGGTAGGGCCGATCGTGCGGGCAAAAGCCGCGGATCCCCGCGCATCGCGGCCTCCTGCGATCGGTTCATGCAAACCCGAGAGGGCCTCCGACGATGTGTCGGGATGTCGTCAGCGGGGGTGGGGGTTAGCGCTCCTCCATGCCCCACGGAGAGCCGTAGGCGGTGAGCAGGTCGAGGAAGGGCACCGGGGGCAGCGCCTCCGGGCCGAGCACCCCCACACCGGACCAGGCGCCGGTTGCGAGCAGCTCCAGCGCGACCACCGGGTTGACGGCGGTCTGCCAGACCACCGCCTGGTGGCCGTACTCCCGCATCGACCATTCGTTGTCGACGACGTGGTAGAGGTAGACCTCGCGGGGCTGCCCGTCGGGGCCGAGGCCACGTACCCAGGTGCCGGCGCAGGTCTTGCCGCGCATCCGCTCACCCAGAGTGGCCGGGTCGGGCAGGCAGGCCGCCACCACGTCCCGGGGAGAGACCGAAGCGCCCCGCACGGAGACCGGCCGGGTGGAATCCAGGCCGAGTTTGTGCAGCGTCTTCAGCACGCCGATGAACTCGTCGCCCAGGCCGTACTTGAAGGTGACCCGTTTGGCGTCGACCCAGCGCGGGATGAGCAGCACCTCCTCGTGCTCCACGTTGACGCACTCGACCGGCCCGATGCCCTCGGGGAAGTGGAAGACCTCCGGCTCGGAGAACGGTTCCGTGGTGTACCAGCCGCGGTCGGCCTCCCAGACCACCGGCGGGTTGAGGCATTCCTCGACGGTGGTCCAGATGGAGAACGAGGGCGCGAAGTCGTAGCCGTCGACGGTGAGGTTCGCCCCGTCCCGGATGCCGATCTCGTCGATCTCGCTGAACAGTTCGTCGGCGGCGTACCGGGCGAACACGTCGGACAGGCCGGGCTCGATACCGATGCCGCCGAGCGCCAACCGGCCGGCCTCCTCCCAGGCGGGGGCCGCCGCGAACTGCTCGTCACCCAGCTTCACCCCGGTCCGCACGTGCGGCTGCGAGGGGTGCGGGTGTGACAGCGACATCGCCATGTCCAGGTAGTCCGCGCCGGCCGAGAACGCGCCGTTGAAGATCGGCATGACGAAGCGCGGATCGACGGCGTTGAACACGTGGGTGATCCGGTGCTCCCGGCAGAGCGCCGCGACGGCGTCGGCCGAGGAGGCGTCCACCTGGGCGGCGACGAAGCGGTCGCCGTGCCCGGTGATCGCGCGGCCGGCGCGGTCCAGGTCGTAGTCGGCGACCACCACCGTCTCGAAGAAGGACCGTCGGGCGGCGATGGCTACGGCGGCGGAGCCGACGCCACCGGCGCCGACGAGCAGGACACGCATCAGGAATCAAACCCCAAACCAAGACGATCGAGAGTACGGAGCCACAGGTCGCGCCGGCCCTCGCGCGCGTCGGCGCGGGCCAGGGACCAACGGGTGAGATTGATGCCGACCGCGCGGACGGGTTCCGGCGGAAACGGCAGGGGCTTGCGGCGGACCAGGTCGAGCCGGGTCAGCGGGGTGTCCCGGCCGTCGAGCAGGTCGAGCAGCACGCGGGCGGAGAAGCGGGTCGCGCCCACGCCGAGGCCGGTGTAGCCGGCGGCGTACGCCAGTCGCCCGCCGTACGCGGTGCCGTAGAACGGGCAGAACCGGGTGCAGGTGTCGATGACGCCGCCCCAGCGGTGGCTGAAGCGCACGTCCGCGAGCTGCGGGAACGTCGTGAAGAAGTGCTCGGCGAGGGTGGTGAAGGTGGCGTGGCGTTGCTCCAGCTCCGGAGCGACCCGGTTGCCGTAGTGGTAGACGGCGTCGTAGCCGCCGAAGAGGATCCGCCCGTCGGACGTGATCCGGTAGTAGTGGAACTGGTCGCCGGTGTCGGCCAGCCCTTGCCGGTTGCGCCAGCCGATCGCGTCCCGTTGGGCGGGGGTGAGCGGCTCGGTCATCAGCACGTGGTCGTAGACCGGCACCACGTATGCCCGCAGCCGGCGCAGCAGCGGTGGGAACGCGTTGGTGGCCAGCACGACCCGCCGGGCTCGCACGGATCCGGGCGCGGCGTCCGGCCCGCCGGCGGTCACCGCGTGCAGCGCCGCACGGTCGGCGCGCAGCCCGGTGACCCGGGTGTGCTCGTGCACCCGTACGCCGAGGTCGAGGCAGGCTCGGCGTAGACCCCACGCGAGCTTCGCCGGGTCCACCATGGCCACCCGGTCGGCGTCGATCATCCCGCCGAGGTACGTCGGCGAGTCGACCTCGGCGCGCACCTCGTCGCGGTCGAGCAGCCGCACCCGGTGGCCGTACCGGCGGGCCAGGTCGGCGTCGGCGGCCAGCCCGTCGAGTTGGTACGGCTCGACGGCGACGGCCAGTTCGCCGGTGCGCTCGAAGTCGCAGTCGATGTCGAACTCCGCAACGGTGGCGGCGATGGCTTCCAGGTTTTCCCGGCCGAGGCGTTCCAGCTCGCCGACCTCGGCGGGGAACCGGTCGACGCCGTTGGCGAGGCCGTGGGTGAGGGAGGCGGCGCAGAACCCGCCGTTGCGCCCGGACGCGGCCCAGCCGCAGGTCCCGGCGTCGACGAGCAGCACGTCGCGATCGGGGTCGGCCTGCTTGGCCAGCAGTGCGGCCCAGAGCCCGCCGAACCCGCCGCCGATCACCAGCAGGTCGGCGTGCTGCGGGCCGGTGAGCGGCGGCAGCGGGTCGGGGCGTTCCGGGCGGTCCAGCCAGTACGGCACGGGCGCCGCGTCGGCCAGCGCCCGGCTGGTATGCGGGAGGTTCATGACGGCCGGCGTGCCGGACGGGCAGCGGGCGCGGCGGCCAGCAGGTTGGCCCGGCGGGCCCGCCGTCCGCGCAGCGAGCTGAGGCCCACCAGCAGCAGGGCGATCGCGAACATCGCGGTGCCGATGACGTTCACCTGCGGCGGGATGCCCCGTTGGGCAGCGCCCCAGACGTACATCGGGAACGTGACGGTGGTGCCGGCGTTGAAGTTCGTGATGATGAAGTCGTCGAAGCTCAACGAGAACGCCAGCAGCGCGGCGGCCACGATGCCGGGCAGCACCAGCGGCAGCGTGATCCGCCGGAAGGTCTGCCACTCGCTGGCGTACAGGTCCATGGCGGCCTCCTCCAGCCGCCGGTCCATCCCGGCGAGGCGCGCCTTGACGGTGACCACCACGAACGACACGCAGAACATGACGTGCGCGATCACGATGGTCCAGAAGCCCTGCGGCACCCCCGCGGACACGAACAGGGCCAGCAGCGAGGTGCCCATCACGAGTTCCGGGGTGGCCATCGGCAGGAAGATCAGCACGTTGATGCCGGCCCGGCCACGGAAGCGGTGCCGGACCAGCGCGAACGCCATCAGCGTGCCGAGCACGGTGGCGACGACCGTGGCGATGAAGCCGATCTGCACGCTGCGGACGACGGCGTCGCACATGTCCGAGGTGGCGCAGGGCTGACGCCAGTTGTCCAGGGTGAACTCGTTGAAGTCGTACGACAGCCGGCTCGACGGCCGGTTGAACGACAACCCGGCCACCACCAGGATCGGCAACGCCAGGTAACCGAGCACCAGCAACGCCACGATCATCACCCAACGGTCCGCGAGCCAACGGGAGACCCTCACAGCACCTCCTCAGTGCCGGCTCGACGGAGGTAGCCGAAGACCACCGCGAGGATCGCCGCCATCAGCAGGAACGACAGCGCGGCGCCCTGCGGGTAGTCCAGCCGGACCAGGAACGCCGAGTCGATGACGTTGCCGATCATGTATTCGTTCGGGGTGCCGAGCAGTTCGGCGTTGATGTAGTCGCCGCTGGCCGGGATGAAGAACAGCAGCGTGCCGGCGACCAGGCCGGGCATGGACAGCGGCAGCGTCACCCGGCGGAACGCCTGCACCGGGCTCGCGTACAGGTCGGTGGCGGCCTCCAGCAGCCGGTAGTCGAGCCGCTCCAGGCTCGCGTACAGCGGCAGCACCAGGAACGGCAGGAAGTTGTACGTCAGGCCGAGCACCACCGCGAACGGGGTGGCCAGCAGCCGGCCGTCCGGGGCGAGCAGGTGCACGTCACGCAGCAGGCCGACGAGCGCGCCGTTGTCCGACAGGATCGTCTTCCAGGCCAGAGTGCGGACCAGGAAGCTGGTGAACATCGGCGCGACCACGCACACCAGCAGCAGGTTCTTCCACCGGCCGGCCTTCTGCGCGATCGCGTACGCCAGCGGGTAGCCCAGCAGCAGCGCCAGCACCAGGGCCAGACCGGCGTAGCCGAACGAGCGCAGGAACTGCGGCCAATACGCCTGCACCACGTCCGGATAGTTGCCGAACGCCCAGGTCAGCGCGTACCCGGTGGACAGCGACCCGCCGGGGTCGTACAGGCTGGCCGCCGCGAGCTGCACCAGCGGCACACCGAAGAAGATGAGCAGCCAGGCCGCGCCGGGCAGCAGCAGGAGGTACGGCAGGAGCCGGTGTCGCCCGGACCGGGCTGCCGGTGGCGCGGGTGGCGCCTGCCCCGATCCGGTGGGGGCCAGGAGGGTCACGACGACGCACCCACCGGCTCGTCGAGCACCGGTGCCGTCCGGTCGGTGTCGGCGGCGTCGCGGGGCAGCAGGAACGCGTGCCGTGGATCCCAGTACGCCACGGCTTCACTGCCGACCGGCACCCGCGCCGACGTCCCGCTGTTCGCCGCGAAGACCGACAGTTCGGTGCCCCAGCCGGTGCGCAGCAGGTACTGCGTGCTGACCCCGACGTAGGAGGCGTCGCTGACCACCCCGGTGACGTGCTGATGTCCTGCGGGCACCTGGTCGGCGGAGCCGACCAGATGCAGCTTCTCCGGGCGTACCCCCAGGTGGACCGGTCCGCGGTCGGCCCGCGACCGGCCGGCGGGCACCGAGAAGCGCGCGCCGTGCGCCGTCACCGCGACCTCGCCGCCGCTCGTGCCGGCGGCCTCGCCGGCGAGCAGGTTGGACTGGCCGAGGAAGTTCGCGACGAACGCGGTGGCCGGGAACTCGTAGATGTCGGCCGGGGCGCCGAGCTGCTCGATCCGGCCGGCGTTCATCACCGCGACGGTGTCGGCCATCGTCATGGCCTCCTCCTGGTCGTGGGTGACGTGCACGAAGGTGATGCCGACCTCGGTCTGGATCCGCTTCAGCTCGATCTGCATCTGCCGGCGCAGCTTCAGGTCGAGCGCGCCGAGCGGCTCGTCGAGCAGTAGCACCTGCGGCTGGTTGATCAGCGCGCGGGCCAGCGCTACCCGCTGCTGCTGGCCGCCGGAGAGCTGGGCCGGGCGGCGCGGGCCGAAGCCGTCGAGCTGCACGAGCGACAGCATCCGGGTGACCTCGTCGTCGACCGAGCGGATGCCGCGACGGCGCAGCCCGAAGGCCACGTTCTCGAAGATGGTGAGGTGCGGGAAGAGCGCGTAGCTCTGGAACACGGTGTTGATCGGCCGCTTGTACGGCCGCAGCCGGGCGATGTCGCGGTCGCCGAGCAGCACCTGACCGCTTGTCGGTTCCTCCAGCCCGGCGATCATCCGCAGGGTGGTGGTCTTGCCGCAGCCGGACGCGCCCAGCAGCGCGAAGAACGAGCCCTGCGGAATCGTCAGGCTGAGGTCGTCGACAGCCGTGAAGATGCCGAACCGCTTGGTGAGGTTGGCCAGGCGCAGGTCGCCGGCCGGTGTCTCGCTCGCCATTCCCGTCACGCCCCGATGACCTGCTGGAACTTGCCCTCGTACTCCCTCTCCTGCTTCTCGTCCAGGGCCATGAACACCGTGGACTTCGACAGCAGCGCCTCGTCGGGGAAGATCAGCGGGTTGGCGGCCAGCTCCGGGTCGATCTTCTCCATCTCGGCCTGGGCGCCCTTGACCGGGCAGATGTAGTTGACGTACGCGGCGAGTGTCGCGGCGACGGCCGGCTCGTAGTAGTAGTTGATCAGTGCTTCGGCGTTGCCCTTGTGGGTGGCCTTGTTGGGGACCATCATGTTGTCGCTGTAGAGCATCACGCCGGAGTCGGGCGCGACGAACTGCACCTTCTCGTTCTCACTGGAGAGCTGGATGACGTCCCCGGACCAGCCGATGCACGCGGCGATGTCGCCCTTGGCCAGGTCCGGTGCGTAGTCGTTGCCGGTGAACTTGCGGATCTGCCCCGAGTCGACGGCCTTCTTGAGCTTGTTGAGCGCATCGTCGAACTGGGCGGCGGTGAAGTTGGCCGGGTCGTGCCCGTTGGACTGCATCAGCAGGCCCATCGTGTCGCGCATCTCGCTGAGCGCCGTCACCTTGCCCTTGAGGTCGGGCCGGGTGAGCAGCTCGTCGACCGTCCGCAGCTCCTTGGTGACGCTGCCGTTGTACGCCAACCCGGCCAGGCCGGACTGCCACGGGATCGAGATCCGGTTGTCCTTGTCGAAGGAACGGTTGAGCAGCGACGGCAGCAGGTTCGCCTGGACGTTCGAGATCTTCGCGGGGTCGAGCTTCTGGATCCAGCCGAGGCGGATCATCCGCGCCGCCATCCAGTCGGTCAGCACGATGATGTCCCGGTCGGTGCTCTGGCAGGCCGCCAGTTGGTTCTGCACCTTGCCGAAGAACTCGTTGTTGTCGTTGATGTCCTCGGTGTAGGTGACCTGAATGCCGCTCTTCGTGATGAACTCGTCCAGGCTGGGCCGCTTGGACTCGTCCTTCTCGTCCACGTCCATGTACTGCGGCCAGTTGGAGAAGGCAAGCTTCTTCTCGGTGCCGGACAGGTCCTCGCTGACGCAGCCGGCCTCGGTCTGCTGCGCGCCCTTGGTGCCGCAGCCGGCGAGGCTGCCGCCCGTGGCGAGCAGAGCGGCCGAACCGAGAGTGCCGGTGAGCAGTCCACGCCGGGAGAGGGGCCGGAGGGGAGTACGCATGACGACTCCTAGGGGGTCATCGTCGGCGGG
>NZ_WBKR01000248.1 GCF_008868155.1 Micromonospora sp. ALFpr18c
CCCCCAACTCCGGCGGAGACTACGGCCTCCTGCCCTACCGACCCGGCCTCCTCACCCTGCAACGCTGACACCACCACGACAGGGCGGGCCCGGCACACCACCGGGCCCGCCCTGTCGTCGCGTGCGGCGATACGTACCCCGGTCCGATCGCCCCGGGCCGCACCCCCCGTACCCGCTCTCAACGTCCTGGCACATATCTACCGAAAAGGTGACTAACCGCAAGGACTGGGTTGATCTCGAAACAATGGCGTAATTCGTCCGGGTCAGCGGTCACACCTAGAGAGGTTGATGCATGAAGGCCGTGGTATTCCATGCTGTGGGAGACATCCGCCTTGAGGATGTTCCGGAGCCGAGCCTGCAGGCTCCGACAGACGCGATCGTGCGGTTGACCGGGTCGGCCATCTGCGGAACGGACCTGCACTTTGTGCGCGGCACGTTCAGTGGGTTCGACGAGGGGTCGGTATCGACGCCCAGCACCCGCAGCAGGGGCCGGGCGTCCCCGGGAAGGACGATGCGGCTGCCATGGCCCAGGTTCGGAAGACGGCAACGCCAGACGCCATCCGGAGCGGCGACCACTGGGTTGCCGGCGACAACCCCGCCCAGGTGTTGGAGTGGGCCGTGGAGTGCGCCGCGAAGGTGGGCACCATCGCGATCGTGGGTGGCTACCCTCCGACGATCACCTCCTACCCCATTGGCACGGCGATCAACAAGAACCTCACCATCCGAATGGGCATCTGCAACCACCGTCGCTACGTGGCAGTTGATCTTCGATCACATCCTGGCCGGTCGGCTCGACCTCACGAAGATCGTCACGCAGGACGAGCCCATCACCGACGTCATCGAGGCGTACGAGGCCTTCGACCACCGCCGTAAGGGCTGGTTGAAGGTCGAGCTTCAGCCTCAGGGCTGACGTCCACTCCGCTGGTCCACGCAACGACCGCCATCGCACCTGTCGTAACTCACGGCAGGTGCGATGGCGGTCGGGCCTACCGCCGAGGGTGCGGGCGGGTGCAGCCGGCTCTGTCACTTCCACCGTGGGCCGTTGCGCACCAATCTCGCGCTGAGCAGGACGAGCCCGAGCAGGCCGACGAGCCACGCCGCCTCGACGAGCACGGGTCGTAGGCCCACCGCCTCGGGGAAGTACGACGTGGTCTGCAGCAGCGCGATGACGCAGCCGTTGGGGTGGATGTCGCTGATGGTCCGGTACGGCTGCGGGAGGAGGGCGGTCGCCACGGCACCACCCGATGCCGCGTTACCGATCGCGATGAAGATCAACCACGTCGGGACGACAGCCCATCGCCCGATGAGGATCACCATCAGCGTGCCGAAGAGGCTGGTGACGGCGATCTGGGCCGCCAGCGTGCCCCAGAGGGCGGGCAGGGGTACGGGCAACGCCCCGAGGATCGGGCCCACGGCGACGGCCAGCGCGAGACCGCCGACGACGGTGAGACCGGCGAGGATGGAGAGCCAGGTCCGCAGGGGTAGTCGGCCGACATTGATCCGCAGTTGCAGGGCGGTGAGAAAGCCGAGGAGGGTCGCGGCGATCATCGCGTAGAAGGCGGCCAGACCTGAGCGGTCGGTGTCGGGCAATGGCCGGACGTCGGTGACGACCAGTCTCCGCCCGCCCTGCTCGTCCAGCTTCAGAGCGGCGTTGCGCAGCATCTGCGCGAGGGAGTTGCCGGCGGCGCTGGCGACCAGCAGCCGGGAGTTGCCCGGCTCAGCGATCAGGGCCGCGTAGACCTGTTGCCGCTCGATGGCATGTTCGGCCGCTTCGGCGGTCGGGTAGCTGCGATATTCGAGCGCGTCACGCATGCTCGACTTCAGTTGCTGCGCGATCGCCCCGTCGCTCGTCTCGCCACCCACGAGCGCCGCGGGAATGCGGTCCGGCGGCGGGCGGTCCAACGCCAGGGTGTACGAGGCCACGAAGGTCACGGCCAGCACGATCCCGACGGCGACGACGGTCAGTACGGTGCGAATCTCGCCGGGTTTGTGCTCCCCGTCAGCCGTGTTCTTCGTCAAGAGTCCTCCATTGTTGCCGCAGGTGCCGACGCGGGGCGGGAGCCCGATCCGGCTCCCGCCCCGGTTCGCTAGCTGTTTCCCGCCGGCACGGCGAGGTCCGGGAACGGGGTCCAGCCGTCCTGCGCGATGGTGGCCCGGACGGTCTGCACCGTCTCGGCCAGGCGTGGTGGCAGATCCCGCTGAGCCTGCCGAAAGTGGTCCGACTGCAAATGTGCCTGCATCGCCGCCTCATCCCGGTAGGACTCGATGAGGATGTACTCGTTCGGGTCGTCGACGCTGCGCGACCAGTCGAACCACAGACACCCGGCCTCGGCGCGGGTCGCGCGGGTGAGGGCGGCTACCGTCTCCGGCCACTGCTCCGCGTCCTCGGGCCGTACCCGGAACCTCGCGGTGATGATCAGCATGCTCTCCCCTTATCGTGCTCGCGCGGCGAACAGGTCGATCACCTTCGGGTTGAAGGCGGGAATGTCGTCGGGCTTCCGGCTGGTCACCAGGTTGTCGTCGACGACGACCTCCTGGTCGACCCACGTCGCGCCGGCGTTGACCAGGTCGGTACGCAGCGACGGCCAGGACGTCATCGTCCGGCCACGCGCGACGTCGGCCTCGGCCAGCAGCCAGAGGGCATGGCAGATCGCGGCGACCGGCTTGCCCGCGTCGAAGAAGTCCCGCACGAACTGGACGGCCGTCGGGTCCATCCGCATCGTGTCCGGATTGCCAACGCCACCGGGCAGGACCAGCGCCGCGTAGTCCGCCGCCGAGACCTCACTGACCTGCTTGTCCACCGGGAAGGTGTCGGCCTTGTCGTAGTGGGTGAAGAGCTGGATCGTGCCGCTCTTGTTGGAGATCAGCTCCAGGTCCGCGCCGGCCGCCTTGAGCGCCTTCCACGGCTCGACCAGCTCGGGCGTCTCCACCATGTCCGTGGCGAGCACCGCGACCCTGACTCCGCTCAATACCTTGTCCGTCATTTCCCGGGCTGCGGAGATCGAACTCCCGGTACGCGCTGAGCGCGTCCGTCACCGGCTCGTGCTGCGTCACCACCGTCGCCGGGTCGATGCGGCCCGACTCGACCGTCGCCAGCAGCTTCGGGATGTAGCGGGGGTGGTTTCCGTTGCCGGCCTGGACGGTGAGGTTGCGGGCCAACACGGTGCCGATCGGGAAGTACCGGTCGTTGGCCGGATAGACGCCCACGACTCCGAGGGTGCCCATCTTGGCCAGGCTCTCGACCGCCCAGGTCTGGGCCTGGCTGGGGGCGTCCCCCGGCTTCCACCGGCCGTCGGTCACGTCCTGGTTGGCGTCGGGGGAGATGTCCCGCTGCTCGTCGCGGCGCTGCTGTGCGGCGTCGTGCGCACCCCCGGAGGCGGGCCCCGGCTTGGCGCTCTCCGCGTCCACCCCGACGGCGTCCACCGCGCAGTCGGCGCCGATGCCGCGGGTCAACTCCATGACGGCCTGCACCGGGCCCACCTCGTTGAAGTTGACCACCTCGGCACCGTGGAGTCTCGCCTTCTCCAGACGGTCGGCGTGCCCGTCGATCGCGATGACCCGCGACGCGCCGCGCTGGAACGCCGACACCACGGCGAATTGACCGACCGGTCCGCAGCCCCACACCGTGGCGACGTTTCCGTCCCGCACGTCGGCGAGGACCGCGCCGAAATAGCCGGTCGGGTAGATGTCGGACAAGGTGATCGCTTGGGAGTCCGTGACGGTGTCCGGCAGCCGGAAGAGATTCGTGTGGGCGAACGGAACACGCGCGTACTCGGCCTGCAATCCGTTGAAAGGGCCCTGGGGCCTCGGCGAGCCGAAGGATGCCGTACCGGATCGCGGGCCGTAGGGGTTGATGTCGTCGCACTGCGCGAAGTAGCCGCGCCGGCAGTAGGAGCAGGACCCACAACCGAGAACCGCGGAGATGAGTACGCTATCGCCCGGCTTGAAGTTGCTGACCTGCGAGCCCACCTCCTCGACCACGCCGACGCCCTCATGGCCGAGAATACGACCGGGCTCCATTTCGGACATCGTGCCGCGGATGAAGTGCAGGTCGGTGCCGCAGATCGCCGCCGTCGTCACCCGAACGACAGCGTCGGTCGGGTGTTCAATTTTTGGCTCGGGAACATCATCTACTCTGATGTCGCCCGTGCCATGGTAGACAACTGCCTTCATCAATACCCCCGACTCACCATTCGGTCAGGCATTCAGCGAAGGCGTAGATACCCCTTGCAGGGTGGTCGAAACAACAGAGTCAGCGCAGTTGAACCAATAAGAATCGGAAGAAATTCTCCATGATATGAATCGGAACTTTACGCGGAGTTGATTTCGACCGTACGGCTCGACACGTCCTGCCGATGATGTGATTTCGGTCCACCGGGACAGCGCGACCCTCCGTCGACAAGGAATACTCTGCGAACCCACTCGATGGAGTCAGCCAGCCGTGCCCCGTTGCGCGGCGCACGAGGCGTTGCGGGTTCCGCCCACCGCGCCGACGGTCACCTCGACCTCGCGATCAAGGAGAATTCCACCTCACCATGCCTAGAAGATTGCTCTGTGTGCTGATGTCCGCCGGCCTCGCGGCCGGTGCGGCGCTCGGTGTGACGCAGCCGGCGCAGGCCGCGGACCCGTCCGTCGACGGTGGTGGCCGAGCGAACGCCGGCGTCGCTCCGGGCGCGCGCAGCGGCGCGATGGCCACAAGCGCCGCGATGCCGGCGGGTTACTCGGTCCGGGGCATCGACGTCTCCAGCCACGACCACAGCCTCGGCCCGATCAACTGGCCCGCGGTCGCGGCCAGCGGCGTCAAGTTCGCCTACGTCAAGGCGACGGAAGGCCGGACGTACCTCAATCCGTACTTCGCCGAGGACTACGCGGCGGCCAAGGACGCGGGTCTGCTCGTCGGCGCCTACCATTTCGCCCGTCCGGACAAGCGCGACCCGATCGCCGAAGCCAACTTCTTCGTCGACAGCGCCACGTTCACGAAGGACGGCCAGACCCTCGTGCCGATGGTCGACATCGAGTGGCCCTACTGGAGCGGCGCGCCCACCTGTTACGGGCTGACCCCGACCGAGATGTCGAACTGGATCAGGTCCTTCACCGACCAGGTCAAGGCACGCATCGGCCGGCCCGTGATGATCTACACGAACACCAACTACTGGAACCCCTGCACGGGTAAGAACGCGTCGTTCGGCGCCAACCCGTTGGACATCGCCGGCTACACCAGCGCTCGCCCGCCGCTGCCGGCGGGTTGGACCTCGGAGACGATCTGGCAGTACGCCGCCGGCAACCCGAGCAAGCCCGGCAACTACAGCCAGAACGTCTTCAACGGCACCTACGCGTCTCTCACCCGGCTCACCGGCGCACCGGTGGCCGTGCCCCCCGTCGCCCTCCGCTCACGGGCCAACCGGCGGTACGTGGTGGCCGAGAGCGGTGGCGCCAGGCCGCTGATCCCCAACCGCACCACCGTTGCCCGGTGGGAGCAGTTCGACGTGATCAGTGCGGGCGGCGGCTACGTCGCGCTCCGCTCACGGTCCAACGGTCGGTACGTGACGGCGGAGAGCAAGGGCGCGAAGCCGCTGATCGCCAACCGGACCAAGGTCAGCACCTGGGAGAAGTTCACCATCATCAACAACGCGGACGGCACGATCAGCCTGCGCGCCGCGGCCAACGGCAGATACGTGGTGGCGGAGAGCAAGGGCACCAAGCCGCTCATCGCCAACCGGACGTCGATCAGCACCTGGGAGAAGTTCGACCGCTTCGCCCTCTGAGCACCGCCGCTGCCCGGCACCCCCCGTACCGGGGTGCCGGGCAGCGGTCTGTCACCGCTTCGCCGCCCAGAAGACGTAGACCGCGCCGTACGGCACGGACGTCGTGGCACCGTCCGTGCAGGCGCCCGCCGGGGCCGCGCCGCCCGAGGTCAGGAGCCGACTGATGTACGCCACATTGCCGAGCAGGCCGGTGCCGGTGTGGCTGTCCACCGTCAGCAGCAACTCCGGGATCGTCCCCGCGCGCGGGCTCTCCGCCGTCTTCTTGGCCGTGATCAGGGAATCGTCGCGCTGGGACTGCCAACTCGGTCCCTTGAAGTGGTGGATCCGGCCGCCGCGAGACCACCGGCCACTCCGATGACCAGGAGCCCTCGGAAACGGGGTCGAGACGTGCTGAGCATGGGACTCCTCCGATTCGGGTGGGCGAATCCGTGTCCACGTGTTTCTGTACGGGCGGAATCCGAACGGCGATCAACTGCGCCATATCTGATCGACCGTTCACCCCGAAGGCGTACCGGAAATGGGTTCAGCCGGTGGCGGCGGCCAACCGTCGGACGGACCCGGCGCGGGCCGCCCAGCGCCCGTCCTCGTGGCGTACCTCGATGGGGTGCGCGAAGGCCGCCGACACCTGGGCGGTCGTGACCGTCCCGCCGGCCGGACCGGCGGCGACCACGCTGCCGCCGCTGATCAGCATCGCGTGGGTGGTCGTCGCCGGAAGTTCCTCGAGGTGGTGGGTGACCATGATCGAGGCGAGACGGGGGTGGGTCTGACGGAGCAGGTCGATGGTCTCGAGCAACTGCTCCCGGGCGGCGACGTCGAGACCGGTCGAGGGTTCGTCCAGCAGCAGCAGTCGCGGCCGGCTGATGAGCGCCCGGACGATCAGGGCACGACCCCGCTCGCCCTGCGAGAGGGTGGGCCAGCGTTCGTCGGCCCTGTCGACCAGCCCGAACATGCCCAGCAGGGAATCCGCCCGGGCACGGTCGTCCCGGGTCGGTTGCCAGCGCGGCGGCAGGTCGACCGATCCGACGATGCCGGTCAGCACCACCTCGCGGATGGTCAGGGGTGACCGCAGCGGATGACGGGGGTTCACGTGACCGATCGCCCTGCGCAGTTGTTGCAGGTCGACGCGGCCGAGTTGCTGATCGAGGATCCGCACGGTTCCCGAGGTCGGGTGGGTGAGCGCGCCGCAGAATCCCAGCAGTGTGCTCTTGCCCGCGCCGTTCGGGCCGAGCAGGGCCCAGTGCTCACCTTCGCGCACCGTGAGGTCGATGCCGTGCAGGATCTGCCTGCCATCCCGCCGGAACGTCACGTCACTCAGTTCGACGACGGGCGACGGCGGGTGTGTCTCGGCGGTCCCGAGGAGCATGGCCTTCTCTCGGTACGGCGAGGGCCGGGCCCCCGCGATTGCTTGATGATCCACCTGCACAGTGCCACAGACCCGGCGTGATGGCCGAGGCGATGCTCGGGATGTGGACCCGGCGGGCGTCGGCCCGGCTCGCCGAGGTCGCGGCGGACGGAGACCCGGTTGCCGTCGGCGTCAGGCGCCTCCGGGGTTGACACCAAAGCTAAGTGTGATAGCTTTTCAGCTACGCGCATAAGCCAAGGCGCTAATGAGCTTCCTGGAGGACGTTGTGACTGAGTTCCTCAGCGTCGACGGCGGGACGATCGCCTACGAGGTGACCGGCGCCACCGGGCCGCTGGTGGTGCTCGCCCACGGCATGGGTGACAGCCGACCGGCGTACCGGTTCCTCACCCCCGCCCTGGTGCAGGCCGGTTACCGGGTCGCCGCGACGGACCTGCGCGGGCACGGTGAGTCCAGCGTCGGGCGGGCGTCCTACACCCATACCGCGATCGCCGGAGACCTGATCGCCCTGGTGCGGCACCTCGGCGGGCCGGCCGTGCTCGTCGGCCACTCCATCTCCGGCGGTGCGGTCACCATCGCCGCGGCGAAGGCGCCGGAACTGGTCACCGCGCTGGTCGAGCTCGCGCCCTTCACCCGCAAGCAGCAGGTGAAGCTCGGTGACCTGCGCGTGGCCGCCCACCGCCGCGGCATGACCGCCCTGATGACCACCACCCTGCTCGGCAGCGCCGTGGTCCTGCCGTTCCTGGCCGGCGTCCGCGCCTAGTACGGCAGCCGCCATTAGCAGTCTGACCTGCTGGGATGTGGTGGGGGCGGCGTCCGACATGGACGCAGCCGCCCGTTGATCATGTGTTTGTGAAGACAACAAGATCGAAGGCGGCTGCTGCTGCCAGCATAGAGGCTGCCCGGGCGGCCCGGACCGCGGGTGAGTTGCTGGGACGGCTGCGGT
>NZ_WBKR01000249.1 GCF_008868155.1 Micromonospora sp. ALFpr18c
ACCCCCGACCACCAACCCGCCGAACCCGGGCGGCAAGAAGGTCGTCGGCTACTTCGCCGAGTGGGGCGTCTACGGGCGCAACTACCACGTCAAGAACATCCAGACCAGCGGCTCGGCCGCCAAGCTGACCCACATCCTGTACGCCTTCGGCAACACCACCGGTGGCCGCTGCGCCATCGGTGACAGCTACGCCGACTACGAGAAGGCGTACACCGCGGCGGACAGCGTGGACGGCGTCGCCGACACCTGGGACCAGCCGCTGCGCGGCAGCTTCAACCAACTGCGCAAGCTCAAGCAGCTGAACCCGCACCTCAAGGTGATCTGGTCGTTCGGCGGCTGGACCTGGTCCGGCGGCTTCACCCAGGCCGCGCAGAACCCGGCCGCGTTCGCCGAGAGCTGCTACAACCTCGTCGAGGACCCGCGCTGGGCCGACGTCTTCGACGGCATCGACGTCGACTGGGAGTATCCCAACGCCTGCGGCCTGACCTGTGACAGCAGCGGCCCGAACGCGTTCAAGAACGTGATCAGCGCACTGCGGTCGAGGTTCGGCTCCAGCGCCCTGGTCACCGCCGCCATCACCGCGGACGGCAGCAACGGCGGCAAGATCGACGCCACCGACTACGCCGGCGCCATCGGCAACCTCAACTGGCTGATGCCGATGACGTACGACTACTTCGGCGCGTTCGCCGCCCAGGGGCCGACGGCACCGCACTCGCCGCTCACCTCGTACACCGGCATCCCGCAGCAGGGCTTCAACTCCGACGCGGCGATCCAGAAGCTCAAGAGCAAGGGCATCCCCGCCAGCAAGCTGCTGCTCGGCATCGGCTTCTACGGCCGGGGCTGGACCGGTGTCACCCAGGCCGCACCGGGCGGCAGCGCCACCGGCGCGGCGCCGGGCACCTACGAGGCGGGCATCGAGGACTACAAGGTCCTCAAGAACACCTGCCCGGCCACCGGCACGGTCGCCGGCACCGCGTACGCCAAGTGCGGCAGCAACTGGTGGAGCTACGACACCCCGTCCACCATCAACGGCAAGATGACGTACGCGAACAACCAGGGCCTCGGTGGCGCGTTCTTCTGGGAGCTCTCCGGTGACACCAGCAACGGTGAGCTCATCGGCGCCATCAAGGGCGGTCTCGGCTGAGCCGAGGGCCGACGCACCACCCACACGGCGGGGAGGGGCCCGCACCGTCCCTCCCCGCCCGTGCCACACCGGCCCGGTCGACGTCCAGCGTCGGCCGGGCCGACGGCGCTGGGTCGGGCCTGCCTGATGTGGCAGACTCGCGGCTCGGCACGTCTCGATGGCACGGTCGACGGAGGTGGTCATGCGCCCGACCCACCGCAGGTTGGCGGCGACCGCCGCGGCGCTTGTGCTGCTGCCGGTCGCCCTGGTCGGCTGCGGCATCGGCGGCGGTGACGAGGAACCGGCGGCCAAGCCCGAGCAGGCCCCCGCCGAGGAGGCCGCCACCCGGTCCCGTGAGCGCGTGCAGGCGTACCTCGACGCGATGACCGCCAAGGACGTCGCCGCCGGCCGCAGCCAGCTCTGCGCGGTGCTGCAGGACGGGTTCGACCTGAGCGCCACCGGTCCCAACGGCGACTTCGCCGATCACTTCGAGGTGCCCGCGGCGACCATCACCGACGTTCAGGCGTACCCGCGCGGGCAGCAGGTCAGCGTCTCGGTCTCGGTCACCGCCGGCAAGCGCAAGGTCACCCGCCCGCTGGTCTTCACCGTCATCCGGGACGGGAGCGATTGGTGCATCGCCGGTGAGGCGCCGGGTGGCGCGCCCGCCGCGCCGGCGCCGACCGGTGTCTCTCCCTCTCCCGCGTCCTGACCGGCGACCGGCGGATTGATCTTCCACCTGCCGGAACCGTCCCCCTCGCCGCCCATGCCCCCCGACCGTCGCCGTACGCTTTCTGTCATGCGCCATGAGTGGCATCAGCTGAGCCATCCCGGTGTGGGCAGCCCGGGCCTGCAGACCAGCCGTCCGACCGTCGACTCCGCCGAGGACGCCGCCCTCGGCCTGGATCGATGGCGGGAGCTGCCCCGCGAGCAGGTCCCGCCGTGGTCGGACCAGGCCGCCGTCGCCGAGGTCTGCAAGGTGCTGGACACCGTGCCGTCGGTCGTCGCGCCCTACGAGGTGGACCAGCTGCGGCAGAAACTGGCCCTGGTCTGCGAGGGCAAGGCGTTCCTGCTGCAGGGCGGTGACTGCGCCGAGACGTTCGCCGACAACACCGAGAGTCACCTGCTGGCCAATGCCCGCACCCTGCTGCAGATGGCGATCGTCCTCACCTACGGCGCGTCGCTGCCGGTGGTCAAGGTCGCCCGGGTCGCCGGGCAGTACACCAAGCCCCGCTCGCTGCCCACCGACGCGCGGGGCCTGCCCGCCTACCGCGGCGACATGATCAACTCGCTGGAGGCCGACCCGACCGCCCGGGTCGCCGACCCGCAGCGCATGATCCGGGCGTACGCCAACTCGGCGGCGGCGATGAACATGCTCCGGGCGTACCTCGCCGGTGGGCTCGCCGACCTGCACGCGGTGCACGACTGGAACAAGGGGTTCGTGAAGAACTCCCCGGCGGGGGAGCGCTACGAGGCCATCGCCCGGGAGATCGACCGCGCGCTGGCGTTCATCCGGGCCTGCGGGATGACCGACGACGAGGCCCTGCGGACCGTCACCCTCTACTGCTCCCACGAAGCCCTCGCCCTGGAGTACGACCGGGCGCTCACCCGCGTCTCCGACCGCCGGGCGTACGGGCTCTCCGGGCACTTCCTGTGGATCGGCGAGCGCACCCGGCAGATCACCGGCGCGCACATCGACTTCATCTCCCGCATCGCCAACCCGATCGGCGTCAAGCTCGGCCCGACCACGTCCCCGGACGAGGCCATCGAGCTGTGCGAGAAGCTCAACCCGGACAACATCCCCGGCCGGCTCACGCTGATCAGCCGGATGGGCAACCATCGGGTACGCGACGCCCTGCCGCCGATCGTGGCCAAGGTCACCGCCGCCGGCGCCAAGGTGGTCTGGCAGTGCGACCCGATGCACGGCAACACCCACGAGTCGTCCAACGGCTACAAGACCCGGCACTTCGACCGGATCGTCGACGAGGTGCTCGGCTACTTCGAGGTGCACCGGGGCCTGGACACCCACCCCGGTGGGATCCACGTCGAGTTGACCGGCGAGGACGTCACCGAGTGCCTCGGCGGCGCCCAGGGCATCGAGGATCTCGACCTGCCCGACCGGTACGAGACCGCCTGCGACCCCCGACTCAACACCCAGCAGTCGCTGGAGCTGGCCTTCCTCGTGGCCGAGATGCTCCGTGGCTGAGCCTGCGAGCCCCGCGCCCGGCAGCCGAAAGGATGACAGTGGCTGATCTTGTGGACCTGCGGTCCGACACCGTGACCCGACCCACCGCCGGGATGCGGGAGGCGATGGCCACCGCCGACGTCGGCGACGACGTCTACGGCGAGGACCCGACCGTCAACGCGTTGGAGGCCGAGGTCGCCGCGCTGTTCGGGCACGAGGCGGCGTTGTTCGCGCCGAGCGGGTCGATGGCCAACCAGATCGCCCTGCAACTGCTGGTGTCGCCCGGCGACGAGCTGCTCTGCGACGCCGACGCGCACGTGGTCACGTACGAGATCGGCGCCGCCTCGGCGTACGGCGGAATCTCCTCGCGGACCTGGCCGGCGGTCGGCGCGGACATCGACCCGGAGGTGGTCGCCCGGATGATCCGTCCGGACGGCTACTTCGCCGTCCCGACCCGCGCGATCGCCGTCGAGCAGACCCACAACCGTGGCGGCGGTGGGGTGATCCCGCTGGCCACGCTGCGCGATCTGCGGGGCGTCGCCGACGAGGCGGGGGTCGCGCTGCACTGCGACGGCGCCCGGATCTGGCACGCGCACGTCGCCGACGGGGTGCCCCTGATCGAGTACGGCCAGCTCTTCGACACGCTGTCGGTCTGCCTCTCCAAGGGGCTCGGCGCGCCGGTCGGTTCGCTGGTGGTGGGCAGCACGGACAAGATCGCCCGGGCTCGGATGATCCGCAAGCGGATGGGTGGCGGCATGCGCCAGGCCGGCATCCTGGCCGCCGCCGGCCGGTACGCGCTCGCGCACCACGTCGACCGGCTGGCCGACGACCACGCCAGGGCCGCCCGGCTCGCCGAGGTGGTGGCGCCGTTCGGGGTGCTCGCCACCACGGTCCGTACCAATCTCGTCGCGCTGGACCTGACGAAGCACGCACTGGACGCGCGTGCCCTGGCCGCCGCCGCCCGGGCCGAGGGCGTCCTCATCTCGGTGCTCGGCCCCCGCACCGCCCGCCTGGTCACCCACCTGGGCGTCACCGACGCCGACATCGACCGCGCGGCGGAAGCCCTGCCGCGCATCCTGTCCGCCTGATCCAGCTCCTGGTGATCAAGAGGTTTGCGTCAGATTCCGGCCCCCGGATGACGCAAACCTCTTGATCAACCCTGCGGTGGCGGGCGGAGGCGGGTGAGGGTTTCGATGTCGGCGGCGTGGCCCTCGTGCTTCTCGCCGCTCGGGGTTTCCACCACGATCGGGACGCCGTCGGTGGCCGGGTGGGCCATCAGCTCGGCGAAGGCGGGCTCGCCGATGGTGCCCTTGCCGATGGTCTCGTGCCGGTCCCGGGTGGAGCCGCACAGATCCTTGGAGTCGTTGGCGTGCACCAGCCGCAGCCGGTCCGCACCCACCGTGGCCACCAGCGTGTCCAGCGTCGCCGTCATGCCACCCTCGGCGGCCAGGTCGTGCCCGGCGGCCCAGGCGTGGCAGGTGTCGAAGCAGACCCCGAGCATGGGGTGCCGGTCCACCGCGTCCAGGTAGGGTCCGAGCTGCTCCACCCGGGAGGCCAGCGACCGCCCGCCGCCCGCGCTCGGCTCCACCAGCAGCATCGGGCCGCCGGCCTCGGCGGCCCAGTCGAGCAGCGGCAGCAACCTCCGGCGGACCTGGCGCATCGCCTCCTCGGCGTGCCCCTCATCCACCGAACTGCCGGCGTGGAAGACCACCGCCCGAGCGCCGATCGCCACACCGCGGCGCAGCGCGTGCGCCAGGGTCTGCGCCGACTTCTCGACCGTGGCCGGGGTGGGTGAGCCCAGGTTGACCAGCAGCGAGGCGTGGATGAACGTCGGGATGCCCCGCTCGGCGAAACCATCGCGGAACAGCACGTCCTGCGCCGGATCACCGGCGGGCAGCGCCCAGCCGCGCGAGTTGGAGACGTAGACCTGCACCACCTGGGCGCCGGTCGCGTCGGCGTACGGCAGGGCGGCCCGGGCCAGCCCACCGGAGGTCGGCGTGTGCGCGCCCACCGGGCGCGAGGAGACCGTCGCCATCAGAAGCACGTGATGACGACCGGGGTGCCCGGCGGCACCTGCGAATTCTCACCTGGGGCCTGGATCCGGACCACGGCGTTCGGGTTGACCGCGATCGTCACCGGATAGCCCTGGCTCTCCAGCACCTGCTTGGCCTGCAGACACGGCAGGTCGATCACCCGGGGCACGATCGCCAGCGGTGGGCCCTTGCTGACGTCCAGCTTGACCTCGGTGCCCTTCTCCACGCCGGCGCCGTCGGCCGGGCTCTGACCCAGGATCTCGTCCTTGGGTTTGTCCGAGTCCTTGTACGTCTCCACCGGCTTCAGGTTGAGCTGGGCGAGGAGGGTGCGGGCCTCGGTCAGGCTCTTGCCGACCAGGTTCGGCACCGACACCGGCGCCCTGCCCCGGCTCAGGATGAGCGTGATCTTCGCGCCCGGTTTGACCTCGGTGCCCACCTTGGGGGAGCTGTCCAGGACGACTCCGGCCGGCAGGGTGTCGTCGTAGCGGGAGGCGCCCTTGGCCACCACCAACTTCACGTTGACGAGGTCGGCCTCGGCCAGCTCGTACTCCTTGCCGATGACGTCCGGCACCGGGAAGCGCTCCGGGCCCAGCGAGAGGGTCAGGGTGATCGTGCCACCCTTGACGATCTTGGCGGACGACGCGGGGCTCTGCCCCAGCACGCTGTCCTTCGGGACCTTCTCGTCGAAGCGCGGCTCGCCGTACGCCAGGGTGAGCCCGGCGCGGTCGGCCTGCGCCTGCGCGTCGGCCTTGCTCAGGCTGACCAACTGCGGCGCGGACGTGTACCGGCCGACGCCGAACCACCAGCCGCCCAGCGCGGCCACCAGGCCCAGCGTCACCACCACGGCCGCGACCGCCAGGCGGCCCCGCGGGTTGCCCATCACGGTGGCGCGCAGCTCGGCCAGCCGGGACCAGACACCCTCCTCCGGCTCCGGTGCGGCCCGCCGCCGCCCCGGCCCCGCGGCACCGCCCTCCGGCAGCCGAGCCCAGGACGGACGTTCGGCCGGGCGGACCGTGGCGACCATCATGGTCGGCTGGGAGACCGGCGGCTCGTCGGTCACCCGGCGCAGCACGGCGGTACGGCTGTTGGCGTCACCCAGGTTGTCCCGGGCGACCTGCACGTCGGCCAGCAGCGCGCCGGCGTCGGCGGGCCGGGCGCCCGGGTCACGCCGGGTGGCCCGCCGCACCAGGTCGTCGAGGACCGACGGCAGGCCCGGCACCAGCGTCGAGGGCGCCGGCACGTCACGGTCGACGTGCTGCCAGGCGACGTCCACCGGGCGGTCACCGTCGTAGGGCACCCGACCGGTGAGCATCTCGAACAGCACGATGCCGGCCGAGTAGACGTCGGTGCGCGGGTCGGCCCGACCCTCGGTGACCAGCTCCGGGGCGACGTACGCCACGGTGGCCATCAGCTGGTTGCCCTGCTCCTCGTCGGCGCTCGCCTCGACCGCCCGGGCCAACCCGAAGTCGGCCACCTTGACGACGCTGTCGACCAGGTTGGCGACGCCGCCGGTGGGCGCCTCGGCGACCAGCACGTTCTCCGGCTTGACGTCGCGGTGCACCAGGCCGGCCCGGTGCGCGGCGGCGATCGCGGCGAGCATCTGCTCGGCGATGGCCAACGCCTCGTCCGGGTTGAGCCGGCGCCGCTCGGCCAGCACGTCACGAAGCGTGCGGCCGCGGACGTACTCCATCACCAGGTACGGCAGGCCGGCGTGAGTGCCCTGGTCGTAGACCGCCACCACGTTCGGGTGGGTCAACCGGGCGATGGTCTTCGCCTCGTCGGTGAACCGGGCCACGAAGTTGGCGATCCGGGCCCGCGCCTCGGGCGCCTGGGTCGGGTGAATGATCTTGACTGCGACGGTGCGCTCAAGGCGTTCGTCGGTGGCGGTGTACACGGTCGCCATGCCGCCACGGGCCACGCGACCGCGAATGCGGTAGCGCCCGTCGATTAGCGAGCCCAGCAACGTGTCGGCGACCTGTGTGTCCATCGGCAGGGAGTCTATGTGTCCAGGGGGTGAAGGTTGAACAGGATGCTACAGCCGGAGGCCGACCTGGTCCGTCCCGCCGCGTACGCCACCCCCTCATCGGCTGGTCAGGGGCCGTTTGGAAGAGACGGTGAAACGGTCGTCCGGGGTGCCGGTGGCTCGACGCGACGGCGGCGTGGCAGGGTGTTCGGGTGACCGAACCCGTACCCGAGGGGGCCGTGCCCGGCCCCGAGCTCGCCGGACCCGCCGACCCGGCCGGCTGGCTCACCCTGCCCGACGTCGCCGAGCGCCTCGACGTGTCGATCAGCAAGGTGCACCAGATGATCCGCGACCGGGAGCTGCTGGCGGTCCGCCGCGACGGCGTCCGCCGTATTCCGGCGGACCTGGTGGCCAACGAGACCGTACTCAAGCACCTGCCCGGCGTGCTCAACCTGCTCTCCGACAACGGCTACGACGACGAGGCGGCGTTGCGCTGGCTCTACGAGCCCGACAACACGCTCCCCGGCAACACGGCCGCCGCCGCCCTGTCGGGCGACCAGGCCCGAGAGGTCAAGCGCCGAGCCCAAGCCCAGGCCTTCTAACCCCGCGCGCTCCCGCCCCCGGCTCTTTCCGCGCCCTCGCGCGCTCCCGCCCTTCTGCGTCGATCATGAGGTTGGCGGCGCGACACGCCGAGGCGAACGCCGCTAACCCCATGATCAACCGCCGGAGGCCGCCGGAGG
>NZ_WBKR01000250.1 GCF_008868155.1 Micromonospora sp. ALFpr18c
GGCGAAGTTGCCGGCGGCCGTGCAGGGCCCGCTGACCGCCCTCGAGGTGGCGGTGTCGGACGCCGCGCGGGTCGACGGTGACCTGCTGGTGGTGGACGGGCCGCTGCGCAGTCGCCGGCAGTTGCCCCGCACGCTCGGCTACATCAAGACCCAGCACAGCCAGTATCTCGACGCCCGGTTGACGGCCGTCGTCACGGGTCTGGCGTCGGGTGAGCGTTCGCCGGTGTTCCGGCTGGGCACGGCCTGGGGTGGCTGGTCGTGGTATCTGCGGTTGCCGGTGGCCGTCGGTGCGCCGTGGGCGGGCATCGTGCGGGTGGAGTGTTCCGCGGAGCTGCCCGTCGAGTCGGCGATCGAGTTGGCCGACCTGTCGCTGGTCACCCTGCCCCGCTTCGCGTCGACGCCGTACAAGGATCCGCGGGCGCCACAGAATCTGGTCCCGATCGCCGGTCTGGAGCGCCGACTGCGTGCCCTGCTCGGTGACTCCCGGCTGCTGCACCGCGCGCTGACCACCGCCGCCCGCGCCGCGGCCCGTTGAGCACGGGCACCGGTCGTCGTGGGCCGTAAGCGGGCGGGCGACCGGGTGGTCGAGCAGGTCGACACCGGTTTGGCGGAGCTGGTGCCGTCACCGGACCGGGCCGGCTCGTGGACGTTGCTGCTGGACGGCGCGCCGCAGTCGCACGTCGACCTGACCGATCCCACCCATCTGGAATTCGAGTACGTGCGGCGGCTGGCTGCGGCGGTGGACCTGGTGGCACCGGCCGGTGAGCCGTTGCGGGTGCTGCACCTCGGCGGCGGGGCGTTGACGCTGCCGAGGTACGTGTCGGCGACCCGGCCCGGCTCCACCCAGCGGGTGTCCGAGGTGGACGGTGCGCTGGTGGAGCTGGTCCGTCGGGCGCTGCCCTGGCCGGCGGACCCGCGGCTGCGGGTGCGGGTCGAGGACGCCCGTGCCGTGCTGGCCGCCACCCGCGACGCCAGCTACGACGTGGTGGTCGCCGACGTCTTCGCCGGTGCCCGCACCCCGGCCCACCTCACGTCGGTGGAGTACGCGGCGGAGGTGGCCCGGGTGCTCCGCCCGGCGGGCTGGTATCTGGCGAACCTGGCCGACGGTCCGCCGCTGCGGCACGCCCGCGGGCAGGTCGCCACGGTCCGTTCGGTGCTGCCGCAGGCGTGTCTCGTCGGGGACGCGGCGGTGCTGCGGGGCCGCCGGTACGGCAACCTGGTGCTGGTCGCGGGGCGTACGACGCCTCCGGTGCCGGCGTTGACCCGGCGGGCCGCCGGTGACTGGTTTCCCGGGCGGGTGGTCGCCGGCGACGAGCTGGACCGGTTCGCCGGTGGCGCGGCGGTGGTGCGTGACGCGGACGCCACCGGCTCGGATCCGCCGCCGCCGGGCCTGTTCTCCGTGCGCCGCTGACCGCCGGCCAGAACTTTTTTCGCGGTTCGTTGATCCGCTCGGGGCGGCGCTGCGTACCACCGGGCGGCCCACCTCGTGGGCCGGCGTTGGTCACGGACATCCCGGAGGTCTGCATGCATGCGGTGGCGGCCGGTTGGCATGGCGACGCGGTACGCGCTGACTGGATGTCCGCGCGGTCGTCGTCGCGGCCGACGTCGTCTGCCCGAGGGGTCGACGCCCGCGCGACGGCTCGCCAGAATGGTCCGGTGACGCCGCGACCGGCGCCCGGGCGCCATCAGGCGACGTCAACCGAGGCGAGCCACTCCGACCAGTTGATCCGCCTGCTCTACGCGGAGCACGCCGGGCCGTTGCTGATGTTCGTCATGCGCCTCACCGGGGGGGACCGGCAGCGCGCGGAGGACATCGTGCAGGAGACGCTGCTGCGGGCCTGGCGCAACGCGCATCGCCTCGGTGCGCAGGGGCAGGGGTCGTTGCGGCCGTGGCTGGTCACGGTGGCCCGCCGCATCGCCATCGACGAGCACCGCAGTCAGGAGGCCCGGCCGCCGGAGACGTACGACCGGGACCTGACCGCGTTCGCCGAGGCGGACAGCACCGACCGGGTGCTGCGCACCATGACGGTGGCGGACGCGCTGCGTACGCTGAGTCAGTCGCATCGGGAAATCCTGGTCGCGACGTACTTCCGGGGGCGGACGGTCCCCGAGGCCGCCGAGGAGTTGGGGCTTCCTCTCGGCACTGCGAAGTCGCGGGTCTACTACGCGCTGCGCGCGCTGCGCACGGCTCTGCAGGAGCGGGGGGTGACAGAATGAGCCGGCCAGAGCACATGGACGTCGCCGCGTACGCGCTCGGCGTGCTCGACGAGCAGGACACCGAGCGGTTCGAGGAGCATCTCGCCGCGTGCTGGGCGTGCGCGGCCGAGTTGGAGACGATGGTGCCGGTGGTGGGGCTGCTCTCCGACATCGACGGCGAGACGATGATGGCGCTGGAGCAGACCGCGACGGATCCGGCGCTGCTGGATCGGACGCTGGGCGCGGTCCGCGCCGACCGCCGGCGTACCCGGTTTCGTCAGCTGCTCGCCACCGCCGCGGCGGTGGTGGTGTTCGGCGGGTTGACCGGGTACGGCTTCGTCAACGTGGCCGGCGACGACACGCCGGGGGTGATCGCCGAGCCGACGTCGACCGCAGCGGTCAACGACCCGCCGACGAGCGTGCCGACGGCGCCGCCGAGCGGCCCGGGTGTGGGCGGCACCGAGGAGGAGGGTGACCAGGTCGACGCGACCGACCCGACCACGGGCGTGCAGACGACCATGTTCCTGGTGAAGCGGGAGTACGGCACCCGGATCAATTTCAGTCTGCGAAAGTTGCCCGGCCCGCGCATCTGCCGCCTCGTGGTGGTACGGAAGAACGCCGAGACCGAGGTGATTTCGACGTGGTCGGTGCCGGCGGACGGTTACGGCACGAACACCCGGCCGCAGGGTCTTGAGTTGAGCGCTTCGACGTCGGCGGTGGCGACCGACATCAAGCAGATCCAGGTGCAGTCGGTGGACGCGAACGGGGTGGCGAGTCCGCTGGTCACGGTGCCTCTGTAGGGGTTGCCTGCCGCGTCGGCACCGGTCATTGTCACAATGACTGGTGCCGATTTGTTGTGGTGCGGCAAAGAGGGCGCGTCGGGCCATACGCAGGGCGACCCCGATCGGTTCAATCAATATGGGTGAAATTGACCACTGTTACTACTTCAACCTTGACAGCCCGCTCTCCGTACCTATGGGTGAACTGCCAAGTATGAGGAGGGCACGTGGCACAGATGAAGCGGACCGTCATCGTCGCGAGCGCGATGGTCGCACTAACGGCCTGCGCTCCCGCGGGTTACGACGGGGCGAACTCGAGCGCGGCTGAGCCGGTCGCCGTCGCCGCGGCCGAACCCACCGCGACGGCTGAACCCGAGGCGTCGGCATCCGCGGAGGCGCCGGCCGCCGACGCGCCGCCCGCGAACGTCGACCTGACCGAGCAGTTGATCGGCAAAAATGTCGCCCGGATGGGCAAGGTGGTCACCGACCAGGACGGCTGGATCCTGTACCGCTTCGACAAGGACACCGCCGACCCGCCGGCGTCGAACTGCGTCGACAAGTGCGCCGAGGTGTGGCCCCCCGCGCTGACCGACGGCAACCCGCAACTCACCGGCGTCTCCGACGACAAGGTCGGCAGCGTGACCCGGCAGGACGGCACCCGCCAGCTCACCGTCGGCGGCTGGCCGGTGTACCGCTACATCGGCGACAAGAAGCCCGGCCAGTGGAAGGGCCAGGCCGTCGGCGGCACCTGGTTCGTCGTCCAGCCGGACGGCAAGAAGAACCTGAGCTGCCTGCCCACCAGCACCCCGAAGGCCGTCGCCCCGCCGGCGGACAGCGGGTCGAGCGACGCCGGCGGCTCGGGCTACTCGTACTGATCCCGTAAGCCACGAGGCACGGTGGCCGGTCGCGCCGGGAGGGCGCGGCCGGCCACCGTCGTGCCCGCGGGACGGATGGTCACGCTGTCACCGCCACGCGGCGGTGGACAGCCGGCGGTTGCGCTCGCTGCCCCGTTCGAACTGGCTGGCAATGGGGAAGTAGGCGCCGAGGAACACCTCGATGATCCGCGCCTGGTCCTCGGCCGGCACGTCGCCCTCGTGGTAGTCGTTGAGGCAGAACACGTCGAAGCCGCGGCTCGCCAGCAGGCTGTCCAGCCGTGGCAGGTGCGCGGCCAGCCCGACGTTGGCGAAGGTGCAGCGGACCGACCCCGCCGTCGTGCGTCCGCTCATCAGCCCGAAGTGGTGGGCCAGGGACGACAGCATGGACACGTCGTCGGCCGAGCGGATGCGGTTTGCCGCCGTACGCCGCACCGCCTCCGGGAACGTCGCTTCGACCTCATAGAGGGTGCTGCGCCGGTGCGCGTGCGGCGCGTGCAGGAACGCGTGGATCAAGGTCTTGCCGAACGTCTCCTCCAGCAACCGCCGGTTGTTCTTCGCGGCCACCGCGAAGGCCTCGTCGGCCGGACCGGGGGGCGTGAGCGGGATCTGCGTAGGACTGCGGAACGACTTGGGCAGCCCACCCGGGTTGAAGAACATGTCGGGCCCGAAGAGGCGACCGAAGAAGACGTCGTCGTTGAGGTAGACGAAGTGCTCGGACAGCCCCTCGATGTGGTGCAGTTGGGTCTCGATCGAGTGGGAGTTGAACGTCGGCAGCATGCCCGGGTCGGTGAAGATCTCCCGGTGGTCGACCATCCGGATCTTCGGGTGCCCGGTGTCGAGCCAGTCCGGCACCTGGCTGTCGGTGACGATCCAGATCCGGTTCACCCACGGCGCGAAGAGGTCGACCGACCGCAGCGAGTACCGCAGTTCGTCCCGGCTGCGGAACCGCTCGGAGCCCTGTAGCGCGCCCTGCTCGGCGTACCCCGTTCCCAGTGCCTGTGCCCGGCGGCGTGCCCAGTTCGGGTCCGCACCGTCGACCCAGGTGTAGACCAGGTCGATGGGGAAGGTGATCTCGTCGGCGAGCTGTCGGGTGAACGGTTCGACGGACCGGTAGTCGCGCCCTCCGACCGGCACTACGGCGGGGGTGAGGGATTCGGCGGACAGACGCTCCCCCACCAACGTCCGGGACGGGCCGCAGAGGTCACCGCTGTCCTCGGCGGTCTGCCAGAACTCCACGGCGCATCCGTAGATGGTGCCCAGCCGCAGCGTCTGCGACTGGGTCATCGCGGGTTCGAAGACCCGGAGCCACGCGGCCGTGGTCATGGCGGCGACGCCGGCGACGGCCGCCGCCGGCCAGACGCCCATCGTGCGGTTGCGCTTGTCGAAAGCCTCCACATAGACCGGCCGAGCGGCGTGTCGGCGAGCGAGGGTGGCCAGCACGGACTGCCGTGACTCGTCCCGCACCGCCACCCGGAAGGTCGGCGACATCTGCCGGACGAGGAAGTAGTCGATGCCCGCGGCGTCGAGGCTGTCCACGGTCAGGTCGAGATTGTCCCGCGCCACCTCGTACGGCGTGGAGTCGCGCAGGCGGGTCAGCTGCCCCCGCGTCCACAGCAGATCATCGCGTCCCGCCTCGACTCCGGCCGCCCAGGCCTCCACGTCGACGGCACCGACGCTACGGGCGGCGGCCCTGCTCGGCACCACGTTCGGCGCCGCCCGGCGGGCCTGGTGCGCCGCGACCGCAGCGAGGCGTCGGTCGGCCCACCCGGGGCGACCCCGGTCGGCGAGCAGCTCGGTGAAGAGCTGCTCCCACTGCGGCATCACCCGATCGACCGAGAAGCGCTCCACGTCGCGCAGCGCGGCGCGGCCCATCGTGTGCCGCAGACCGTCGTCCTCGACGAGCTTGCGCAGCGCGGCGGCCAGCTCGTCGACGTTGTCGGCGGCGACCAGGAACCCGGTCTCGCCGTCCTCGATCACCTCACGCGGGCCGTTGGGGCAGTCGTACGCCACCACCGGCACGGCCGCACTCATGGCCTCGATCAGGGTGAGGCCGAAGGACTCGACGCGGGACGTCACCATCGCCACCGACGCCTTGGCCCACTCGTCCTCGATGTTCTCCGTCGGGCCGAGCAGGTGGACCTGGTTGCCGAGTTTGAGGCCGGCGATCCGCTCCTCCAGCCGGGTACGGGATCCGTCACCGAAGATCCGCAACCGCCAGTCGGGATGGTCCGGTGCGAGCTGGCCGAAGGCGGCGATCGCGTGCTCGAACTGCTTCTCCGGGCTGAGCCGACCAGCCATCACGACGGTACGGGTCTCCCGCGTCGACTGTGGACGGTAGCCATCCTCGATCGGGTTGGGCAGCACGACCAACCGGGGCGCGGCGTCGGCCAGCAGGTCGGCGAACCAGTCCCGGGTGGGCCGGGAGAGCAACGCGATCGCGTCGGCCCGGGGGGCGAAGAGCCCGAACGGCTCACCGGAGGAGCCGCGCAGCTCGGCGACGCGGTGCTCCTGCGCCACGATCACGACACGGCGGGGCAGCAGCTTCGCGGCGACGGCCAGCAACGCCGGGGTGGTGGTGACCACCACGTCGGCGTCGGTCTCGCCGAGCACGCGTTCGAGTTCGAGGTCGGAGAGCGCGGAGAACGCGCCCTCCCAGTGCCGCTGCACCAGCGCGCTGGGCTCGGCGGCGAGCGCGTCGGCGACGGCGTCGGGCATCCCGCCCCGCACCGGCCGGGGCACGCCACCCCGGGCGTCCAGCAGGTGCACCAGACGGACCGCGGGATCCACCTCGAACGGCATCTCGTCACGGGTGCGCAGGACACCGATGACCTCCACCTCGTGGCGGTGTGCCAACCAGTTCGCCTGGCGCAGGACGGTGCGTTCCGTACCGCCGATGGCGTCGGCCCAGGTGAGCAGATAGGTGATCTTCATGAGTTGCCGTCCGTCGGGCGGGATCGAATGGGGAGACAGGCCAGGGCGAGGCTGCCGGCCGGCGTGAAGTAGGGCCGTACGCGGACCGACCGGCCGGGCGCGGCCCAGACCATCGCCGCCGGTGGCCGCAGCGACTTCTTCGGGTTGGCGAGGTCGTGCAGCACCGTGCCCACCCGCAGCCGACGCGACCCGGAGTGCAGGCGGACGTCGAAGATCCTCTCCCGGTCGTAACCGGCCTCCGTCATCGGCGCCAGCGGCAGGGCGAACCGCAGCAGGTCCGGGCCGACCGGCTCACCACGAACGCGAAGGAACTCGCCGCCGCCACGCGGCTCCAACCCGACCTCCACCGGCCCGTCGGCCCGCCAACCGACCGTGCGCACCTCAAGGCTCGCCCCGGTCCAGTCCAGCCGGACGTCGGTCAGCTCGGCCAGCGCGCCGGGAGCCGTGACGGCGAGCGTCAGTCGGCCGGCCTGGTCGGTCAGCGGTCGGTACCGGTGTCCCGAGTCGGGGCACGGCGGCGCCGCCACGGTGGGGCCGGCGGGCCGCTCGGTCACCCCTCCGAACACCCGGACGGGATCTCCACCGCCCGGCGCGCGGATCAGGCGACACTCGACCCGCCAGGGGGGACCCTCGGCCAGGTCCAGACCACCCGGTCGACCGCAGAGCAGGACGGCGGCGGACACGGACAGGCCGGCGGGCGCGCGACGCAGGTCGGCGGGCGCGGTGAGCCGGGTCGCGCCGCGGACGAGGTGCAGCTCCGCGCCGACCACGTCGGCGGCGAGCGCGGCCGGCACCGCGAGGTCCAGGTTGAGGGTGTGACCGTCGAGCACCCCCACGAAGCGGGCCTCGATCACCGGCCCGGCCGGCAACGCGGCACGGAAGAGGCGCTTGGGCGCCTGCGTCCGCACGGTGCCCTTCAACTGCGTCACCTGTCGGGTCAGTTGCCGGTCGGCCCGGCGCAGGGCGACCCGCAGCCGGGGCCAGCGCCGCAACGCGTCGGATGCCAGACCGCGAAGGTTCTCGTTCATGCCCGCCCCGCTCATGCCCGTCTCCGCTCCGCGCCGGTGGCCGTCCAGTCACCGAATTGCGTCCCGCTGCCCGCACGGCGCTGCCGGGCAGTCCAGAGCCGCCCGTCCACACCGACGACCGCGGCCACGACCCGCCCGCCCGCGTCCACCGC
>NZ_WBKR01000251.1 GCF_008868155.1 Micromonospora sp. ALFpr18c
ATTCCAGACCCTCAGCCAGGCCACGGGAGATCTCCTCACGATCGGTCAAGGTCAACATGTTGCGCACAGCGGGAATCCTGTCCCACCGACCCACCAAGATCAAATGCTACGACCGCCTGAACTCGCCGTGCCCTTGACTTCGCCAAGGCCCACGGCATCGCGTGCGTACGGCTGGTCGACAACGCCTGGACGTGCATCTCGCGTCACACCGCTATGACGACCCCACCCGCGCTCACCGGCGCGTACTCCGGCTACGCGATGACGTCCGACGGCGAGGGAGAGTACGAGTTCACCCTGCTGACCGGCAGCGCCGAGAACAGACGCTCAACATTGATCACAACGGCCTAATGCGCCGGGCGATGGCACCGAGCCAGACAGCCGGCGTCCGGGCAATCAGGCCCAGACTCTGGCCTCCCTGGCAAAGCACGGCCAGGGCCGCGTGCCGGCAGCGAACTCACCGCTGAGCATCGCGGCGACCTGCCGGCTCCAGGTGCCGAGATCAATCAGCTCGAGCATCAGCTCCGCGATTGCGGCGAAGTTCAGGGACGTCGACGAGAGCCGGCCGCCCGACCGTGCGGCCACGTTTAACAACGGCTTCGAGGGATCTTCGGTGCCGTCGAGAAGCTGCAGCCAGGACGCTTCGACACCGGCCTTGGCCAGCGAGTCGATGATCTTGTTCGGATTCATGCAGACGGCGAAGAACATGCCGTCGGCGATGAGGCTGGCCGCAACCACGGCCTCGATCGGGTAAATCGCCCAGGGTGGGCGCACGAGAGTACGACCAGCCTGGTCGATGCTCAGCAGCGTCAGCGTGTGCCCAGGGTGGTCGGCGCCGATGCGGCGGCAGACCCGAGCGAGTTCGGCGCTGAACCGACTGCCGAACTCCTCAGCGGTGTACCGGCCGGCGGCGGTGAATTGACTGGCCGCCACGACCGCGCGACCGGACGAGACCACGCCTCCGGCGATACCCGTCCGCGCATGCGCCAAGGCGAGGATGTCACGCAGGCCCGCCAAGTCGGTGCGGTAATCGATGGTGGTGCGTACTGGTACGTAGCCGCTGGGCAACGTGCCGGTCTCGTCGGCGAGGACCTGCGAGGTGTCGGCCAGCAGCCGCTCCTGGGCAGGAAGCCGATACCGCTGATTGGTCTTGATCTCGCGGAGCCAGGCCCAGCCGTCACGGTCGAGGACGGTGAGGTCGCCAACACGGATGACGTTGGTCAGGTCGTGGTGCAGCACGAACTCTTGGCTCTCGCGCCAGACGGGGACGCGGCGACGCTGAAGGCGTGTATGGACGGAACGTCTTTGATCATCGATGATGTGCGCGGTGTGTGCTCTCCAGCGGATGCCAACCGGGGCGAACCGGTGCCAACGCGGGTCACTGCAGCCGACCGCCGGTCGCAAACCGGGGATCGTGTGCTCGGCGTGTGGTCCTGGGCTGGGAGAACGGCGGTCCGGGGAACGTGGGCCACTCCCTGCCACCCCAGGTGAACCCCCAGGTCGCTAGACTAGGCCCTCGCGCCCTCGTAGCTCAGGGGATAGAGCATCGGTTTCCTAAACCGTGTTTTTATCTAAGCCGCAGGCTGCTGACCTGCGGCTTCTCTCTTCCGAGGCCCAGGAATGGGTCGCACGGGTGTGCTGCTGTGGTCGCCAGCTGAACATTTGTGGGGCGACCGTTTTGCCTGGTCTCAGGAGTCCCCTGCGGATCGGGGCGTGTATATGATCATGGCGCCGCCGTTGAGGCGGTACGGATCGCCCATGTCACCTCGGTGCCCGGTGCCCGGTGCCCGGTGCCCGGCGGCGAGGTCGGCCAGGGAGAGCAGGGTGTTGGCGGCGGAGTGGCCGGCGTTGACGACGAGGGTGTGCGGCCGGCGAACCGGTCCCGGTCGACGCCGAGGACGCAAATCCGCAAGTTGAACTCGTCCATCACCAAGCCAAAGCCGAAGCCGCGAAGGCATGGACCCCGAACGAAGACTGGTACGAGCTCTCGCTGAAGCTGGTCGCCCTCGCCGCGATCTGCAAGATTCTTGAGCGCGGCCCCGTGGTGCCCCTCCTGGCCCCGGAAGCCGCCCGCTGGGATAACCGGGGAAGTGCTATTCGCCGGCGGCAAGCGCTGAGTGTAGTCACACCACAGTCAGGTGGGCCCTCCAACCGAAGATCTGTGGTTGGAGGGCCCACTGGTGAGATGCGGGAGCTGACTGCGCTATTAGCGGCCGAGCCCGACCGGCTTCTTTAAGACGGCGAATGCCACCCCTACCGGCCCGAGGACGAACCCTAGTACTGCGAACCCTGAATGACGCACGCCCTTGCGGTCGGCGATCTTGTCGCTGAAGTAAGCGCACACCAGGGAGATGATAAGTGTGACACCGAGGTAAATCCCTGAATCAAACATGGGTATCCTTTCAGGCCTCTTTCGGCATTCTCAGCCAGTCCCGGCGGAGCCCCAGCGACTGGTGATCGTCTGGTCACCCCACCAGGCGATACTGAGCACGCTCCGCACGCGCTCCTGCTCCTCGCGGTCCCAGCGGTACTGCCACTGGCCACCCTTGCACCTACGGTAGATCTTATGACGCGTCCGGTATTGATATTTAATATTGTCGATTGTCACAACGCCCCATCCAGCAAATCTGGCGATCCCCTCCTTGATGAACGCCTTCAAATGCCTGGGGAGCTGGTTGTACGATGAGTTGTGCCACTTGGACGTGCTCCAGCTGGTCGTCGTGTAGTGCCGCCACTGCTTGTTCTTGCTGGTGCATTTGCAGCTGTTGCTGTAGCCGCCGTCGTCGACCTCCTTCAGGCCAGTGGGATCGAAGCGGTTGACCGGATCGGCCGGGTAGATGTAGGCGTTGGCGTTTCCCCCATAGAAGGGGTCAACCGAAAGGAAGCGACCGATGGTCGGGTTGTAGAGACGGACGCCCATCAGGATGATGCCGGACGGGGCGTCTGCGGCCCGCTGCAGGGCTCCGAGCCACCCGTACCGCTGGGCACCGATGTCATCGGTGTCGCGTGGGGTGCCGTATTCCGTGGTTTCGCTGGTACTGGACAGTCCCGCGTCGTCGGCGTGAATCGTCGCGACCACGTCGCCGTGCAGGTTGGTGACCTGCCAGTCGACCTGGCCGCTTTCGCTGTTGAACATGCCGGCCATGCCGGCAAGCCCGGTAAGCGGCCGGGTGAAACGGTCGACCGTCTCCTGGGTCCAGGCCGGGCTGTCATCGTCTCCGTCGTAGTGGTTTACCGACTGCACGGCGGTGCCGCTGGCGTTGTCGGTCCAGGACCGGAACCGCTCGCCACTGACATCCAGCGTGTAGTCCGTGGTGCGGCCGTTCTGGGTGACCGTGTCGACCAGGTCCGTCACGTGGTACGTCGCGGTGACGTTGCCGCCTGCTGGGTTGCCGGTGTCGACTCCGGGGACCGTTGTGGTGCGGCCGAGTGCGTCATAGACGTAGCCGGTGGTGCTCGTCCGATCCGCGGTGTCGTACGTCCAGGTCCGGGTTGACGCTGGCGTGGTGGTCTGACAGGCGCCGTCTGTCCCCGGCGCGTACTCGGCGAGCGTGTTGCGGTTGGCCGACGCGCTGAAGCCGTACGACCGGGTGGTGCATTGCCCGCCGATGGTGTCCCGGATGGTGGTCAGCCGGCCGGCCTGGTCATAGGTGTAGCCCTGGGTGGAGAGCGTCGAGGCGTGGTCCCGCCACTGCCCGTGCGTCGACTCCACCACCGACTCGCTGTAGAGCGTGCAGTCGGTCGCCGCGCAGCCCGGCTTGACATAGGTCATGCCGACCTGGGTGCCTGCCTCGTCGGTCTCCGAGGTGACCTGCACTCCGTTGGGCCAGGTCTCCGACGTCAGGTTGCCGTCGGCGTCGTAGCCGCCGGAGAACGTTCCGGCCTGAGTGTCATCGATGGAGGTCAACAGGCTGCGTCGCTCGCTGCCCCCGTCGTAGGTGTACGTCCGTTGTGCCTTGCCGTCATTGCTGGTCGCCACGCGGCCGAGCAGGTCGTACGTGGTGGTGGAGGCGTTGCCGTCGGTGTCGGTGTAGGACGTCTGCCGGCCGAGGGTGTCGTATGCCCGGATCACCTGGGCGGTGGCCACGCCGCTCGCTACGGACTGGGTCCGCAGCAGTTGGCCGGTGGCCGGTTCGTAGACGTTTCGGCTCACCGGGACGGCCGTGCCGAGCCCGGAGGCGACGGCCATGCTTGTTTCGTACGCACGGCCCGCGTTGTCGTAGGTTGTAGTGGTAGTCCGCAGCGTGCCGGCGCTGGTCTTTTCGGTGACTATCCTCGGCTGGTTGAACATGTCGTAGGTGGTGACCTTGGCCGGTAGTTCCGGCCCGCTGGCGGCCTGGCCCCCGGGCTGTACCCGGCACGGCAGGTTAGCCCACTCCGGCCTCAGGTCACACTCGCTGTAGCCAGACCCGGAGGTCGCTCGGTAGTAGATGGTCTTCTGGGTGGCGGGCGTGTTGGTGGTGGTGCCGCCTGCCGGAGCGGTGGTCGAGGTGGCCAGGGCGGTGATCGGGTCGTACGCGGTGCGGGTGGTTTGGGCCAGCCCGCTCGGGTCGACCGTCACCAGGGTCGGCTGGCGCAGCGTCCAGTCGTACCCGGTGGTGGTGGTCTTCTGGTCGGTGTCGTTCTCCAGGCCGTTGCTGTCCCAGATTCGGGCGGCGACGACCTGGGTGGTCACCAAGTTGAACGGGGCGCCCGTGGTCGGCGCGCCCTGGTCGTAGGTGTTCATGATGTGCTTGCGCCCACGTACGGTTGTTCCGTTGGGCAGCATCACGTCGTGCTCTGGCTCCAAGGTGCTGGTGAGCCGTTGGCCGTCGGAGGAGTAGGTGTTAAGGGTGGAGCGGCTGCGGGCGAGCATGCTCTCCGCCGCAGCGTCGTCCGACGAACCGGCGTTGAGGGCCCGTGCCCGGTTGCCGGCGGTCAGCGTGCGGACGGTGTTGCCCCACTGGTCGTACCAGGTGGCGCCGATGTGGCCTCCCGGTGTGGCGGTGTTGACCTCCCGCGCGTTGGCGTCGAGGTAAATGACCGCCGCCCGTTCGTACGACGACGGCAGGGTGCCCGCAGCCGGGTCACCGTCCGGGACCTGGTTGGCCGGAAAGAACGCGGTGGCGTCGGTTGGCGCTTCGGTCTCGGCCCATCGGCTGGTCTGCCCCGGTGAAAGGTCGTACGGTGCGCCGGTGCCGGAGACCGGGACCTTGTAGATCACCGTCTGCGTGGCGGTTCCGGCGGTCAGCGCCGACCGTGTCACCTTGTGCAGTCGGCCCGGCCCGGGGTCACCCGGGATGGTGGTGTAGCTGAGCTGCCACGACTCTGCGGCCACCGGCTTGATGACGCTGAGAATCCCGCCCGCCGTGTAGTCGTAGGTGTCCCAGAGGTGCCGGGTGGTACCGGCGTCGTTCCAGTCCAGGCGTGGGTCCCAGCTTGCCCGCAGCTTCCCGGCGTTGTCGTACGCGTACCGGGCCATCGGCACGCTCCGCATCGCGGGGGTGGACAGGTCCGGGTCCCATGCGGTGAAGGCGATCTCCTTCACCCGACCCATGTAATCGCCCCAGGATGCCTCCGCCGTGCCAGTCGCGGTCGTGGTGGCCGCGTAGGTGAAGGTGAGGGCCCGGCAGCCGCGGGTCAGAGTGGCGCAGCTGACCCCGTCTGATACCGGAGTCAGCATCCGGGTGGGCCGGATGATCTCCTTGCTGTCGATCGTCACCTTCTCCCAGCTCAATGTACTGGTCTGGTTACTGCCGGGCGCGGTGACCGAGGTCGGAAAGTATTCACCGGCCGCAGAGCTGGTGACCCGGGTGAACAGCACCGTGTTGCCGTCGTTGTCGGCGAGGGTGTACTTGTCGCCGCCGCCGTCGTAGGCCAATTTCAGCGATTCCATGCCGACTTCAGGATCGAACGCGGCGGCGGTGCGTTTAGTAAAGCCGATCGTGTCGCCCTCGGGAAGCCCGACCTGAATGAGCGAGCCGTAGACAGTCAACGCCGTGTAGGGCGCGTCGGCCTCCTCGATCACCGTGCCGGAAACCCAGCCGGGGCCGAACATGTTCGCCGCGTCGGTGTCGTTTGCCCGGCGGGTGTTGTAGGAACGGATGACAGTCAGGTCACTGCCGAACGAGTCTACGGACACGTCGCTGTCGGACAGGCTGTAGTTACCGGTGATCAGGTTGACTGAGCCAGGCCCGACCGCCTCGGACGCGGCCGATGCCTGGGTTCGATCGAAGGTGATCTTCACGGGGCTGGACGTGCCGCCGGTGCCGCCGGTGAAGGTGCCTCGCAGTTGCAGCGGGCCGTCGCGGGGAATCGACTGCGCATCTGCGGCGGTGAGTGTCGCCTCCACGTCCCAGTTCAGCTTAGGGAAGGCTCCGCCGCCGCTGGTGGCCAGCGGCCAGGTGACCGCCGCGCCGCCCGCAGCCACGCTCACGTGAGCAGCCGGGACGGCCACCCACGCGTCGGCGTCTCCGCGTCGCCATTGGTAGGTGACACCGGTGGCCGATGCCTGGCCGACACCCGTGATCGCGGTGTTCGCCGCGGTGAGGTCACCCTCCTTGGGGGAGGTGACTGCCCCGGAACCGACGTTGAAGGTGTACGTCGTGATCGCCGACTGGTTACCGGCACGGTCGCGGGTCCGGACGTAGAGGGTCTGCGGGCCGTCCGTCGTCGGGGTGATCGACGCGTTGGCGTTCGCGCCCAGGCTTGGCGCGTTCACCGCATGGGTCGGCGGGTTGGTGTTCAGCCCGTACTCGTAGGCGGCCACGTCGGTGACCCCGGAGGCGGTGAAGGTGAAGTTTCCGGCGGTGCCGGCCGCTCCCGCCCACTGACCCGCCGGGTAGGTGTTCGAGGAGGCCGTCGGTGCAGCCGAGGGCGCGATGGTGTCGATGATGACGGAGCAATTGCCGGTCCACGCGCCGTTGGCGATGCCGTCGTTGCCGCGTACTCGCCAGGAATAGGTTCCCCCCTCGGCGAACGCGCCGGCCGGGACGGAGGCCGCCAGCCAGGAGCCGGACGCGCCAGGCCCGGCGGTGGTGCCGCCGATCCGGGTGCCACCGCTGGTCAACCACTCGAACTCGGCCCGAATCTGCGAGCCCTCAGCGTCGTTGATCTGCGCGCGCAGCTGCGGCGTCTTCGTGTTGGTATACGGAGTACCCGAGCCGGTCGCGCAGGGCGTGGACGGTACGGTCGTGCGCGCGGTGACGGTCGGCAGCGACTGGTAGGTCAGCGTGACGTACGGATCGTTCGCCCCCTCCATCGAGTTGAACCGCTTCCACCCCAGGTTGTCAGTCTCCGAGGTCGCCCGAAGCCCAATGTTCGCGGTGGACCACCCGTTGCCTGCGGTCACCGCGAACACGCCGGTGACCGGGACATTCACCCAGCCGTCGTTGCAGCCGGAGTTGTAGCCCTTGGTCGTCGAGGTGTAACCGGCCCGCTCACGCCAGACCGGCTGGTTGTTCCACCTGGTGACCGTGCCAACCGCGTCGACCCGCCACGCCTCCCACTGCCGCGCCGTGCACGACCACGAGTGGTGGTTCCACAGATAGAGGGTGGCTGCCTGCACCTGCTTGCCAGCCAGCCAGGTCATGCCGCTGAAGTTGAGAAACGAGCGCGCTACCAGCGTGCCCCCATCGAAGGTGCCCAGCTTCAGTTCAGTGGCAGCCGACTGGTCCGAGGTGTAGTCGGCCTGCACGAACGCGTCGTAGTTCGGCTTCAGCGTCACCGCCGGATCGATGGTTACCGGGAAGACCGTCTTCGAGTCGTTCAACCACTCCTCGAGCCTGTCCGAATTTCTGTGTAACGCCCTATCCTGTCTAACTATCGGACATCGATGGGGATGCGGCCTGGGAAGAAGATGTCCAAGGCGTTGAGGGCCTGCTTCCAGCCGTGGACGCCGGCGCCT
>NZ_WBKR01000252.1 GCF_008868155.1 Micromonospora sp. ALFpr18c
CTCTGCTGGCAACGCCTGAACGCCCTACCCACACCCACCTGACCAGCAACAACCGTCCCAGCGAGCCGGAAAGGGCCGCACCCCGGGAATCGGAGACCCGGCACACCGTCGTGACAGACGACGCACACACCTCACACCATAAGGGACAAAACGGTCAAGCCGAAAGCCGTACCAAGGGATCAATACCCTCTGACGGATCGAGGTTGAGGCTGCGGAACAGCCGCGACAGCCGGGTGATCACCAGGGTGTCGCCGCGGCGCAGCCGCGCCAGGGCCTTGGCCAAGGTGGTCGGCATGGTCGCTCCACCGCTGGTCAGGTAGTCCCCGATCCGCGCGTTCGACCATCTGCCGGGGAACACGTGCTGCGCGACGTGGCGGTCAAGGCCGTCACGGAGTGGGAGCACGCGGCGTTGATCGAGTCGCCGAGTCATGTGCGCCGGCGGGCGGAGCCGGCGATGCTGGTCGCGTTGTTGCTGGCCTGTTAGCAGTACGCGGAATGGAACTTTGCATCGCGGACAACTGACTAAGGTTCTGCGGTCCTGCGACCGCTGGTAGAGACGGGCTGGTCGGCGTTGGAGGGCTGATCCTAGTTGAAGGATAGTCAGTACGCCACGACGAAAACTGCTCGCCCCCTTCGGCAAGTTGACTTTTTCGCTCTCGATATTTGGCCTTCCTGAAATCAAGAATTCGCTGCGTTGGTGTTAGTTCGAACAGGGCATCGACTTGTTCTTTCGAAGCGCCCTCAAGATACGGTAACTCTGCCGAAGAGCCACTACGATATGATCCCTTTTGTTGATGTTCCATTCGGACTGACCTCCAAATTGTGAGCAGGACTCCAATTATACGTGTCGGGCGTTCCGACTACAACTCGGGGCGATGGTCTAGACGAGTAAGTCCGAAGTCTGGTCAGTGGTCGTAGGCGATCAAGGATCTGGTCAGGGGTTGGCCGGTGGCCCGGTTGTGCCAGATCGCGGTGGTCATCGAGATGAGGCGTTGCGCGATGCGTGCTGCGACGCCTTCGATGCTGCGTCCGCCGTGCAGTTCGAGGTCGAGTTGGCCCTTCAACGTGTCGTTGACGGACTCGATGAGCTGCCGGATCGGTTTCAGTAGGTGTTCGTCCGGGCGTGGGGTGCGGTTGCGGTACGACGGTCCGAGCAACCGCACCCCACGTTCTGCCAGCCATCGGTCCAACTCCGCGGACACGTATCCCTTGTCGCGACGATCAGCAGGCCTGGACGCTCGGCGATGAGGCCGGGATCGTGGTCAAGGACAGCCATCAGGACCTGACGTTCGTCGACCTTCGGTGTCGCCAGGGCCCAGGTGATCGGCAAGCCAGCCGGGGTGCAGATCAGATGCAGCCGAAGTCCCCAAAAGAACCGCGAGTGCGAGGCGCAGTAGCCGGCCCACCCGGCCAGGTCCGAGCGTTTCACCGTCGGCCTGGACCGGCCGCACTCGACCGGCGTCGAGTCGACCACCCAGGTGGCGTCGGTCCACAGGTCGGTGTCCGAAGCGACCACGCGGATCGCCCGCTTGAGCAGCGGCACCGCCGCACGCAGCCGCTTGTTGTAGCCGGACTGCCCGGGCAGATACGGAAACGCCCCAGGCGGATGCCCGGGGACGAACCGCAGCCACCGGGCTTCGGACCGCACCCCAGGGTAATTCCGCCGAGCGAACCGTTGGACTGGTCCCGGGGCCGGTGGCTGCACCCGCCGGTGCGCACCGAGGAAGGCCCGGCCGGCGAGTTGGTCGTCGAACCGGCCGCGGAGACCGACTTCTGGCGGCGGACCAGCTACGGCTTCGTGCACGACAACGGCCCCGCCCTGCTGGCGCCGCTGCCGGTCGGCAGCGCCATGGAGGTGAGCTTCCGGCTGGACCTCAGCGGGCAGTTCGACCAGGCCGGCGCGCTGGTGCGGGTGGACGAGCGGACCTGGACCAAGGCCGGCGTCGAGATGAGCGACGGCGAGCTGCACCTCGGCGCGGTGGTGACCCGGGAGTTCTCCGACTGGTCGGTGGCGCCGGTGCCGCGGTGGGCGGGCCGGCAGGTGACCGTACGGGTCAGCCGTGCCGGCGACGCGCTGACCGTGCGGGCGCGGGCCGACGACGAGCCGTGGCAACTGGTCCGGCTCGCCCCGCTGGACCCGGCCGCCGAGGCCGTGGCGGGTCCGTTCTGCTGCGCCCCGGTGCGTGCCGGGCTGACCGTCGTGTTCACCGGGTGGCGGCAGGGGCCGGCCGACACCGCCCTGCACCCGGAGCACTGAGCGCGGGTGTAGCAGGGCCGGCAGTGGGTAACACCCTCCGATCCCCGACAGCCGACCGGAAGGACGACCATGGCGTACGCCCAGACTGGTGACCCGTCCGAGTTCACCGGGTTGACCGGTTGGGTGGCCTCGGTGATCGAGGTGATGGGCCCGGTCGGCGTCGCGCTGCTGGTCGCCCTGGAGAGCATCGTCCCGCCGATCCCCAGCGAGATCGTGCTGGCGATGGCCGGCTTCCTGGCCCACGAGGGCACGTTCAACGTCGTCCTCGTGGTGGTGGCCGCGACGGTCGGCTCGCTGGTCGGCGCGCTGGTGCTCTACTGGCTCGGCGCGGCGCTCGGCGAGGAACGGCTCAAGCGCTGGCTGGACCGCATTCCGTTGGTGGACCGCGACGACCTGGAGAAGGCCGACCGCTGGTTCGAACGGCACGGCCGGTGGGCGGTGCTGATCGGCCGGGTGGTGCCGGTGGTCCGCAGCCTGGTCTCCGTCCCGGCCGGCGCGAACCGGATGCCGCTGGGCGAGTTCATCCTGCTCACCACGCTCGGCAGCGGCGTGTGGAACGCCCTCATCGTCGGTGCCGGCTACGCGCTGGGCAGCCGCTGGCAGAACGTCGAGCGCTACAGCGACTGGTTCAACTACGCGATCGGCGTGGTCTTCGTCGTCATGCTGGTCACCTGGGTGATCCGTAAGGTCCGCCGCCGCCGGGAACGCGACGACCGGCGGTCGGTGACCGCCGGTCGCCACTGATCATCACGACGGAGTCGCGGCCTGCGGTCGCCGGAGCACCGCCTGCTCGATCGCCGACCACACGCTCGTGGTCACCAGGTAGATCACCGCGGCGAGCGGCAGCACCAGCGCCACCAGCACCGTCGTGAACGGCAGCAGGGGCAGCAGCCGGCCGAGCGTGGCCGCGCCCGGGCCCTCGGTGGGCGTACCGGCGACCGTGCCGACCGCCGCCTGCGCCCGGCGCGCCCGCCGCGACGACCACCAGGCCACCAGCAGCAGCACGGCCAGGAGTACGCCGAACAGCGGCCCGGCCGCGCCGCCCAGCCCGTCGCTGAGATGGTGCCCCAGCGGCAGGCCGGCCAGCCGCTCGTCCAGCAGCCCGGTGCCGCCCTCGCTGGTGGTGAACAACCGGTACAGCACGAGCAGGAACGGCGCCTGGAGCAGCAGCGGCAGGCAGCCGGTGATCGGGTTGGCGCCGGCCTCGTGGTACAACGCGAACACCTCCCGCTGAAGCGTCGCCGGGTCGTCGGCGTACCGCTGCTGGAGATCGCGCACCTGGGGGGCGAGCGCCGCACGGCGTCGCTCCCCGCGGACCTGCGCGACGGTGAGCGGCGAGATCACCAGTCGGACGGCGATGGTGAACAGCACGATCGCGGCGGCGGTCGCCATCCCGCCGGCCAGTGGTTCGAGCAGGTCGGTGAGCCAGGACAGCGCGGTGCCGGCGGCGGCGACCGTGTCGTGCAGTGGTGCGAAGGCGAGCATGGGTTACCCCTCGGTCCGATTCCGGTGGGGTCCTCCCCCGGCGGCGTCCGCCCGGCGGGAGGACCGGTGACGGCGGGATCGGCCGCGTGGCGCGAGGCGCTACGCGACCGAGGGGTGACCGGGTGCGCGGGGGCGGGGACGACCGGGGGCGTCCGGGTCGATCTGCCGGGGCATCCGACGAGCACGGGAGCGGGCCCGTAGCCCGGCCCACCGCGGCCCGGCGCCGGGCGCGCCCGAACGGCCGAGCACCCGCGCCGCGAGCACCACGGCGAGCAGCACCAAGGCGGTCAGCGCGGCACCGGCGAGCAGGTCGGCGGGGCGGCCCGCGAGCAGGGTGAGCTGGGCGAACGCGGACATCCACGCGACCTGGAGGACCCCCAGCAGCACCGGCACGGGCCGAGCATAGGACCCGGTGTCACGCCGCCCGACCGAATCGCACCAACCCCTGGACGGCACGCCACGTTTCCCGTCGTCGCCACGTTGGGTAACCAGACGGCGGACCGACGCGGACGGACCGCGGACGGCAGGAACGGACGGTGGTGTCGATGACCGGCCAGGTGGCGGAGGCTCCCAGCGGAACGACCGCGGGGACCGATGTGCTCACCGTTGGTGTCGAGGAGGAGTTCCTGCTCGTCGACCCGCACACCGGGGCCGCGGTTCCCGCCGTCGACCTGGTGATGGAGCAGGTGCCGGCGGAGCTGCGCGGCCAGGTGGAGCGCGAGTTCCAGACCAGCCAGATCGAGATCGGCACTCCGCCCGGTCTGGAGCTGTCCTCGATCCGGCACTCCCTCGGCGTCCTGCGGGAGGCGCTCGCCGACGCCGCCGAGCGGGCCGGCGTACGACTGCTGGCCATCGGCACCGGCCCGGTGGACGGCCCGGTGCCGCCGGTGGTGGACAAGCCCCGCTTCGACCGGATGATCGAACGCTTCCGGCTGCTCGTCCCCGGACCGGGCAACAACGGCATGCACGTGCACGTCGGCATCCCCGACCCGGAGACCGGCGTGCAGGTGCTCAACCACGTACGGCCGTGGCTGCCGATGCTGCACGCGGTGACCACCAACTCCCCGTTCGCCCGGGGCGAGGACACTGGCTACGCGAGCTGGCGGTCGGTGGAGTGGGAGCGCTGGCCGTCGGTCGCGCCGACGCCCTGGCTGGAGTCGCACGAGCACTACCAACGGCTGATCCGCCAGTTGATCTCCAGCGGGGTGATGCTCGACGAGGGGATGCTCTACTGGTACGCCCGGCTGTCGGCGAAGTACCCGACGGTGGAGCTGCGGATCGGCGACGTCTGCCCGTCGGTGGACGACGCGGTGCTGGTCGCGGCCCTGGTCCGGGCGGTGGTGGCGACCGCCATCGCCGACGTCGAGGCGGGCCGGCCAGCGTTGCAGACCGACCACCACCTGCTGGTCGGCGCGCACTGGCGGGCCGCCCACGACGGCCTGGAGGGCAAGGGCGTCGACGTCACCACCGGCGAGCTGCGCCCGGCCTGGGAGTTGCTGGACCGGTTCGTGGAACGGATGCGGCCGGCTCTGGAGCAGCACGGCGACTGGGCGGAGGTGACCGACCTGCTGGGTGGGCTGCGCCGGCACGGCAGCGGCGCCGCTCGGCAGCGCGCGGTGTACGCCCGCACCGGGCGGCTCACCGACGTGGTGCAGGACGTGGCGCGTCAGACCCGTGGCTGAGCGCCTCGTGACAGGATGATCCCGTGGCGCAACGGCTGATCGTCATCGGCGGGGACGCCGCCGGCATGTCGGCGGCGTCCCAGGCCCGTCGTCGCCGCGATCGCGACGACCTGGAGATCGTGGTCTTCGAGCGCGGCCATTTCACCTCCTACTCGGCCTGCGGCATCCCGTACTGGATCAGCGGGCTGGTCCCCGGCCCGGAGCAGTTGATCGCCCGCGATCCGGACACGTTCCGCACGAAGTTCTCCATCGACGTGCGGATCCGCCATGAGGTCACCGCCATCGACCTGGACCGCCGCGAGGTGGTGGCCCGGGACCTGAAGGGCGGCGGCGAGGTCCGGGAACATTTCGACGAGCTGATGTACGCGGCCGGCGCGGTGCCGGTGAAGCCACCGTGGGCGCAGGCGGACTTCGGCGGGGTGTTCGGCGTGCAGACCCTCGACGACGGTGCGGCGCTGCGCGAGTGGTTGGACGGCGATCCGCAGCCGCGTCGGGCGGTGGTGATCGGTGGCGGGTACATCGGCGTGGAGATGGGTGAGGCGATGATCCAACGCGGCCTCACCGTGACCCTGGTCGAGCAGGCCGAGCAACCCATGTCGACGGTCGACCCGGACATGGCCGAGCTGGTCGCCGACGCCATGCGCGGCCTCGGCATCACGATCCGCAGCGGCCTGACGGTGACCGGCCTGGAGCAGCGCGACGGCCGGGTGTCCGCCGTGGTCACCGCCGAGGGGCCGATTCCGGCCGACGTCGTGGTCCTGGGGCTCGGCGTACGCCCCAACACCGCACTCGCGGAGGCGGCCGGGCTGCCGCTCGGGCCGACCGGCGCGATCCGGGTGGACCGCCGGATGCGGGTGCCCGGGCTGTCCGGGGTCTGGGCCGCCGGCGACTGCGTGGAAACACTGCACCGGGTCAGCGGCATGCCCGTGCACATCCCGCTGGGCACCCACGCCAACAAGCAGGGCCGGGTCGCCGGGATCAACATCGGCGGCGGGTACGCCACCTTCGCCGGCGTGATCGGCACGGCGGTGACCAAGGTCTGCGACCTGGAGGTGGGGCGGACGGGCCTGCGCGAGCGGGACGCCACGGCGGCCGGCTTCGAGTTCGTCTCGGTGGTCGCCGAGTCGACCAGCCGGGCCGGCTACTACCCCGGTGCCCGGCCGATGACCGTCAAGTTGATCGCCGAGCGGCCCAGCGGCCGGTTGCTCGGTGCGCAGATCGTCGGTTGGTCCGAGGCGGCCAAGCGCATCGACACGCTGGCCGTGGCGCTGTGGAACGGCATGACGGTGGACGATATGACCGCACTGGACCTGGGCTACGCTCCGCCGTACGCGCCGGTCTGGGATCCGGTGCTCATCGCCGCCCGTAAAGCGGTCGACGCGCTCGCCGCTCTCGACCGCTGACCCGCGCCCGCCGTGGAGGACCACCCCGTGACGCAGACCCCGACCAGGCCGGCCACGCGCCGGCGCCCGACGATGGTCGACGTGGCCCGGCATGCCGGGGTCAGTCTGAAGACGGTGTCCCGGGTGGTCAACGACGAGCCGGTGGGGCAGGAGCTGGTGAGCCGGGTCCTCGCCGCCATCGCCGAGTTGGGGTTCCGGCGCAACGACATCGCCCGGAACCTGCGCTCCCGGCAGCTCAACGCCACGGTGGGGCTGCTCATCGAGGAGATCGCCAACCCGTTCTACGCCACCATCGCCAGTGTCGCCGCCGAGATCGCCGCCGCGCACGGCACGATGCTGATCACCGCCTCCTCGGAGGAGGACCCGGAACGGGAACGCGCCCTACTCCAGGACTTCACCCAGCGCCGGGTCGACGGGCTGCTGGTGGTGCCGGCCGGTCTCGACCACTCGTTTCTGCGCCGCGAGGTCGAGCTGGGCATGCCGGTGGTGTTCCTGGACCGGCCGCCGCAGGGCCTGCAGGCGGACGCCGTCCTGCTGGACAACCGGGGCGGCAGCCAGGACGGGGTCGCCGCGCTGCTCGACGACGGGCACCGCCGGGTGGGTCTCCTGCTGGGCGCGCCGAGCGTGCCCACGATGCGTGAGCGGCTGGCCGGGGCGCGCTCGGCCCTGGCTGCCGCCGGCGTCGAGCCGGACGAGTCGCTGGTCCGCGACCGGCTCATCGCGCCGGAGGAGGCCGGGCGGGCGGTCGCCGCTCTGCTCGACCTTCCGGACCCGCCGACCGCCTTCTTCTGCGCCAACAACCGGCTCACCGTCGGTGCCCTGCAGGAGTTGCACCGGCGGGGCAGTGCCGCCGCGCTGGTCGGCTTCGACGACTTCGAACTGGCCCACCTGATGCCCCGCCCGCTGACCGTGGTCGCGTACGACACACGGGAGCTGGCCCGGGTGGCCGCCGAGCGGCTGTTCGAGCGAATCGCGGGTGACGACGCCCCACCGTCGACGACGGTCCTCCCCACCCAAC
>NZ_WBKR01000253.1 GCF_008868155.1 Micromonospora sp. ALFpr18c
AGCAGCCGATCACCCAGTAGTTGGGGGCGGTCTGCTTCAGGGCGGTGGTGTAGAAGGTGTTGTAGAGGCCCATTCGCTGGTTGGAGCCGTTGGCGTAGGCGTAGCCGCCGGACTGGTACGCCCGACCCGCCGTCACGTGCGCGTAGTTGCTGGCCGTCACGCAGGTCGGCGGCGTGGTCGGCGTCGGGGTCGGGTCGGTGCCGCCGCCGTTCAGGCCGAAGAAGAGCGCGTCGCGGTACGTCGAGCAGATGGTGTCCAGGAAGTAGGCGGCCGCGTTGCCGCACTGATCGGCACCGGAACCCGGGTCGACCGGGGTGCCGTGGCCCATTCCGGAGACCCGGTAGAGGCGTACCTCGTCGTTGCCGTACACCTCCAGGCTCGTGTTGCCGGGCAGCGACGAGGTGCTGGTCGGGGTCTGCGAGATCCCCCGCACGTTGGTCCACTGGTCACGCGACTCGGTGCCGTTGAGCGGCGTGACCGTGGTGTCCGAGGTGCCGTGCCAGATGGCCACCCGCGGCCGGGGGCCGGTGTAGCCGGAGTACGCGCCGCGGACCAGGTCGCCCCAGGCGGCCGGGGTCTTGTCCGCGCCCGGGTTCATGCAGCTGAACGCGTTGACCATGCTGGTGGCGCAGCGGTACGGGATGCCCGCGATGATCGACCCGGCGGCGAAGACGTCCGGGTAGGTGGCGAGCATGACCGCGCTCATCGCCCCGCCGGCGGAGAGGCCGCTGACGTAGACCCGGGAGCCGTTGACCCCGAAGTTCGCCTTGGCGTGGTCGACCATCTGCTTGATCGACAGTGCCTCGCCCTGACCCCGGGCGGTGTCCCCCGCCTCGAAGAAGTTGAAGCAGGAGTTGGCGTTGTTGCCGGAGGGTTGCTGGGCGACGATCAGGGCGAACTTCCACTGGTCGGCGTACTTCTGCCAGCCGGAGTTGGCGAAGTAGCCGGAGGCGTTCTGGGTGCAGCCGTGCAGCAGCACCACGGCCGGGGAGTTGGCCGGCAGGTTGTCCGGCCGGTAGGCGTACATCGCGAGGGTGCCCGGGTTGGAGCCGAACCCGGTGACCTGGGTGAGGGTGGCGGCCTGGGCGGGTGTGGCGAGGGTGATCGCGCCCGCTGCGGCGAGGACGAGCCTGGCGACCGCACCGAGCAGCCGGTTGAGGGTGGATGAGGAGCGGCGCACGGCGGCCTCCTGAGGGGGCGGACTGTGAACTGGGTCACGGTCGAATTGCCGAGACGTTACGTCGATGTGTCGCCGCTATGACATGGCGCACACTCACACATTCACGACGACCGTTGTGTACCCCGAACCATCGACCGCCGGGCCGACCTCCGGCCAACAACACCCGTCCCCTCCTTGCAGGTATGACCGGCCCGTCCAGGTCCGGTTGGTAACGTCCGCTGCGTGCCGTCCTCCCCGTCGCTGGCCACCGGGCCCGCACCCGCGTCACCTCCGCGTGCCGTCCGGGACCACCGGGCTGACCTGATCGTCGCGCTCGTGGCGCTCGCACTCGCCGTCTGGGTGACCAGCGGCCTGTGGCGGAACCCGAACGTGCGCACCATCACCGTCAACTCCAGCGACCAGGCGCTCTTCGAGTGGCTGCTGGCCTTCGGCGGGCACGCGCTCACCCACGGGGACAACCCGCTCTTCACGTACCTGATCAACGTCCCGGACGGCGTCAACCTCGCCGTCAACACCTCGATCACGGTGTACGCGGTGGTCTTCGCCCCCCTCACGTACCTGATCGGGGCGCCGTCGACGTTCCTGGTGATCCTCACCCTGAACCTGTTCGCCACGGCGCTGGCCTGGTACTGGCTGCTCTCCCGGCACCTGGTCCGCAGCCGGCTGGCCGCCGGGCTGGGCGGCCTGTTCATCGCCTACTCCCCCGGCATGGTCTCGCACGCCAACGCCCACCTGAACTGGACCGCCGGCTGGCTGGTGCCGCTGCTGATCTGGCGGCTGTTCGCGCTGCGCCGCCCCGCGCACTGGCTGCGCGACGGGGTGATCCTCGGCGTGCTGGTGGCGGTGGCCTTCTCGATCGCCGCCGAGGGCCTCTTCTTCGCCGCGCTCGCGCTCGGTGTCTTCGTCGCCGTCTGGGCGCTGCACCCGGCCCGGCGGGCCGAGGCCCGCGCCGCGCTGCCCACCTTCGTACGCGGGCTCGCGGTGACCGCCGTGGTGGCCGGGGTGCTGCTGTCGTACCCGTTGTGGCTGCACTTCGCCGGGCCGCAGCGGTTCCACGGCACCGGCTTCGACCCGGTGATCCACTCCGAGGACATCGCCGCGTTCGCGGCGTTCCCGCGCCGCTCGCTGGCCGGCGAGGTCGGGCTGGGCACCTCGCTGGCGCCGAACCCGACCGAGGAGAACTCGTTCTTCGGCGTCGGACTGCTCGTGCTCACCGTGGTCTGCTTCGTCGCGCTCTGGCGTCGGGCCGACCCCGGCCGCCGCGCCACCCTCTGGGCGCTGGGTGTCCTCGCGCTGGTCTTCACGGTGCTCTCCTTCGGGCCGGTCGCGAAGGTCGACGGGCGGCGTACCGACCTGCCGATGCCGTTCGACCTGCTCGGCCAACTGCCGGTGGTGAACGCGGCACTGCCCGCCCGGCTGGCCCTGGTGGTCGCGCCGGTGATCGGGGTGCTGCTGGCGTACACCGTCGACCAGTTGCGCACGACGCCCCCACGGCACCGATCCACGGAGCTGGCCTGGGCGCTCGGGTTCGCGGTGGCCCTGCTGCCGCTGCTGCCCACCCCGCTGCTGACCCACGAGCGGGAGCCCATTCCGCAGTTCATCACGTCCGGCACCTGGCGGCAGTTCGTCTCGCCGGACGGGGTGCTCACGCCGGTGCCGCTGACCGTGGACATCTACCCGGACGGTCAACGCTGGCAGGCGTACGCGCTGTCGCACCGGCAGGGCGAGTTCCGCATTCCCGGCGGCTTCTTCCTCGGGCCGGGCGGGCCGGACGGGCGGGGCCGGATCGGGCCGGTGCCGCGCACCCTGAGCGCCCTGATGGACCAGGCCGGCCGCACCGGACTGGTGCCGATCATCACCGACGGCACGATCCGGGAAGTCCAGTCGGACCTGCGGCACTGGCGGATCGAGACGGTGGTGCTCGCCGACGAGGTGCACGGCGCGAAGTTCGGAGTCGACGAGGACGCGGTCCGGCGTACCGCCACCGCCCTGTTCGGTGACCCGCAACGGGTCGACGACGTCTGGCTCTGGCGCATCCCACCGGCCTGACCCGGCCTGGTGAGGCGGCTCACCAGGGATCGGAGCCCGGCGCGGGACTAGGCTGGACGCCGTGACAACGACGACCTCCGGCCTGACGGCCGTCCGCGCCGGCCTGCTCGACTACCAGGCCGCCTGGGACGAGCAGCGCCGCCTGCACGAGTCGGTGGTGGCTGGCGAGCGCGGCGACACCGTGCTGCTGCTGGAGCACCCGAGCGTCTACACCGCGGGCAAGCGCACCGAGCCGTGGGACCGGCCGATGGACGGCACCCCGGTCGTCGACGTGGACCGCGGCGGCAAGATCACCTGGCACGGGCCGGGGCAGCTGGTCGGCTACCCGATCCTGCGGCTGCCCGACCCGGTGGACGTGGTCGCCTACGTCCGGCGTACGGAGGAGCTGCTGATCGACGTGTGCGCCGAGTTCGGGCTGGCCGCCGGCCGGGTCGAGGGGCGCAGCGGTGTCTGGGTGCCCGAGGACGACCGGGGGCCGGCCCGCAAGGTGGCCGCCATCGGCATCCGGGTGGCCCGGGGCGTCACCCTGCACGGCTTCTCGATCAACTGCGACTGCGACCTGGCGTACTTCGACCGGATCGTGCCGTGCGGCATCCGCGACGCCGGCGTCACGTCGCTCACCGCCGAGTTGGGCCGCCCGATCACCGTGGCCGACGTGCTGCCGGTGGTCGAACGCCGGCTGTCCACCCTGACCGAGGTCTGAGCGCACAGCCGGCGTCCCGTCCTACGGGGTGAGCCGGTGCAGGTCACGTGGGAACGCGGTGACCTCCCGGACGTTCGCCGCGCCGACCAGGCGCGCCACGAACCGTTCCAGGCCGATGGCGAAGCCTCCGTGCGGCGGCATGCCGTGCCGGAACGCGTCCAGGTATCCCGCGTACGGCTCGACCGGCTCGCCCCGGGCCGCGAGCGCCGCCAGGTAGTCGGCGTGCCGGTGCAGCCGCTGCCCGCCGGTGACCAGCTCCAGACCACGGAACAGCAGGTCGAAACCGTTCGAGTACGCGGGCCTCGCCGGGTCCGGGTGGGTGTAGAACGGCCGCTTGGCCATCGGGTAGCCGGTGACGAACAGGAAGTCGGAGCCGTGTTCGCGGCGGGCCCACTCGCCCAGCGCCCGTTCGTGGGCGGGCGCGAGGTCCGGCTCGTCGGCGGGCGCGCCGGCGATCTCCAGCGCGTCGGTGAAGTGCACCGCCGGGATCTCCGCCGGCACCTGCGGCGGCGTGACGTCCAGCGTCGCCAGGGCACCGGCGGCCCGCTCGCCCACCGCCCCCAGCATTCCGGCCAGCACGTCGCGCAGCACCCGCATGACGTCGGTATGGTCGGCGACGAAGCCCAGCTCCACGTCGAGCGACGTGTACTGCGCGAGGTGCCGGACGGTGTCGTGCGGCTCGGCCCGGAAGACCGGCCCCACCTCGTAGACGCGTTCGAAGACGCCGACCATCAGCTGCTTGTAGAACTGCGGCGACTGGGCCAGGTACGCGGGACGGCCGAACCAGTCCAGCGCGAACACGTTCGCCCCGCTCTCGGTGCTGGAGCTGACCACCTTCGGCGTGTGGACCTCCACGAAGTCCCGGGCGTCGAGGGTGGCCCGGAAGCCGGCCACCGCCGCCGCCGAGATCCGCAGCGCGGCCGAGCGGCTCGGATGGCGCAGGGCGGTCGGGGCGTTGTCGAGCTGGGTGGGCAGGCTCGCGGTGAGCGCCGGCCGGTACAGGTCGAACGGGGGCGGCACGGCGGGCGGGCCGAGCGGACGTACCGTCGGGTCGGTCAGCTCGACCCCGGCGGGCGCCGTGTCGTTCGCGGTGACCGTGGCGGTGACCTCGACGACCGTCTCCTCGGTGAGTTTCTCCAGCTGCGCGCGGGTCGCCGGGTCGGTGACGACGACCTGGGCCAGGCCGGCGGCGTCCCGCACGATCAGGAACGCCACCGACTTGAGCAGGCGGCGGCGGTGCACCCAGCCGGCGATCCGCACGGTGTCACCGGCGTGGGCGGGCAGTTGGTGGGACAGGGTTCGTTGCATGACGGGCTGCTCCTCGGTCGATCGCGACGCCGCCACCGGGGCGGTGACATCGCATCAGCCCCAGGGAGGTGTGGGCGAGCGGGAACCTCGCGGTGCCACCACACCTTCGCCCCCGCCGCGGCGGGGGCCTCGTTCGTCGCCTGATGACCGGGGCCAGCCGGGCGGGCTCTACTGGGCGTCTCCGCCGTTCTGCCCGCAGCTCGGGAGGGTCTTCACGCACCGGCGCCAGACCGCCTCTCAGCACCGGCGGCTCTCTGCACTGGCGGGTCGGCGCGCTACTCGGCTCCGTCGTCGCTGTTGGCGCTGAATCTAGCACCGGATCCGTCGCGTGTGACGCCTATTTTCCGCAGCCCGGTGTCCGGCGTCACAACGTCTGCGGCGTGACGCCGGTCGCCTGACGCACATAGACGACGGCCGTCCGGCGTAGGCTCGTTTTCGTGACGATCGAGCACTCCGCGCCGACGACCGGCCAGGCAGCGCGTACCGCAACAGCGGCCCCCGAGGGGCGTCGGCTGCTGCGCATCGAGGCGCGCAACGCCGAGACGCCGATCGAGCGCAAGCCGCCATGGATCAAGGTCAAGGCCAAGATGGGCCCGGAGTACACCCAGCTGCGCGGGCTCGTCTCGCGCGAGGGGCTGCACACCGTCTGCCAGGAGGCCGGCTGCCCCAACATCTACGAGTGCTGGGAGGACCGGGAGGCCACCTTCCTCATCGGTGGCGACCAGTGCACCCGGCGCTGCGACTTCTGCCAGATCGACACCGGCAAGCCGGCCGAGTTCGACGCCGACGAGCCGCGTCGGGTCGCCGAGTCGGTGGTCTCGATGGGCCTGCGCTACGCCACCATCACCGGTGTCGCCCGCGACGACCTGCCCGACGGCGGCGCCTGGCTGTACGCCGAGACCGTCCGGCAGATCCACGCCCTGCAGCCCGGCTGCGGCGTCGAGCTGCTGATCCCGGACTTCAACGCCGTCCCCGAGCAGTTGGCCGAGGTCTTCGGCTCCCGCCCGGAGGTGCTGGCGCACAACGTGGAGACCGTGCCGCGCATCTTCAAGCGAATCCGCCCGGCGTTCCGCTACGACCGCTCGTTGGACGTGATCCGGCAGGCCCGCGCCGACGGTCTGGTCACCAAGAGCAACCTCATCCTCGGCATGGGCGAGGAGCGGGCCGAGGTGTCGCAGGCGCTGCGCGACCTGCACGAGGCCGGCTGCGAGCTGATCACCATCACCCAGTACCTGCGCCCCTCCCCCCGGCACCACCCGGTGACCCGCTGGGTCAAGCCGGAGGAGTTCGTCGAGCTGCGCGAGGAGGCCGAGGAGATCGGCTTCGCCGGGGTGATGAGCGGGCCGCTGGTGCGCTCGTCGTACCGGGCCGGCCGGCTCTACCGGCAGGCACTCGACGCCCGCGCCGCCGCGCCGGTCGTCACCGCCGGCTGACCCGCCGGCAGCACTGGACGGCCAGTGCGGCGGGAGCGCGCCGAAGGGAGCTCTCTCGCCGCACCGTTCCGTCTCGGTGCTAACCGTCGATCAGCGCCGCCGCGCCGCTGAGGAGCGGAATAGCTAAGGCTGACGCGTCACGTCACCGGCGTCATCGTCATTGTCGCCATACCAGACGTTCATGCATTGCAAGGCGCCTGAGTGACGCAGGCAGACTCGCACGTACCGATGCGCTCCGTCGATTCGCTTCGAGGTCAACGTGCCACTCGAACTGGCCTGAGTCTCGCAATAGTCCCAGGTTCCCAATTTTTGAATATCAGTCGTCGACTTAAAGTAGTGCTCGGCGCTACCAGTCACCGAGAAGTTCGAGCGATCTATAGAGATCACATCACCCGAAGATGCGCCCTCGGCCTTCGCGATCACGGATGCGTTCGCGTGGTTGCTGTAAAGCCGAATGGTCTTACCGTGAAGGGATCCAGGGTACCGAGTGTCACCGGTAGAACCGGTCTTTAGGACTTCACCGTCACCAAGCGCGTTCCAGGCACCTGACACGCATCGGTTCGCTGCCTGCGCTGGCGCGCTTGTGCCGAACTGCACTGCTGCCACACCTGCGGCAGCCAAGACGAACGCCATCAGCCCTTTGCCGGAATTTCTGAGCACGTTGCTATACAACAAAAACCTCCCCCGTTCGGTGCATTGATGTTGAACATCAGATCACGCAAAGCAGCGCACGACAAGAGTGCGATGAGGAAGCAGCGATTTTCACCAATTTTCACGAACCGTCCAGATTGAGCCATCTTCTCCTGCCGAGCGATTCGCTTCGGTGTGGCGCGGGACGACGATGGCTTGAACGATCGCGGCGGTGGCGCGCGTATCTTCGCATCGGCCCGGGTTCACGGCCTTCTGCCTGTGTGACAGCTTTGGCCGCAAGCTGCAGCCCGGTCGCCGTCGGCGTCCACCTCGGCCTCGATCCGTCAGAGGGTATTGATCCCTTGGTACGGCTTTCGGCTTGACCGTTTTGTCCCTTATGGTGTGAGGTGTGTGCGTCGTCTGTCACGACGGTGTGCCGGGTCTCCGATTCCCGGGGTGCGGCCCTTTCCGGCTCGCTGGGACGGTTGTTGCTGGTCAGGTGGGTGTGGGTAGGGCGTTCAGGCGTTGCCAGCAGAG
>NZ_WBKR01000254.1 GCF_008868155.1 Micromonospora sp. ALFpr18c
CAGGGCCGGGGCGGGCGGCGGCGGGCTGACGGGGTCGACGACCGGGTCGAAGGCGGTCCGGCCGCCGAGGAGGTCGTCGGCACGCAGGCTGCCGGCCGCCAGCCAGCCACCGCCGGCCTGAGCCGTCCCGCTCGGGTCGGTCAGGTCGCGGGACTCGATGATGGTGCCCTCGATGACGATGGGCGTGAAGCCGCGGCGTGGCGCGGGCGGGCCGGAGACCGGTTCCGCGATGGACGCGGACAGCTCCTCCACCGGCTCGTACCGACCAGGCTCCCCCGGCCGGCCACGCGGGATCGCCTGGGTCTCCTCGGCCGACGGGGCGGGTCGGGTCGGTGGTGGCGCACCGGCCGCCCGGAACGCGCGGGTGGGCTCCTCGGCCAGCCGGTCCGGTCGGCGTGGAGGCAGGGGCTGGGTGGGCTCGTCACCGGGAGCGGGCGAGCGTACCCCTCGGAACGCCAGCGGGTCGCCGGCCGCCGGGCGCGGAGGCCGGGGGACGCTCGCGTCGGTCATCGGGAAGGCTCGGGTCGCACCGTCGGCGCTCGGCGCGTCGGCGGGACGACGGCGCGGGAACGGTTGGCTACCCCGGCCGAACCGCGACGGGGGCGCGGCGCGCTCGCCGGGACGGCCCGCGCCCGGTGTCGGGCCGGTGGCCCGGCCCCGTCCGGACGCCGGCTCGAAGAAGGAGCGCCGGTCGCCCTGGGCGGTGCCGTTGGCCGGTGCGGCGGCGTCGCCGGGCCGCGCGGTCGGCGGCCGGCCGGTGGCGGTGCCACTCTGGTCGGTCGGTACGGTGCCGGGACGGTCGGCGGCCGTCGACGGCGCGAACCGGGGTGCGGCGGGCCGAGCGCCCGCCGCGGGTACGGAGTCGGGGCCGGGTGCGGCGCTCGGGTGCCGCTGACCGGCGGCCGGCAGGTCCTCCCCGCCGGAGAGGCGGGACAGGTCACCCGCACCGGGCGTACTCCTCGACGTGCCCGGTCCCAGCGGACTGGTCATCCGGGGCACCGCGGGCCGCGTCGGCGCGGGCCGCACCGGCGGGATGGCCACCGGATCCGGGCCGGACGGCATCGGGCCGGACGACGTCGGGCCGGACGGCATCGGACCGGCCGTGGGCGTCGAGCCTGCGGCGTCCCGACCCGGCGCACCGGTGCGGGTGCGGGCGAGGGTCTCCGCCCGTTCCAGCCGGGCGCGGGCACCCATGGCACGACCGGGCAGCCGGACGTCGCCACGGGAGAGTTGGGAGACGAACCAGGCGGGCAGGTAGCCCTCGACGGGCAACCCCGGATTGACCGCGAGCCACCACTCGTGGTTGGGCCAGCCGACCGCGAGGTCGGTGAACGGGACGCGTCGGTTGCTGCCCGGGTGGTCACCGAGGCAGGTCCGCAGCGCGGCGGCGGAGGTGAAGGCCAGCACGTGCGTCCGGCCACCGGTGGTCCAGGTGCCCCAGCCGGGCGACGCCTGGCCGGCCAGCGCCGGCGCGGAGACCGGCAACAGCAGATCGGTGCGGGACAGCAGCCGGAAGTACAGCTCCTGGTCGTTGGCGCGCAGCGCGTCCCGCATCGCCACCTCGGCCTCCGTGGCCGGCTCCCATTCGGTCACGGCCACCTCTCCTTCCGAGAACAGGCCACAGGTATCGCGTACAACCTACAAGGTGGTACCAAGATCACAATGGCTGGCCGGCGGCGGTCCGCCGGGGCGCGAGCGAGGCGATAACATCCCGTCCCGGAGCCGACACGATACGGAGGCCGTCGATGTCCCGGTCGATTGCGCGCCCGGTCCTCGCCGGCCTGGCGGCCGGCCTGCTGACCGCGCCGGCCCTCCCGGTCGAGGCCGCTGACGCCGCGCGGCGGGCGGCGCCGACCTGCGCGACCCCCCTGGCCCCCGTCCGGCCGGTCGCGGCCCTCCCGTGGACGCAGCAACGGTACGACCCAGCACGGCTCGCGCCGCTGGCCACCGGGGCCGGAGTGACGGTCGCGGTGGTCGACTCCGGGGTCGATCGGGCCCACCCGCAACTGGCCGGGCAGGTGCTGACCGGCACCGACCTGCTCGACCCTGGCGGAGACGGCAGCCGTGACTGCGCCGGGCACGGCACCGGCGTGGCGAGCATCATCGCCGCGCAACCCCAACCCGGTGTCGCCTTCCACGGCCTCGCGCCGGGTGCCCGGATCCTGCCGGTACGGGTGAGTGAGCAGCAGGTGGTGCAGGGGCGGGAGTCGGGACGTACGGTCAGCGCCGCCGAGTTCGCCGAGGCCATCCGTTGGGCCGTCGACCACGACGCCGACGTGGTGAACCTCTCCGTCGTGCTGTACGCCGACGACCCGGCCGTCCAGTCCGCCGTCCGCTACGCCGTGGAGCGGAACGTGGTGTTGGTGGCCGCCGCCGGCAACCTGCACGACAGCGGCGATCCGCGCCCGTTCCCGGCCGCGTACGACGGGGTGCTCGGGGTGGGCGCGATCGGGGCGGACGGCGTGCGGGCGGCCTTCTCGCAGACCGGCGCGTACGTCGATCTGGTCGCACCGGGCAGCGAGGTGCTGACCGCCGCGCCCGGGCAGGGTCACCAGCGGGTCGAGGGCACCAGCTACGCGGCGCCGTTCGTGGCCGCCACCGCCGCCCTGCTGCGTCAGTACCGCCCCGAGTTGACCGCCGCCCAGGTGGCGGAGCGGATCATCGCCACCGCCGATCCGGCACCCGGCCCGGGTCACGGCGGCGGGTACGGCGCGGGTGTGCTCAACCCGTACCGCGCGGTCACCGAGACCGGTGCCGGTCAGCCGGCCGGCCCCCGGACCGCTGCCGCGCTCGCCGACGACCGCGCCGACGCCGCACAAATCGCCCGCGAGGCTCGCCGCGAAACGGCACGCGACCGGGCCCTGCTGATCGGGGCGGTGGTCGGGACGACGGCAGGTGCGGTGGTGCTGCTCGCCCTGGTGCTGCCCCGGGGTGCGCGTCGACGGTGGCGACCCGCCGGCCCGGCCTGAGCCCCTGCTCCTCGACGCCGGGCTCGGCCGGGGCGCGGACCCGGACACGGTCAGCGCTCCCGGCCCACCGGGATCACTGGAACAGCCCGGTGTTCTTCTTCTCGGTGTCCAGATAGTCGGCGGCGGAGTCGTTCACCGCCAGCTTGATGTCGCGCAGCATCGCCTGGAGGTCCTGCGAGGCGGACCGCCACCGAGCCTGGCGCTGCTCGTACGCCTCCCGGGCGTCGCCCTTCCAGCCCGCGACCAGTGGCGCGGCATCGCGTTCGAGTTGGCCAAGCTGCGAGTCGAGCGTGTTCAGCGCCTTCTGGATGTCCGCGCCGGCCTGCTGAAGCGCGGCGAAGTTGACGACCAGCACACCGTGGTCCATCGGATCTCCCTCCCGAGTGGGATCAGAGCGGCAGTTGGATGCCGCCGCGGTTGGTGCCGGCGACCCGGCTGGCTGCCTCGTCGTCCGAGACGTCGTACTGCCGGCCGGCGCTGCGGATGGCACCGGCGGTCTCCCGCAGGGCCCGGTGCAGCGCGGCCTGATCCTGCGACCACTGCTGCTTGACCTGCTCGAACGACCGTCCACCGGCGCCGCGCCAGGCCTGCTGCAACACCTCCAACTCGGCCAGCAGGCCGGTCAGCATGGACTGCAACGACTGGTCCACCTGCTCGAACTTCGCGGCGGTTTGCTTCATCACCGCGGCTTCTGCCTGGGTCTGGGACACCCGGACGTCACCTCGTCTCCTCGATCGCGCCTGACCGTCGACGCGCCCGGAGGACGCGCCGGTCGCTTGGCCCGCTCCTCGAAGCACGGCGGACGCGGGCAGCGATGAACTTCGTGGCTGACGGTAGCGGCCTGGTAGCGGTTCTGCTACCCCCCGCGCCTCCCCTGTGGACAACCACGGCAGCCATCGGTCGCTTACGATGTGCCGCAGCCACGTCGCGGCGCGTGACGGGCCAGGAGAGCGGCCGGCCGCCCGGCTCGGTCCACATCGGTGGAGGAGGCGCGGTGCCGGCGATCACCACCGGGGGGCCGCAGCAGCCCGCCCGGACCGGCCCCGCCCCGGGCGTCGTGGACACCGCCTCCGGTCCCACCGGTCCGGGCGCCGCCCCTCGTCGACGCGCTGGTCGGTGGGCAGCGCTCGCCCAGCGCGCCGGCACCGGAATACGCGCCGGCCAGCTCGTCACCGCCCAGGTCGCGGCGGCACTCGTCCTGGCCGCCCTCGGCCGGGGCGCGCCGGTGACCGTCGCGGCCGGGGCCGCGGCGGCGGTGCTGTTGGCGGTCGCCGGGGTCCGCGTCCGGGGCCGGTGGCTCTTCGAGTGGCTGGGCACCGCCGTCGGGCACCTGACCCGTCGCCGGGCGCTGGTCGGGCCGGCCGGGCCAGCCGACCTGCTCGACCTTGTGGCGCCAGGCACCGTGGTCCGCTCCACGGAGCTGTCCGACGGGCCGGCGGCCGTGCTGGAGGACACCGACGGCATGGTCGCGCTGCTGGAACTCGGCGACCCCGGTGACCTGCTCGGCGACGCGTCCCGGGCGATCCCCGCGCCATCGGCCCTGCTGCCCGCACCGGGGGTGGACGTCCCGCCGCTGCGGATCCAGCTGCTGCTCGCCGGGACACCGGCACCCGTACCGGCGGCCGGCGGCACGGTCGGCACGTCGTACCGGCAGCTCACCGACGGGCGGCTCGCCGGGCGGGAGCAGGCGGTGCTGGCGGTCCGGGTGCTGCGCGTCGACGGCTGGTCGGAGGAGGCCCTGCGCCGGGTGCTCGCCGGCACGGTCCGCCGCGTCGTCCGCCGGCTGGGGCCGCTGACCGCACGGCCACTCGGCGTACCCGCGGCGCTGCGCGTCCTGGGCGAGCTGGCCCACCATGACGGCCACCCGGTGCGCGAGTCCTGGCCGGTGCTTCGGTCCGGCGCCCTCGTCCAGGCCACCTTCCGGCTGACCCGCTGGCCGGACACCGGCGGCGCGGGCAGCCGTCTCCTGGCGCCTCGGCTGCTCGCGCTGCCGGCGACCGCGACGACCGTGTCGATCTGCGCGGGCCCGCTTCCGGCCGGCGGCGCCACCGAGGTGCCGACCGAGCTGACGGTACGGCTGGCCGCCGGGACGACGACCGAGCTGACCCTGGCCGCCGAGGCGCTGGACCGGTTGGTGAGCGGCCTCGGTGGAGGGTTACGCCGGCTCGACGGCGCGCACCTGGAGGGGCTGGCCGCCACGCTGCCCCTGGCGCTCGCGACCCCCGGCACGCCGCCCCGGCCGGCGCTCGACGACTGGGAGCTGACCCTGGGTCAGGCCGGGATGCTGGTCGGCACCAACCGGCACGGCGGAGCCGTCACCGTGCGACTGTTCCGGCCGGAGAGCACCCGGGTGCTGCTGGTCGGCGGCGTACGCGCGGCCCAACTGGTGGCGCTGCGCGCGATGGCGCTGGGTGCCCTGGTGGTCGTGCAGACCGCCCGGCCACGCGCCTGGGAGCCGTTCGTCCGTGGGGTGGGCGCGCCGGGCGGGACGATCCCGCTGATCCCGCCGGGCCGGCGGGTCGCCGACGGGGTGGCGACCGCGCTGCGGCCGTTGCTGCTGGTGGTCGATGCGGGGCCGATGCCGGCCGAGGCGGAGCCGGGCGCCCCGTGGCGGGCCACCCTGGTGGTGCGGGACGAGCTGACCGCGGCGGACACCGATGCGCTGAGCCGCGCCGACCTGGCGGTGCTGCAACCGTTGGACACGGCCGAAGCCGCGCTGGCCGGCGCGGCGCTGGGGCTGGGCGGGTCGGCCGAGTGGCTGACCCGGATCCGCGACGACATGGTGGCCGTGGTGAACCGGCGGGCCCTGCGTTGGGCGCTGCTCTCCCCGACCCCGATCGAGGCGCAGCTGATCGGACGACCCGCGCGCGGCTGACCCGCCCGGCGCGGAACGCGATCGACCTGCCCGCGCGCGAGACGCGGCTGACCCGCCCGGCGCGGCAACTGGCGGGTTACGCCGCCGCCCGGTCCGTGGCACGATCCCCGCCATGGGTTTTCTGAAAGGTCTGCTGATCCGGCTGGCCACCACGGCGCTGGCCTTCTGGTTGGCCACACTGCTCATTCCAGGTATCACCCTGGACTCGAACTCGGCCGTCGAGACGGTCACCACGCTGCTCCTGGTCGCGGTGATCTTCGGCGTGGTCAACGCGGTCCTCCAGCCGATCATCAAGACCGTCGGTTGTGGTTTCTACCTGTTGACGCTCGGTCTCATCGCGCTGGTGGTGAACGGCCTGCTGTTCCTGCTCACCAGTTGGATCGCCGACCAGGCCGGCCTGCCGTTCTCGGTGGACGGTTTCTGGCCGGCCGCCGTACTCGGCGCCCTCTTCGTGAGCATCGTGACCTGGATCCTCGGCGCCGTCCTCGACCGGGACTGACCAGCACCGCCTCGACCCCGTCCGGCCCCCGACGAGCACCGGGGACCGGACGGGTCGGTGACCAGAGTGCGGGAATTGGTCGGCGCGGGAGGCCGCCGTCGCGGCTAGCGTCGCGGAGTGTTCTCACTGACTCGCGCCGACGGCCACCTGCTCAGCACCGATCCGGCACGCCTCGACCTGGACCGGGTGCACCGGTGGCTGTCCACCGACGCGTACTGGGCACTGGGGCGGGACCGGGAGATGGTCGCGCGGGCGTTCGCCGGCTCGCTGCCGTTCGGCGTCTACCGGCCCGGGGACGGCCAGCAGGTGGCGGTGGCCCGGGTGGTCACCGACCGCGCCACCTTCGCCTGGCTCTGCGACGTGTACGTCGATCGCGCCGCCCGGGGCGACGGCCTGGGCGGCTGGCTCGCGGCCGCGGTCCGCGACCACCTGGCCGAGTTGGGCGTACGCCGGATCCTGCTGGTCACCAACGACGCGCACGAGGTGTACGCGCGGGTGGGCTTCACTCCGCTGGAGGTCCCGGAGCGGTGGATGAATCTCGACCAGCGGCCGCCGGTGACCCCGATCACCGGAAAGGAACATAGCGGGGATTCACCCCTTACGGTGGAGGCGTGACGTCACTCCGCCTGGGCTACCTCTACGGCTTCGTCGCGTACCTCATCTGGGGCTTCTTCCCGCTCTATCTCAAGCTGCTGCGACCCGCCGGCCCGCTGGAGATCCTGGCTCACCGGATCGTCTGGTCGGTGGTCTTCGTGGCCCTGCTGCTGGGTGCGCTGCGCAACATCGGTTTCCTGCGGGCGCTGCTGCGCCGGCCGTGGGCGATGGCGGGGATCGCCGCCGCCGCCGCGCTGATCGCGATCAACTGGGGCACCTACATCTACGGGGTCAGCTCCGAGCGGGTGGTGGAGACGGCGCTCGGCTACTTCATCAACCCCCTCGTCGTGGTGCTGCTCGGGGTGACGGTGCTGCGGGAGCGGCTACGGCCGGCACAGTGGGTGGCGCTGGGCATCGGCGGGTCGGCCGTCGTGGTGCTCGCCGTGGACTACGGTCGCCTGCCCTGGCTGGCCCTGACCCTGGCGTTCAGCTTCGCCGGCTACGGCCTGATCAAGAAGCGGCTCGGGCTGCCCGCCGCCGAGGGGCTCTTCGTCGAGTCAGCGGTGCTGGCGCTGCCCGCGCTGGGCTACCTGGCCTGGCTGACCCGCCGCGCCGAGTTGACCTTCGGGCATGTCTCGGTCGGGCACACCGCGCTGCTGGTGCTGGCCGGTGCGGTCACCGCGATCCCGCTGCTGCTCTTCGCCGGGGCCGCCAACCGGCTGCCGCTGACCGGCCTCGGCATGATCCAGTATCTGGCGCCGATCCTTCAGCTCGGCTGCGGCGTGCTGATCTTCCACGAGCCCATGCCGCCGGCCCGTCTGGCCGGCTTCGCCCTGGTCTGGTTGGCCCTGATCGTCTTCACCGCCGACGCCATCCGCCAAACCCGCCGACG
>NZ_WBKR01000255.1 GCF_008868155.1 Micromonospora sp. ALFpr18c
GCCCGACCCGGCCCGGCCCGACCCGGCCCGGCGGGATGATCCACTCAGTTTCGGCGGAATCGGGGTGTCCGCGCCGCCGGGATACGGGGGATCAGCGCGGGTCAGGTGGGGACGGGGCGCCGGAGGCGGCGGCCACGCCTTCGAGGTACCCGCGGGCGCGTTCCGCCTTGGGGTAGCGACCCACCAGCGCCCAGAACCGCGCGTTGTGACTGGGCACGATGAGATGCGCCAACTCGTGCAGCAACACGTAGTCGATCACCCAGTCGGGCATGTCCTGCACGCGGTGGGAGATCCGGATGCTGCGGTCGGCGGGCGTGCAGGAGCCCCATCGGCCGTTCTGGTTGGTGACCCACCGCACGCTGGCCGGCACCGCGCGAGCGCCGTACCCGCTGAGGTAGAGGTCGATGAGCCGGGTGGCCCGGGCCAGCAGCTCGGCGTCGGAGCGGGCCAACCGGCCCTCCCGGGCGGCGAGCCGGGCCAGCATCCGGTCGACCCATTCGCTCTCCTCGGCGCGGGAGAACTGGTCCGGGATGAGGACGACGACACGTTCGCCGTCACGGTACGCGGACACCGTGCGTCGTCGGCGCTGACTGCGCCGCACCTCGACGACCGGCTTGCGCGTCCCCGCCATCACTGGCCCGCGCAGCCTCGGCTACGTGTCACGTCAGAAAGCTAATGCGTACTGACCAGGGGTCCGCAAGAGTCAACCGCACGACACGCGCCCAGAAAATGGTGATTGGTCGCCCAGCGTCCCGAAAATTTCTTGACCGAGCCGTCGCCGCGCCCTCTCGTCACCCTTCGTGCAGGCCAAGCTCGGGGTACGCCGCCTCCACCGTAGGTGAGCACCGCTTCGGACGCCGCACAGGCCACCCGCACGGGTGGCTGAGAGGGTTTGGTCGGCGTGTCCCCGCCAAACTGACTTATCCGACCTATTTCGCCATGCACACTCTCGACGTCGACTTGCTCACAGTGTCGATGCACAGCTGACATGGAACTGCCCAGACCTGGGTAGGGTCCGCGGACCAGCGGTCACGAAGGTGGCCGTGGAGTGAGACCCAGCGGCGCCCCGTGTGGCCCGCCGCCGGGCACCCCGCCGGGACCGTATTGACCGGCGGACGAGACGAGGAGGGCACCGTGGCCGACCAGGCCCAGACGACCTACAACGGTTACTGCGTGAAGTGCAAGGAGAAGCGGGACTTCGAGGGGCACGTCGAGGTCTCGAAGACCGGTATGAACATGGCAAAGGGCAAGTGTCCGGTATGCGGTACAACAGTGAACCGCATCCTGGGCAAGGCCAAGGTCTGACCCGTACGGGTGGACGGGGGCGGGGTGGCCGACGGCCACCCCGCCCCCGTTGCCGTCCCGCCGCGCCGCGCCGCGCCGACCCACTGTCGGGTGACCGACACCCCTACTCGCCGGTTGTGGATAACTCGGCGAATCCTGTGGACAGCGCTGGACAGCGGCCCGGCCACCTGTGGACAACGATCGACCGAGAGCAGGGAAGCGGTCACGATTCGTCACCATGAGTCGTCCCATGCTGCCCCGGCCCACCCTGCTGCCCGGCCTCAATCGGCTGTGGCGCGACCGCCACACCCTTCAACTCGGCGTCGGCCCCGGCCCTGCCGTGCTGCTGGAGCTGGCCAACCCTCGCGCCGCTTACCTGCTCGACCTGCTCGACGGCACCCGTAGCGAACGGCAGGTGCTGGCGTACGCGCCCGCCGCGCGGGTCACCACCGACGATGCTCGTACCCTGCTCGCCGCCCTGCGCACGGCGGGCCTGCTGGTGCCCGCGCACAGCCTGCTCCCCCGCGAGCTGGCCGGCCCGCTCCGGGCGCGGCTCGCCGCGGAGGCAGGCGCGCTGGCCCTGGCCGCGGCCCGGCTGCCCGGCACCCCCGCGCAGGTGCTGCGTCGCCGACGAACCGCCCGGGTGCTGCTCACCGGCACCGGCGCACTCGGTGCACCGCTGGCCGTGGCGCTGGCCCAGTCCGGCGTCGGGCAGGTGATCCCCCACCTCACCGGTCCGGTACGCGCCGTCGACCTGGTCGGCACCGGCATCACGGCCGCCGAGTTGGGCCATCCGCTGGCCCCGGCGGTACGAGCTGCGATCGACCGGATCGCACCGGGCACCGGCACCCACCCGGGCCGTGCCGTCCGCGTCGACCTGGTGATCCAGTTGGGCACCGACCGTCCTCCGGCGCTGCTCGCGGCCGGTCTCGCCCAGCGCCGCCAGCCGCACCTTCTGATCACCCTGCGCGAGGGCGTACCGGTCGTCGGGCCGCTGGTCCGGCCGCCCGCCGGGCCGTGCCTGCACTGCGTCGAGCTGCACCGGGCCGACCGCGACCCGGCCTGGCCGCGGCTCGCCGCCCAACTCGCGGCCACCGCGCCGACCCCGGCCGGTACGACCGGCACGCTGCTCGCGGCGATCGGGTACGCGCTCGTCGAGGCGCTGACGCAGCTCGACGGCGGCAGTCCGGAGACGCTCGGTGCCGCGCTGGAGATCGTCGGCGCCGGCCGGTTCCGCCGCCGGGGCTGGCCACCCCATCCGGCGTGCGGGTGCTCGGAGAGCCGGGCGTACGCACCAGCCCGGCCGCACGGCAGCAGCGGGGCCCTCCGGTCGGTAACAATGACCGGGTGACCGACATCCCGCGCCGGGCCGTGTCCCGGACCGCCAAGCTCGCCGCTCTGCCGCTCGGCTTCGCCGGCCGGACCGTCCTCGGCATGGGAAAGCGTGTCACCGGGCTCGCCTCCGACGTGATCTCCGCGGAGATCCAGCAACGCACCGCCGAGCAGCTGTTCAGCGTCCTGGGCCAGCTCAAGGGCGGTGCGATGAAGTTCGGCCAGGCGCTGTCGGTCTTCGAGGCGGCCCTTCCGGAGGAGATCGCCGCCCCCTACCGGCAGGCGTTGACCAAGCTCCAGGAGGCGGCGCCGCCGCTGCCGGCCGCCAGCGTGCACAAGGTGCTGGCCGAGCAGCTCGGCCCGAACTGGCGGGACCGGTTCGTCGAGTTCGACGACACCCCGGCCGCCGCGGCCAGCATCGGCCAGGTGCACCGGGCCCGGTGGCGGGAACCGGGGTACGACGCCTCGGGTGCGCCGAACGCCCGCGACGTGGCCGTGAAGATCCAGTATCCGGGCGCCGGTGACGCGCTGCTCGCCGACCTCAAGCAGCTTTCCCGGCTGGGCGGGATGTTCCGGGCCATCCAGCCCGGCCTGGACGTCAAGCCGCTCCTGGTGGAGCTGCGTGAGCGGATCACCGAGGAGTTGGACTACGAGCTGGAGGCCGAGTCGCAGCGCACCTTCGCCGCCGCGTACGCCGACGACCCGGAGATCTACATCCCGGCGGTGATCAACGCGGCGCCCCGGGTGCTGGTGACCGAGTGGGTGACGGGCACGCCGCTGGCGGACATCATCCGGGAGGGCACCGAGGAGCAGCGGGACGAGGCCGGCCGGCTGATGGCCACCCTGCACCTCTCGGCGCCGCAGCGGGCCGGGCTGCTGCACGCCGACCCGCATCCGGGCAATTTCCGGCTGCTGGCCGACGGCCGGCTCGGGGTGATCGACTTCGGCGCGGTGGCGCGGATGCCGGAGGGCACGCCGGAGCCGATCGGTCGTATCGCCGCGTTGGCCCTGCGCAACGACGCCGCCGGGGTGGTGGAGGGGCTGCGGTCCGAGGGCTTCATCGGCGCCGCCGACGATATCGACGCCGAGGGTGTGCTCGACTTCATCCGGCCGATGCTGGAGCCCATCGCCACCGACGGGTTTCGCTTCACCCGGGCGTGGCTGCGCGGCGAGGCGGCGCGACTGGCCAGCCCCCGGTCCCCCACCTACCAGCTGAGCCGGCAGCTCAACCTGCCGCCGTCGTACCTGCTCATCCACCGGGTGACACTCGGATCGATCGGGGTGCTCTGCCAGTTGGAGGCGAAGGCCCCGTACCGGAGCATCCTGGAACGCTGGCTCCCCGGCTTCGCTCCCGTGGCGTGAGCACACCGGGCTGAGAACGTCACGAAGGGCGGGTGCCGGTCGGCACCCGCCCTTCTGAGTGGGGTTGGTACTAGAGAACGCCCAGGTCGCGCGCCGACTGGTTACGGCTGTTCATGGCGACGGTACGGGCGGATCGGGTTGCCTCAGTGCTCGTGGTGGTACGACCGGCCTGAGGCCGGCGCATTCGAGCCCGGGACAACGCTTCGTGGAGTAGTTGCATCTCGAAGGCTCCAGTCAGGACGTTGAACATCGTCTTCTCACTCGCTGCCGGCGTGACACCGGCGTAGCTGGTACGGATCGGGAACATGTCAGGCTGCCAGCCGGACCGCGCCACGCACCTCGGACAGCCCACTGGCCGCCAGGCGCGCCTCGGCCTCGACCCGGAGCTCGGCGTCACGGGCGACGTCGTCCTTGCGCGGACGGCCACGGGGCCGCTTGCGCGGGACGACCGCGCCACGCTCGAAGATCTCGCCGCCCCAGACGCCCCACGGCTCCGCTCGCTCCACCGCCCCGGCCAGGCACTCGACGCGCAGCGGGCAGTCCCCGCAGAGCGACTTGGCCAGCTCGAGCTGGGCGGGCGAGTCAGAGAACCACAGGTCGGGGTCGAACTTCCGGCAGGGCAGGTTCGCCTCCATCTCGACGCTCACATCGAGGGGGGCCAACGCCAGACTCATCTCCCGGTCACCTCTCTCTCACTTCGATCTCGTGGATCGCATTCCGACGTAACTTCGGCGGGGCAAAAAACTGAGGCCGCGGATCCCGGTAGCGGGTTCCGCGGCCTCGAGGTGAGCCGGTGTCTGAGAGTCAGACCGGTCTACCTCGAGGTGGAACGCCGCGGACATTCGTGCGCTTCTTGGCGCCATCGATGCCCATGCCCGTGATGCCACTGGTCCCATCGACTCCGGTGGGCGCGACGGCCAGGGTCAGCTCGGCCTGAACCTGGTGCACCTGCGGAACCGACGGTCGTGCGGCCGCAAGGGCCACCCGGACAGCCGACAACGGAGCGTGGACAGACGGCATCGCCGCCAGACGCTCATAGGTGAAGATCTTCACGGGTGCCACCTCCCTCACGTTCCTCGAAAATCGACTGGACCAACCCCCGTGAGCAGCCGGAATGGCGCCGCTCGCGTGGTGTGTCCTGAGGCTATTCCTCGCGCCGGGGCGAGGGCAAACGAATTTACGACTGGATTTCGAAAGTTTTCTCCGGGCAGACGTCGTCCACCCCCGCGCCCCCCACGAGCGCCAACACCGACTCCCCGTACAGGCCCAACTTGCGGGGGCCGATGCCGGCGATGGCGATCAGCTCCTCCGGCCGGCCGGGACGCCGCTCGGCCAGCGCGGTCAACGTGGCGTCGGTGAAGACCACGTACGCCGGGACCTTCTGCGCGCCGGCCACCCGCTGCCGCCACTCCCGCAGTCGTTCGTGCAGCTCATCGTCGATGTCGGACGGGCAGGTGGGGCAGCGGCCCAGCTTGCGGTCGGGACCGGCGAGCAGGGTGGCACCGCAGATCCGGCAGGACACGATCTGGGTCCGTCGACGCTCCGGGCGGCGGGCCGGACCGGTGCCGCCGGCCGCCCGTTCGGTCCCGCCCGAGCGGTCCAGCTGGGGCAGGAACCGCGACGGCCGCCGGGCCCGCCCGCCCGGCGAGCGCGCCGAGGCGTACGACAGCCAGAGCCACTGCCGGGCCCGGGTGATCCCGACGTAGAGCAGCCGTCGTTCCTCCTCGACCTGCTCGACGGTCTTGGCGTACGTGGTGGGCAGGGTGCCCTCGGCGAGGCCGACCAGGAAGACCGCGTCCCACTCCAGCCCCTTGGCCGAGTGCAGGGAGGCCAGCGTCACCCCGTCCACGGTCGGCACGTGCTGCTGGGCGGCACGGTTGGCCAGCTCCTCGGTGAAGTCGGTCAGGGTGACCGGGCGCTCCACCGAGGCGGCCTCCCCGATCGGCACGACCTCGGGGGTGGCCGCGTACTCCTCGGCGAGCTGGACCAGCGCGGCGAGTGCCTCCCAGCGCTCGCGGGCGGCGCCGCCGGCCGGGGGCGTGTCGGGTGCCCACCCGACCGCGGTGAGCGCCTCGACGACGGCGGCCGGTAGCGGCGTCTCCCCGGGGATCGAGCGGGTGGCGGAGCGCAGGGCGATCATCGCCTGGCGCACCTCGGTCCGCTCGAAGAAGCGCTCCGCGCCCTGCACCACGTACGGCACGGCGGTCTCGGTGAGCGCCTTCTCGTACGCCTCGGACTGCGCGTTGGTGCGGAACAGCACGGCGATCTCCTTCGCCGGTGTGCCCGCGTCGATGAGCGACCGGCAGCGGGCGGCCACGGCGTTCGCCTCGGCCGGCTCGTCGGTGAAGATCCGCAGGTCCGGTACCGGTCCCGGGGGGCGTTGACCGCTCAGCTCCAGCCGCAGCCGCGCCTCGGTGCCCCGGGCCTGGGAGATCACCGCGTTGGCCAGCCCGACCACCTGCGGGGTGGAGCGGTAGTCGCGGACCAGCCGGACCACGGTGGCGTTGCGGTGCCGGCGCGGGAAGTCGACCAGGTACGACGAGGTCGCCCCGGTGAACGAGTAGATCGTCTGGCTGGCGTCGCCGACCACGGTGAGGTCGTTGCGGCCGGCCAGCCAGGCGTCCAGCAGCCGCTGCTGGAGCGGGTTGACGTCCTGGTACTCGTCGACCACGAAGTGCCGGTACTGGCCACGGACCTGCTCGGCGACGTCCGGGTGTTCCTCGATGCCCCACACCGCGGCACGCAGCATGTCCTCGAAGTCGATCACGCCGTTGGAGCGCTTGAGCTGCTCGTACGCGGTGAACACGTCGGCCACCTTCGCCGGCTCGTGCGGCGTGTCCCGCAGTGCCCGGGCCGCCGCCACCACGTAGTCCCCCGGCTCGACCAGCGACGACTTGGCCCACTCGATCTCACCGGCCAGGTCCCGGGCGGCGGCCCGGTCGGTGCGCAGGCCGACCCGGGCGGCGGCGAAGGTGACCAGCCGCACCTTGCTGTCCAGCAGCTCGGGCATGGCCCGGCCGGCCAGCAGCCGGGGGGCGAAGTAGCGGACCTGGCGCAGCGCGGCCGCGTGGAAGGTGCGCGCCTGCACGCCCCGCACGCCGAGCAGCGAGATCCGGTGCCGCATCTCGGCGGCGGCCCGGGCGGTGAAGGTGACCGCGAGCACGTGCCGCGGGGAGATCTCACCGGAAAGCGCCCGGTGGGCGATCCGGGTGGTGATCGCGCGGGTCTTGCCGGTGCCGGCGCCGGCCAGGATGCAGACCGGGCCGGCGGGTGCGGTCACCGCGGCGCGCTGCTCCGGGTCCAGCCCGGCGAGCACCTGTTCCGACGCTGAGTGAACCACCACAACCAGGAATCATCTCAGCTCCTCCGAACGTTGCAGCGAACAGCCTCGGCTTGATCCGCAAGCCGGCGGCCGGAGGAGTTGGAGGATCCGACCATGCTGACGATGTATTCCACCCCCTGGTGCGGCTACTGCCACCGGCTGAAGTCGCAACTCGACCGGGAGGGCATCGGGTACGAGGTGGTCGACATCGAGCAGGACCCGAAGGCCGCGGAGTTCGTGATGAGTGTCAACGGCGGCAACCAGACGGTGCCGACGTTGCGCTTCGCCGACGGCAGCGCCCTCACCAATCCCTCGATCACCCAGGTCAAGCAGCACCTGGCGACTCTCACCGCCTGACCGCCGGTGTCATCCGCGACGAGCGGCCGTCCCACCCGGGGCGGCCGCTCGTCGTGTCCGGTATCCGTCAGTTCCGGGGTGGCCACCATCGCCGCCGGCGGCTACCTGTGGCGGGGCCGGCACCTCAGCGCGCCGGCCGGTGCCCGCCCACCCACGCCGCCGACCC
>NZ_WBKR01000256.1 GCF_008868155.1 Micromonospora sp. ALFpr18c
GATTGGCAGGGCGCTGTCCGGGTCGCTCAGGGTGAACAGCTCGCGCAGGTGCGGATGCCAGTTCGGTGTGAGGTCCAGGGCGACGCGCTTCAGGTCCTCGCCGCGGCGCTGCATGGCGTCGGCCGGGTCGACGGCGGGTACGGGCGGCGGCGCTTCGGTCAGCGCCATGTCGGCCGGGTCGACGGTGGTGTCGGCGTCCGCCGGTGCGGGACGGTCCGGCGTGGTCACCGCGGCCGGCGCGCTGACGGTGTCGACCGGCGTCGGCTCGTCGGTGATGGCGGTCGGCGTCGGGTCGATGGTCGCCGCCGGGCGGGCCTCGTCGGTGGTGGCCGGCGGTGCCGGCGTGGCGATGTCGGCCAGGCCGACGACGGGATCACCGTCCACGATCGACGGACTGTGCCCGCTGTCCCGCCGGCTGCGCAGCAACCACCCGGCCGCCACGCCGAGCAACAGTGCCAGGACCACTATCAGCGAGTGTCCGATAGACCACGCCACGGCGAACCTCCCTCTCACATCGTCGGAAAAGTCACGAGAAAAACTCGCCGCAGCTTCGCACATGCGTCATGACGACGACAGAGAGGACTGCCTGGCAGCGGCACGGGTGGGACGGTCACCGCGCCCGGTGCCCGACGGGTGACGCAGCGTCGCGCCGGACACGAGGAAACCCGGGCCCGGCAGTGGATGCGGGCCCGGGTCGGTGACGCCGGGTCAGTCCTGGTCGCCCTCGTAGGTGTGGAAGTCGTCGACGAAGCGGCGACGTAGCCGGGGCACCCGGCTGGTCACCCCGAAGTAGCCGCGTGCGCCGAGCAGCGCGAGCCGGCCCACCACCGGTCGGTACATCCGGTCCTCGCCGCTGGTGCCGCTGCGGTTCAGCGATTCGGTGACCCGCGCGAAGCCGTACGGCACCATCACCGCCTCGTAGTCGGCCACCGCCTGCACCAGCGTCTTGTCTCCGGCGGCGGCGTGGACGAGCTGCTGACAGAGCAGGCGGGCGTCGCGCAGCGCGGTGTTCGCGCCCACGCCACGTCCCGGTGTCATGGTGTGGATGGCGTCGCCGAGCAGGGTGACGGTGCTGCTCTTCCACGGTGGCACCGGTTCGGACGTGGTCACCCTGATTGGCAGGGCGCTGTCCGGGTCGCTCAGGGTGAACAGCTCGCGCAGGTGCGGATGCCAGTTCGGTGTGAGGTCCAGGGCGACGCGCTTCAGGTCCTCGCCGCGGCGCTGCATGACGTCGGCCGGGAACCGGCGGGCGGCGCTCCAGATGATCAGGTTGATGTTGTCGGTGGTGGTGTCGTGGGCGAGGCCGGGCCAGTCCCGCAGCAGGTCGGCGTCGGCGTCGCTGACGCCCGGCTTGATCGCCCGCTCGGTGTCCCACCGGAACTCCATCACGTGCAGCACACCCATCGTCCCGCCGGCGCCGAAGATCAGCGAGATGCCCTGGCGGACCCGCTCCGGGACGAGGTCGCGGGTGTGCGCGGTCAGCGGGATCCGGGTGGCGATGTTGATGGTGCCCGCGTCGCGGGTGACGGCGTGCGGCAGGTACTGGTGTCGTACGGCGGAGTGGGTGCCGTCCGCCGCCACCAGCAGGTTGCCGGTGGCGCTGCTGCCGTCGGCGAAGTGGGCGGTGACCGTGCCGTCGTCGCGTTGCTCGTACCGGATGAAGGTCTTGTCGAAGTGCACCACGTCGGTCAGGCCGGTCAGCAGGACCTGGCGCAGCACCATCCGGGCCACCGAGTGCTCGGTGTGCTCCGGTTCGGCGTCCGGCCGCAGTTCGAATGAGGCGGTCTGGCGCAGCCCCTGCGTGACGACGTTGAAGTAGCGCGGCGGTCGGGCGCAGGTGGCCAGGAAGGTGGCGAACAGCTCGGGTGGAAGGCATTCGCGCAGCGCCCGGCTGCCGGTGGGGCCGATGCCCACCCGGTAGCCGAGCAGCCCTTCGGCGCGGTGGCGGTGCCGTTCGTAGACGGCAACGCTGATCCCGGCGCGCCGCAGCCCGTGTGCCAGGCACAGGCCGCCGGTGCCGGCGCCGATGATCAGGACGTGCGGCGCGCTGGACATGTCAGCCGGCCGGGTGCGCCGCGGGCGCGTCGGCGGCGTCCCACCGGTAGAAGCAGCCCGCGATCGCGTCGCGGGGGGAGCGCCAGGTCGGCAGGTACGGCGAGGTGTGCGCCGAGAGTCGTTCGTTGACCTGTTGGAAGAGCGGGTGGTTGCGGGCGGCGGCGAGCGCGTCCGGGTCGACGTCGGAGGTCTCCATCAGGTGGACGTACAGGTCGTGTAGGCAGTACAGGGACCGGTGCGTGACACCGGTCAGGCCGGGTAGTTCGGTGGCGTCGGATTCGGCGAAGATCTGCGCGACCCGCCCCTCCGCGCCCGGGATGATCCGGCTGACGATCAGTAGACGACTCATGGGACCCCTTCCGCCGGTGGCTGGCCCGATCCTCGGGATCGGCGGCCACGTGCTCTGTGCGCCCACCGTGCCGCAGCGCCTGTCACGTCACCGTCACGTGTGCCGACCGGCCGGTGACGGACGGTCGACGGACCCTCGGGTGGCCTGGCGGATCGGGGCGAGTGTGTCGTCGAGCAGGGCGCTCATCGCCGGGCTGGGCTCCAGGCGCAGTTCCCGGCGCAGCAGGTCGCGGTAGACGTAGAAGGCGTGCACGGCCTCGAACGCGTTGCCTTCGGCGAGGTGGATGCGCACCACCAGCCGGTGCGGGGTCTCGCGTAGCGGCTCGGCGGCCATCGCCTCCAGCGCTGCTTCGAGGGCCTCGCCGTGCCGGCCCGCGGCGAGGTGCTGCCCGGCCACCTGCTCCAGCATGTGCAGGCGCAGTTGGCGCAGCCGCTCCCGGTCGAGCAACACCCAGTCGTCGTACCAGCCGGGCAGCAGATCGTGTCGGCCGGCGGCGAGGGCCCGGGCGGTGCACGGGTCGTCGCCGTCGCGGACCCGGGCGGCCGTACCGACCAGTTCGTCCACGTCGAGGCGGACGGCGGGGCCCAGGCGTACGGTGTCACCGGCCACGGTCATCGGGCAGCACGGGTCCTGCCGCAGCCGCCACAGGGCGGTGCGCAGCGATGACAGGGCGCGCTCCTCGGAGGCGTCGGGCCAGAGCAGTCCGGCGAGCTGGCTGCGGGTGGCGCCGGGGCGCAGCCCGATCAGCGCGATCACCCGTTGCAGCCCGCGTGGTACCACGACGGGCGCGGTGCCACGTAGCAGTCGGAAACCGCCGAGCAGGTGCAGTGCGACGTCGCTCTCCGGCGGGTCTCCGGCGGTCGGCACGGACGGATCAGCGGTCACGGCGGCACCCCCTGCGGAACGCTCGTCCCGACTGTCTGCTGTGTCCCGGATCGGCTGCCCGTGACGCCACTGTCGACCTCACCGGCGGGGTGCGACCACGGCCGTACGGGCGCGGCCCCGCCCGCCGGGGCGGCCGGGCTTACCACGGTGAAGATTATCAATAGCGGTCACGGTGAGTCAACGGCTCGGTGGACCTTCTATTCGTGACGGTCAACCATGAGATCGCTTCTGAACTGCACAAACGCACGCAGTTTCTCGTGTCAGATGGAGCGGGCGCATAGCTGATGCACAGGTTGCGTCAACGCAGCGTCACCAAACAGCGTCGCCGACCGACCCGGCGTGGTGACGCCGCTGTGACGAGGACTCCCGCATCGTGTCGGCAGTCGTCCAGCGCGTCCGGGGCCACCCGCCGCCGGCCCGGACGCCGTGGGGGGAGGCCCAGCCATGGACCGATCGCTGATCGTCGCGAAGGTGGTCCCGACCGCCGAGGAGCGGGTCGCCGAGATCTTCGCCGAGTCGGACGCGACGGAGCTGCCGCGCCTGGTCGGCGTCCGGCACCGCTCGCTGTACCGGCTGCACGACCTCTACGTGCACCTGCTCGAGACCGACCAGCCGGCGCAGGGCGCGGTGGAGGCCGCCCGTGGCCATCCCGAGTTCATCCGGGTCAGTGACCGGCTGCGACCCTACGTCTCGCCGTACCTGCCGACGTGGCGCTCGCCGCGCGACGCCATGGCGCGGTGCTTCTACCGGTTCGACGCCGCCGACGCCGGGCGGCGGCCGTGACCGCGACCGCGCCGCGAGAGGCGCTCTGGTCGCGCTGCGCCGGCTGCTCCAGCCTGCTCTACCGCAAGCGGCTGCGGCGCAACCTCGACGTCTGCCCGGAGTGCGGCGCGCACACCCGGCTCGGCGCCCCGGAACGTCTTCGCCAACTCGTCGACCCGGGATCACTGCGTCCGCTGCCCGACCGGCTGCCCGAGGCGGATCCGATCGACTTCGTCGACGTGCTGCCGTACCCGCACCGGCTCAGCGCCGCGCGGGCCAGCACCGGCCTGTCCGAGGCGGTCGTCTGCGGCACCGCCACCATCGGCGGGCACCCGGCCGTGCTCGCGGTGATGGACTTCCGCTTCCTCGGCGGCAGCCTCGGCTGCGCCGTGGGGGAGCTGATCACCCAGGCCGCCGAACGGGCCCTGGACGACGGCGTTCCCCTCATCCTGGTCACCGCCTCCGGCGGGGCGCGGATGCAGGAGGGCGCCCTGTCGCTGATGCAGATGGCCACGGTCAGCCAGGCCATCGCGGCCCTGCGCGAGGCGGGTGTGCTCACCGTCAGCGTGCTCACCGATCCGACCTACGGCGGGGTGGCGGCGTCGTTCGCCACCAACACCGACCTGGTGCTCGCCGAGAGCGGCGCCCGGATGGGCTTCGCCGGGCCCCGGGTGATCCGCCAGGTCACCGGCCGGGCGTTGCCGGAGGGTTTCCAGACCGCCGACTTCCTGCTGCGCCACGGCCAGGTCGACATGGTGGTGCAGCGCCGGTCGCTGCGGGGACGCCTCGTCGCGTTGCTCGCCGCGACCGGCTCCGGCCGCCCGCCCCGCCCGGCCGTACCGCGCCAGGAGGTGGCGGCGCGCCGCGAACGCCCCGCCGACGACCCCGTCGTCGTGCCGCCGCCGGCGGGGGACGCCCCGGCGGATCGTGACGCGTGGGACACCGTGCGGGTCGCCCGCCATCCGGGCCGACCGACCACGCTGGACTACCTCGACTCGGTCTTCGACGGCTTCGTGGAACTGCACGGCGACCGGCTCGCTGCGGACTGTCCGGCCGTCGTCGGAGGCGTGGCCCGGCTGGACGGGCGGCACCTGATGGTGATCGGCCACCAGAAGGGGCACACCACCGCCGAACTCGTGGCCCGCAACTTCGGCATGGCCAGCCCGGCCGGGCACCGCAAGGCGCTGCGGCTGATGCGCCTCGCCGCCCGGCTCGGCCTGCCGGTGGTCACCCTCGTCGACACCCCGGGCGCGGACCCGGGCGTGGGCGCCGAGGAACAGGGTCAGGCGGCGGCCATCGCGGAGAACATCCTCACCCTCACCATGCTGCCCACCCCGGTGCTCGCGGTGATCACCGGTGAGGGCGGCAGTGGTGGCGCGTTGGCCCTCGCCGTCGCCGACCGGGTGCTGATGCTGCGCAACGCCATCTACTCGGTGATCAGCCCGGAGGGCTGCGCCGCCATCCTCTGGCCGGACCGGTCCGCCGCGCCGCAGGCCGCCCGCGCGCTGCGGCTGACCGCACCCGACCTGCACCGGCTCGGGGTGATCGACGAGGTCGTGCCGGAGCCGGCACCGGCCGCGCACCACGACCCGGCGGAGACGGCGCGCCTGCTGCGCGCCGCCCTGCTGGCGAACCTGCTGCCCCTGCTGGACGTTCCGACCGCGACCCTGGTCCGCCGCCGCCGGCAGCGCTTCCGTCGCTTCGGCGCGGCGCGCGGCCTCTCCCGGGCGGGTGTCCGGTGACCGCCAGCGACCAGGCGGTGTCGACGAACGGGCACGGCGGGACGCGGCTCGACGCGCAGCGGCCCGACGAGACGATCGGCGACGAGGAGGTGTTGGCCGGGCTGCGCCGGCAGGCACGGCAGCTCGTCGCCGAGCTGACCGGGCCGGTGCGCCGGATCCGGCTGCGCAGCGGGTCGGCGGTGCTGGAGGTGGAGTGGCACCCCGCCGAGGCGACGCGACCCGACGTACCCCCGGATCCGCCGCCGGTGCGGGCGGCGCCGGCCCCGCCGGTCGCGACGGCGCCCGGCCCGCCGGCGGCGCTGATCCGGCCGCCGGTACCCGGCCGCGCGACGGTGCGGGCGCCGATCGTCGGCACCTTCTACCGGGCGCCGGAGCCCGGCGCGGCACCGTTCGTCGCGGTGGGCGACCTGGTCCGGCCGGGCCAGCCGATCGCCATCGTCGAGGCGATGAAGCTGATGAACGAGGTCGTCGCCGACCGCGCCGGCCGGGTGTCCGCGATCCTCGTCGAGGACGGCCACCCGGTCGAGTACGACCAGCCGCTGCTCGAACTCGAACCGGCCTGACGGCGGGTGGGTGACCATGTTCGAGACCGTGCTGATCGCCAACCGGGGCGAGATCGCGCTGCGGGTGCTGCGGGCCTGCCGGGAGCTGGGCGTCCGCACGGCGGTGGTCTACTCCGCCGCCGACGCCGATTCGGCGGTGGTCCGCCTCGCCGACCAGGCCGTCCGGATCGGACCGGAGTCGAGCCGGCGCAGCTACCTCAACGCCGCCGCCATCGTCGAGGCGGCCCGGCAGGTGGGCGCGCAGGCCGTGCACCCCGGCTACGGGTTCCTCTCCGAGGACGCCGACTTCGCCGAGATCTGCGCCGACAACGGGCTGACCTTCATCGGCCCACCACCGGCGGTGATGGCGGCGCTGGCCGACAAATCCTCGGCGCGCGCCCTGATGAGCCGCGCCGGCCTGCCGCTACCGGCGGGCAGCGTCGCGCCGGTGCCGACCGTCGCGGCGGCGACCGAGGTGGCCGACGCCGTCGGCTACCCGGTGATCGTGAAGGCCGCCGCCGGGGGCGGCGGCCGGGGAATGGCCGTCGCGCATACCCCGGACGAGCTACCCCGGGTGTACGCCCGCACCCGCGCCGCCGCGCAGGCCGCGTTCGGCGACGACCGGGTGTACGTCGAGCGGTACCTCACCGAGGCCCGGCACGTCGAGGTGCAGGTGCTCTGCGACTCGCACGGCAACGGCGTGCACCTGGGCACCCGGGACTGCTCGGTGCAACGCCGGCACCAGAAGCTGGTGGAGGAAGCGCCCGCGCCGGCGCTGCCCACCGGTGTCCTCGACGCCATCGCGGACACCGCGCTGCGCGGCGCGCTCGAGGTCGGCTTCGTCGGCGCGGGCACGCTGGAGTTCCTGGTCGACGCCGAGGAACGGTTCCACTTCCTGGAGATCAACTGTCGGATCCAGGTGGAGCACCCGGTCACCGAGATGGTCACCGGCATCGACCTGGTGCACGAGCAGCTGCACATCGCCGCCGGGGTGCCGCTGCGCTGGCGGCAGGAGGAGATCCGCCTGCACGGCGTCGCCGTGGAATGCCGGGTCAACACCGAGGACCCCGAACGCGGCTTCGCACCGACCCCCGGCCGGTTGGAGCGGTTCACCCCGCCCGGCGGCCCGTTCACCCGGGTCGACACCCACGCCAGTGCCGGCTACCTGGTCGGCCCCTGGTACGACTCGCTGCTGGCCAAGGTGATCGTCTGGGCGCCCGACCGGGAGTTGGCGCTCAACCGGCTCGAACGCGCCCTGGAGGAGTTCGACATCGCCGGGCCGGGCGTGCGCACCACCATCCCGTTCGTCCGGCGGGTGCTCGACGACGCCGCCTTCCGCAAGGGCCGCTACACCACCGGCCTGGTCGACCGCCTGCTCGCCGCGCCCGGACCGGTGCCCGCGCAGCGCTCGACGCCCACC
>NZ_WBKR01000257.1 GCF_008868155.1 Micromonospora sp. ALFpr18c
ACAACCCGGTCCTGATCGGTGAGCCCGGCGTCGGCAAGACCGCCGTGGTGGAGGGACTTTCCCAGAAGATCATCAAGGGCGAGGTGCCCGAGACTCTCAAGGACAAGCAGCTCTACACGCTCGACCTGGGTGCGCTCGTCGCCGGTTCCCGCTACCGCGGTGACTTCGAGGAGCGCCTCAAGAAGGTCCTCAAGGAGATCCGCACCCGCGGCGACATCATCCTGTTCATCGACGAGATCCACACCCTGGTGGGTGCGGGTGCCGCCGAGGGCGCGATCGACGCGGCGAGCATCCTCAAGCCGATGCTGGCCCGTGGTGAGCTGCAGACCATCGGCGCCACCACCAGTGACGAGTACCGCAAGTACGTAGAAAAAGATGCTGCGCTTGAGCGCCGTTTCCAGCCTGTTCGGGTCGAGGAACCCACCCTCGAGATGACGATTCAGATCTTGAAGGGTCTGCGCGACCGGTACGAGGCGCACCACCGGGTGAGCATCACCGACGCCGCTCTGGTGGCGGCCGCGACGCTTGCCGACCGGTACATCTCCGACCGTTTCCTGCCGGACAAGGCGATCGACCTGATCGACGAGGCCGGTGCGCGGATGCGGATCCGTCGGATGACCGCGCCGCCAGACCTGCGTGACTTCGACGAGCGCATCGCCCAGGTGCGCCGCGACAAGGAGTCCGCGATCGACGCCCAGGACTTCGAGCGTGCCGCGCAGCTGCGCGACAAGGAGAAGCAGCTCCTCGGGCAGAAGGCTCAGCGGGAGAAGGAGTGGAAGGCCGGTGACCTGGACGTCGTCAGCGAGGTCGACGACGAGCAGATCGCCGAGGTGCTCGGCAACTGGACCGGCATCCCGGTCTACAAGCTGACCGAGGAGGAGACCTCGCGCCTGCTGCGCATGGAGGACGAGCTGCACAAGCGCGTCATCGGCCAGGAGGACGCGGTCAAGGCGGTCTCGAAGGCGATCCGGCGTACCCGGGCCGGCCTGAAGGACCCGAAGCGCCCGTCGGGCTCGTTCATCTTCGCCGGCCCGTCCGGTGTGGGTAAGACCGAGCTGTCCAAGGCGCTCGCCGAGTTCCTGTTCGGCAGCGAGGACGCCCTCATCCAGCTGGACATGTCCGAATTCCACGACCGCTACACGGTGTCCCGGCTCGTGGGTGCCCCTCCCGGCTACGTCGGCTACGACGAGGGCGGGCAGCTGACCGAGAAGGTGCGGCGTCGGCCGTTCTCGGTGGTCCTCTTCGACGAGATCGAGAAGGCCCACCCGGACGTCTTCAACACGCTCCTGCAGATTCTCGAGGACGGTCGTCTCACCGACGGCCAGGGTCGGATCGTGGACTTCAAGAACACGGTCATCATCCTGACCACCAACCTGGGCACCCGCGACGTCGCCAAGGCGGTGTCGCTGGGCTTCCAGCAGTCGGAGGACTCCGAGTCCAACTACGACCGGATGAAGCAGAAGGTCAACGACGAGCTCAAGCAGCACTTCCGGCCCGAGTTCCTCAACCGGATCGACGACACCATCGTCTTCCACCAGCTGCGCCAGACCGAGATCCTCTCGATCGTGGACATCATGATCCAGCGGATCGAAGGCCAGCTGCGCAACAAGGACATGGGCCTGGAGCTCACCGACAACGCCAAGAAGTACCTGTCCAAGAAGGGCTTCGACCCGGTGCTGGGCGCGCGTCCGCTTCGTCGCACGATCCAGCGCGACATCGAGGACAACCTCTCCGAGCGGATCCTGTTCAACGAGCTGACCCCCGGTCAGATCGTCGTGGTGGACTGCGAGGGCGACCCGAACGACATCGACAACTCGCATCTCACCTTCCACGGTGCGGAGCGGAGCGTCACCGTCCCAGATGAGGTACCGGACCAGGTAACGGCCGACCTCGTTGCCGACACCGGTAACAACTGAACGATCTGACCGACGACGGCGGGGTGAGCCCTGCAGGGCTCGCCCCGCCGCCATCGATGGGTTGCCGTCCGACCTGGGTCAGCGCGGTCGGGACTCCTGGTCGGCGAGCACAGCCAGCTTATCGGCACGTACGGACTCGGCCATCTTCGTCTCGTCGAGCCAGATTAGGTAGGCGACGGGAGGACCGGAACTCCCCCACACGGCGCCGATGATGGTGGCCGTAGACCCTCCATGTGGATCCCGGAGCAGGCGGACCCGCGTCCCCGGGGCGTGACCGTCTTCGGCGATGATCAGCAGCGCGTCGAGGATCTGGCGGACACCGGTGAGCGGCAGGCCCTCCACATACGGCTCCCCCGCGTATCCCTCCCTGGGTGTCATCATGGTGCGGAACAGCGCGGCGAGTCGGATCGACTCCTGCCGGATCTGCCAGTCCGCGCTGCGTTCGGCGGCGGCCAGCGCCTCTTCGATCATCGACCACAGCTCTGCCGGCTCGCGATCGAGCAGCCGCCGCGCCTCCCGGTCCAGTTCGGCGCACGCCATGTCGAGGGCGGTCTCCTCCCCCATCTCGGCGATCCAGACGAGGTCACCGATGGCCGGCAGCAGCCCCGGTGACTCGGCCGCGACGACGACGTACAGCATGGCCAGGAGTTCCTGGCGCCCTTCACCGTGGTAGAGCGGACCGACACCGGTGCCGTCTCGTCCCCGCGTCGGCGGGAAGCGGTCGACGAGGTGCTCAGCACGGCCGTCCGGCAGGGTCGCGGCTCGCCGGTTGTCCCGCACCCGCTCGTCGAACGAACGGTGTTCGCGACGTTTGATCATCAGCTCGCGATGCGAGTCGGAGCCGACCGGGTAGATGGTCCGTCCGTAGCTGGACAGTGTCTCGCCCGGTTGCAGCCCGACTGCCTCGAGTTGCCGGGCCGCCACCGAGTACGGGACACCGGCACGGGCCGCCTGAGCCCGAATTGCCCGCTTCCGGGCACGACCTGATCGCGGAGTCCGACGGGGGTTCTGCTCATCAGTCATGACGCCTCCGGTGCAGCCCCACGCCCTCCACCGAACAGGCGGCGTGGCCGGCACGCCGAAGCTCATCACGTCTGCGCGGAGTCGGAGACTCTTGGCCCTCTGTGTGGTCAGGCGTGGGCTGTCACACCGGGCGCGGGCAGGCGCACTGCCCGCGCCCATGATATCGCGATCCGACCATGGATCAGAGGTACGTGGCCGACTATCCGCCCGCAATCGCCGACACACCTTGTCGTCGCAGGATCATCCGGAACAGCGCGTCCATCCGCTGTCGTCCTGCTTCCGGTGCGTCCGACTCGGCGAGCTTGTCAATTGCCAGCGTCAGGTGCCGCGCGGACAACTCCTCCGCCTGCCGGCGGCCACCGGCACGCTCAATGAGGTCCGCCTGGGCCTGCAGGTGTTCGGCCGTGGGCTGCCTGACCTGCTCGCCCACGAGCCTGGCCAGGTCGGTGGCCGCCGCGTTGCCCGCACGCAGCGCGAGGATGACCGGAATGGTCTTCTTGGACCTGACGAGATCACTGCGGGCGGGCTTTCCGGTCGCGGCCGGGTCGCCCCAGATGTCCTCGACGTCATTGGCCATCTGCCACGAGAGCCCGAGGTGACGGCCGGCCTGGCGCAGTGCGTCCACTGTCGCCGGCCGCGCCCCGCCGAGCACCGCACCGATCGCCGCCGCGGCCTCCAGCAGCGCCGTGGTCTTGGCGCACGCCCGCAGATAGTGATCAGCATCCACGTCGGCAGCCGACACGTGCTCCAACGAAAGATCGGAGGCCTGCCCATCGATCATCTGGTGCAGCCCCGCCAGCAGGAGATCGGCGGACTCCCTGCCCCGGGAGCTGCTGGTCGATCGCAGGATCTCGAAGGCGGTGGCGATGAGCGCGTCGCCGGCGAGGGTGGCCATACCTGCCCCGAAGACGACCCAGGCCGCTGGCCGTCCTCGCCGGAGCGCGTCGGCATCCATGATGTCGTCATGCAGCAGCGAGAAGTTGTGGATCATCTCCACCGCGATCGCACCCGGGATCCCGGTGTTCGGCTCGGCGCCGACCGCACTCGTCGACAGCAGGGTCAGGGTGGCCCGCAACAGCTTCCCGGACCCGTCACTGATCGGTGTGCCATCCGCAGTGGACCACCCGAAGTGGTAGCTCGCCAACTGGCCAAGATCCGGATGCAACCCGTCGACGGCCTCCCGTAACCCGGCGTCGACCAGATCTCGGGCACCGTCGAGGCGAGGATCCGTACCGATCCGGTGATTCTGCTGAGTCAGGCTCATGCCCACTCCCGTGTCAGCTGTCGCTGGGTCCGAGGACCCGCTCGGCCGCGATGACCAGGTAGTTGAGCGAGTTGTTCCGGTAGCCGGAGAGGAAGGGAACCTCCACACCGGTCTTCAACGCGCTGTACTCGCGCAGCTCCCAGTAGGGAATCGCCTCGGTGGTGAGGTCCAGGACACGGGACGGCACCAGACCGTTGTCGGCCAACGCCTTCAGATAGGTGCTGCGCTTGTGGATGTGGCACACGTAGTGCTCGTCGATGGCGGCGACGTCGTCCGAGTGCTCGGCCACGGCGTCGTTCTGGCACCAGGTCACCAGCACGTAGCGGCCGCCGGGGCGCAGCAGCCGGGAGAACTCCGCGAACGTCTCGTTGAGGTCCACGTACATCGTGGTCTCGTTGCTGACGATGGCGTCGAACGTACCGTTCGCGAAGGGCGTCTTCGCCATGTTGGCGTAGTGGAAGCTGACCTTGTCGGCGCACCTGCGCTGCTCGGCCAACCGCTCGGCGAACTCGATGTGGTGGGTGCAGAAGTTCACCCCGGCGACCTGGCAGCCGTACCGCTCGTGCACCATGAAGCTGGTCCCCCCACGGCCGGACCCAGCGTCCATCACCCGCGCATCGGGTGCCAGCCCGTCGAGGGCGTCCAGGACCAGACCGACCTGCTCGTTCTCCATCCGGTGCATCTCTCGCAGGATGAGCCGCTCACGGGCCTCTGGCGGGGCCTGCAACAGGTTGCGGTTGAAGTCACCGACCGCGTAGTGGTGGTGGTACAGGCCGTCCATCGCCCCCAGGAGGAGGTTGATGGGGTCGCTCTGCTTCTCCTCCCAGTGATCGTTCAGGTCCTGCTCGTAGTGATTGCGTACGACCTCGTTCTTCGCACCGACGTCGATGGACATGTCAGTCTCCTCGTTCCTGAACGGTTCGTCCGCGTGGTTCAGATGCGGATGAGGGTCTTGAGCGCGCGGCGATCGTCCATCGCCGCGTAACCGTCGGGCACATCGACGAGCCCGACGGTGAGATCGAAGATCGGGGCCGGGTCCAGTGCGCCGGACAGGACGTCGGGCAGCAGCTGCGGGATGTAGGTACGGGCCGGGGTGATCCCCCCGGCCAACGCGAGGTTGCGGTCGAACATCGCCCGCAGGTCCACGCTCTCCTGGCTGCCGTGCGGCACGCCGACGAAGCCGATACGACCACCCGGGGCGGTGACCGCCATCGCGGCGGCCATGGCATCGGCGGTACCAACCGCCTCGATGACGCTCGTGAACCCGTGGCCGTCGGTCAGCTCCCGGGCATGCTCGCTGACAGACGCAGCCTCGGCGAGGATCACGAAGTCCGCCCCGAATCGACGGGCCACCCGGGCCCGCGCACGGTGGTGACCGAAGACGGTGATCCTGGCCGCCCCCAGCCGGCGGGCGGCCAGCACCGCGCACAGGCCGACCGCACCGTCACCGACGACGGCCACGTCCGAGCCGACGTGCACGCCGGCGCTCACCGCCCCGTGGTGTCCGGTGCACATGACGTCCGACAGGGACAGGACCGCGGGCATCTGGTCCTCGTCCATCGCCCGAGGCAGCGCGACCAGCGTCGCGTCCGCGTACGGCACGGTGACCGCCTCGCCCTGACCCCCGTCCGCCCCGGGATCGCCCCAGAACCCCTTACGGGGGCAGGACGTCGGCAGACCCTCCCGGCAGTGGGCGCACGTTCCGTCGGACCAGACGAACGGGGCGAGGACCCGGTCGCCGCGGCGCAGGGTCCGCACCTCGGCCCCGACGTCCTCGACCACCCCGGCGAACTCGTGGCCGATGCGCTGGCCCGGCAGTCGCGGAACCTGCCCGCGGTACGCCCAGAGGTCGCTTCCGCAGACGCAGGCATGGGTGACCCGGACCAGGGCGTCGGTGGTGGAACGTATCGCCGCGTCGGGTACCTGCTCGACCCGGATGTCCCTCGGCCCGTGGATCGTCACCGCGCGCATCAGCCCACCTCGGCGGGGGCGGCGGCGCTGAGAATGCCCGGGAGCGCGGACACGAACGATCGGGCCTCGTCAGCGGTGAGGATCAGCGGTGGGGACAACCGCACAGCGTCCGGCTGCACGGCGTTGACGAGGAAACCGGCCTTCAGCGCCGCGCCCTCCGCCCGCACGGCGTGTGGCCCGTCGAGCAGGATCGCCAGCCAGAGGCCACGACCACGGACACCACGCAGCAGCGGATGGTCGATGCCGGTGATGCCGTCCCGCATCACGGCGCCGACGCTCTTGGCGTTGGACAGGAGATCGTCCTGCTCGATGACATCGAGCACGGCCAGCGCTGCGGCGCAGGCCACCGGGTTGGCGCCGAACGTGGAGCCATGGTCGCCCTTGGCGAAGACCGAGCCGAACCTGCCGAGCCCCACACAGGCGGCGATGGGCAGCCCACCGCCGAGACCCTTGGCGAGGGTGACCACGTCGGGACGGACGCCGACGGCGAGGTGGTGGAACCACTCCCCGGTCCGGCCGATCCCGCTCTGCACCTCGTCGAAGACCAGCACGGCCCCCGTCTCGTCGCAGCGGGTACGGGCGGCCCGCAGGTAGTCGACGGTGCCCTCGACGACACCCGCCTCACCCTGGATCGGTTCGAGGAAGAGTGCCGCGCAGTCGGGGGTGACGGCCTCGGTGAGCGCCTCGCTGTCGCCGTACGGCACGAACCGGACGTCGATGCCGAACGGGGCGAACGCCTCGCGGATCGCCGGCTTGCCGGCCAGGGCGAGCGAGCCCATCGACCGACCGTGGAAGCTCTGCCACGCGGACACCACGTAGGAGCGCCCCTTGCCCGCGTGTCGGCGGACCAGCTTCAGGGCCGCCTCGTTGGCCTCGGTGCCCGAGTTCGCGAAGAAGACCCGCCCGGTTCCGCCGAGTAGGTGCAGCAGACGCTCCGCGAGCAGCACCTCTGGCTCGTGCAGGTAGAGGTTGGAGATGTGGGCAAGCCGCCCGACCTGCCGGCTCACCGCCTCGACCAGCGCGGGGTGGGCGTGCCCGAGCGCCGAGACGGCGATGCCGGCGATGAGGTCCAGGTAGTCGCGGCCGTCCACGTCCCACACCCGGCTCCCACTTCCGTGTGAGATCGCCACGGGTGGGGTTCCATAGTTCGGCATCAAGGCGTCATCGAATCGACGCCGGAGTTCCGCCCCCATGGGTAATGCGTCAGAAGCCGGCAGGTTCAGACAGTCGAAGCATTTGTCTCTACGAGTTCGGCGAAAATCTCGGAGGGCTTCTTCCAATTGTGGATCTTACGGGGTCGGTCGTTGATTTCGGAAGCTACCATCGCTAAGTACTTCGGGTCGGACGTGATCGGGATGCCTTTCGG
>NZ_WBKR01000258.1 GCF_008868155.1 Micromonospora sp. ALFpr18c
GGCCACCTCGGCCCGCCGGTCGGCCAGCGCCGCCCGCTGCGCCGCCAGCGCCGCGAGCCGGTCCCGCCGCTGGGTCACCGCGGTGGCCGTGGCGTCGGCGTACACCTCGCGCAGGGTCCGCGCGCCCGGCTCGCCGGTGGTGTCCACGACGGCGGCCAGCACAACCGCCAGGTCGGGGTGCGCGATGTCGGCCAGCAGCCCGGCGTTGCCCTGCGCCCACTGCTCGAGCTGGGCGCGCAGCCGGGCGCGGGCCTGCGCGACGGCGTCCTCGGCGCGCCGCTCGGCCTGCTCGGCGTCGTCGGCGGCGGCCGTGGCGCCGGCCGCGTCGGCGGCGGCCCAGGCGTGGTCCCGGTCGGCCTGGTCGTGCCGCGCCACCTGCGCGCGGACGGCGCGCACGTCGTCGCTGCGGGCGGCGGCCCGGGCGGTGATCCGGGCCGCCAGGTCATCCGGGGCGGCGTCGTCGGCGCTCCAGGTGATCCCGGCCGCCTCGGCGTCGAGCAGGAGATCGGCGGCGAGCCGGTCGACCGCCGTCCTCGTGTCCCGAGCCGCGACCGTCGCCCGTTCCCATTCGGTGCGCCGCCGCACCACCGTGCTCTCCTCGGCGACAACGGCCTCGTCGGCCCGCCCGGCCGCCTCAGCCAGGTCGTGAACGTGCCGTTGCAGGTCGGCGAGCTGCTCGTGGGAATGATATGCCGCCGACGTCTTCAGACTGTCAAGGTGGGCGCGCAGCCGTCCGGGCTCGCCCTCGACGGCCCGCAGCCGCTCGCCCGCCGCAGACTCCGCCTCGGCCGCCGCGTCGGCCGTGTGCCGGGCGTCGTCGAGTGCGGTCGACCGGGTGGCGACCGCGTCGCGGCGGGCGGTCAGGGCGTCGGCGGCCGCCCGCGCGTGGGTCCGCAGATAGGTCGAGTAGACCGTCAGGAACGCAGCCGTCGCGGCGTCCGCCGCCACCAGCCCTTCGAGGGTACGGGCGACCGCCTCCATGTCGTCGAACGAGCGGGCGGCCTCCACCAGCAGGTGGTCCTCGACCGGGCGCAGCCCTCGTTGCAGCGTGCGGGACAACTCGACCGGGTTGAGGTCCTTGGCCAGTTGCGGCTTGCGCAGGGTCAGCACCAGGTCCAGCAGTTGCTCGTAGCGGGCCGGGCCGAGACCGAACAGCCGTCCGTCGACGAGCTGCCGGTAGTCCTCCGCCGAGTCCCGCACCGCCTCGGCGCCCAGCCGGTCGATCAGATCGCGGCGGGTCAGCGGCCGGTCGTCGGCGTCCAGCAGCGAGAAGTCCACCCCGACCCGGCCGTCGACGACGAAGTGCCAGCGGGTGACCCGGTCGACGTGCCGGTGCGCCCGCAACCCGATGCCGACGGTCACGTACCGCTCGCCGTCGCCGAACTCCATCCACACGTACGCGTGGGTGACCTCCTGCCCACGGTAGAGCAGGTTCGACTTCATCGTCCGGTCCTCGCTGGCGAACGGGTTGAGCCGGCGCGGTTCGATCCGCCCGTCGAGGACGAACGGAAAGAGCACCTCAAGCGCCTTGGTCTTGCCGGAACCGTTGGGCCCGCGTAGCACCAGCCACCCGTCGACGAAGCTGAACTCCTCGTCCCGGTAGTCCCAGAGATTGATGATCCCGGCCCGGGTGGGAGCGAAGCGGCGCACGGCGCGTTGCTCGATCACGATCGACTTCCTTAGAACAGGGTCTCGGTGGTGGCTCGGGGCTTGACCGTGGCGACGGTGTGGCGGTAGCGGCCTACCAGCGGCCGGACGAGCACCCCGCCCGGCACGGCGGTGACCGCGCCGAACCGTTCCAGCAGCGCGACCGCCTCGCCGCGCAGCCGCTCCTGGTCGGCGTGCCATTGGGCTCCGAACGCGGTCCCGTACCGCTGGAGAATCTCCCCGACGGCGGTACGCAGGAAGCTGTCGGTGATGAACGGCAAGCGTTCGGCGTGGTCGGCCTCGTCGTGGCCGGTCTCGCCCTCGACGGCCCGATGCTTGTCTGGACCGGCGTCGTCGAGGCGCACCAGGGTGGCCGTGGGCAGGCCGGCGTCGATGTGGCCCGCCAGCGCCTGCTGCCGGGCGTGCCCGTCAGGCGGGGTCAGCCGCTTGACCCGGCGGCCGTCGGGATCGGCAACCCGGTCGGCCATCTCCACCGCCAGCAGCACCGCGGCCTGTGCCACCGAACCGGTGCCCGGGAACCGCTCCACGGTGAACCCGCTGGTGTCCACCAGCAGCACGCCCTCGGCCCGCCGCTCCACCCGCAGCCCGGTCAGCCGGGCCAGGTCAGCGGCGAACGCGGAGCCGCGCAGATGGTTGGCGACCGCCAGCTCGACGTCGACGTGGTAGACGACCGGCGACTCCACCACCGCCCGCCGGGCCGCCTGGGCCGCCTGCCGGCGCTCGGCGTTGCCGCTGCTGCCCAACGCCCGGTCCAGCAGCGCCGACACCGACTCGACGTGCTGCAGCACCCGGGTTGGCCGGAACAGCGCGAACACCACGTCCCGCGCCACGTCGTACAGCGCCTCCCCGGCCCCCGGGTCACTGGCCCAGGCGGCGCTGGAGCCGTCGGCCAGCCGCAGCACACCCCGCTCCTCCAGCCAGCCGACCGCGTCCACGAACGCCCGCCGGTCCGGGCCGTGGTCCGGATCCAACCCCAGGCCGGTGATCCGGTTCGCGTCGCCGGCCACCGAGTCGGCCAACTCGCTGAGGGTGATCTGGATCCCGGCGCGGCCCAGCACCGCCAGGCACAACGACAGGTACGCGTAGCGCTGCCGGTCGAACGGCCGCCCGGTGCGCGACACCGCCGGCTGGGTGCCGTCGAGCCGGTCCTTCGCCCGCACCAGCCGGGCCGTGGAACCGTGCAGCTCCAGCCGATAGCCGAACGCCTCGGCGAGATCCCGGCGCAGGGTGGCGGCGAACCGCCGCACCCGGGGCAGCGCCCGCTCGTCCGGCCAGGTCGCCGTGATCAGCGGATGGCGCAGGACCAGCCGGACCGCCCGCTGGTAGTCGGCCAACTCCCACTCCGGAACGTCGACGGCGAACCGGTGGACCGCGGGCCGGGGAGCGCTGGATTCCGTGGTCACGCCGGCACCAGCTCGGGACGGCGGACCGCGGTGTGCTGCGCGGCGGTGACCGTCAACGCGTACCCGTCCAGATGCAGCCGGCCCTCGGCGGTGCGCACCGTGGTGAACCGGCCCGGCGCCGGGGTGAGGGTCAGCCGCACTCCGTGCGCGGCGGCCGCCAGCGGCACCCCGGCTCGCCCACCCACCCGAGCGGCGAGGGCGATGTCGAGCAGACGCAGCAGGACCTGGGTCTGCGACCGATCCAACTGGTGATCGTCGACGCCCACGCCGGCCAGCACCGTCGCCGCGTCGGCCAACCGCCGCTCCCGGGCCAGCTGATCGCCGCGCAGCCGGTGCCGGCGCTCGTCGACCCGGTCCAGCCGGGCCGGCCGTCCCCGACCCTGACCCGGTGCCCGGCCGGTGGTCACCAGGGTGCGGGACAACTCCACCGCCGGCGCCTCCCACCACGACAGCCGGCTGGCGATCGCCTCCGGATCCGGGTGCGCCACCCCGGCGTGGCGCGGAGCGCCGAGGCCGAACACGACGTCGAAGAGGGCGTGCGCGGCCTCCTGGGTGCCGGTGTGGGTGAACCACGCGGCCAGGTGCCGCAACTGCGACTCCCGGCTGACCCCGCCACGTCGCGCCTCGGTGACCCGGCGCAGCAGGGCCAGGACGTCACCGATCGCGGCGATGGTGGCGTCCGACAACCGGTCCGCCTCGCTGGGCTGCTCCGGGCCCGGCGGCGCCAACCAGGACCGCAGCCCCGCCCAGCGCCGCCGCCAGTCCTCCAGCCGCTGCACCGGGGTGTGGAACAGCCGCTCGTCGGCCTCGGCGGCGGCCTCGATCAGCCGGTCCAGCCCGGTCGCCTCGACCTCGTGCACCGCCGCGCGCAGCCGGGGCGTGTACCGCTGCAACTCGTCGTGGAAGTCCCGCAGGTGAGCCAGCAGGGCGTCCTTGTGGGCGAGGAACACCTCCGGCCGCACGTCGTTGGTCCGGCCCAGGTCGCCCAACATGTGATAGAAACGCGCCGCCCGCTCGGCGATGTCGGCCAACGCCCGGTCCAACCGGTTGAACTTGCGGTAGACCTCCTCGGCATCCCCGGCCTCATTGGCCGCAGCGAGCGCATTGAGGTCCGCCAGCAGGTCGGCGAAGACCAGCCGGGACAGCGTCGAGTCGTCCATGCTCGCCGACAACACCGCCTCCACCGCCCGGTGCGCCCGGTATCCGGCCTCGGTGAACTGGTATACCGAGTGCCGGTTGCGGTACTCCGCCAGCGTGGTGGCCCGGGAACCGTCCTGCCCCCGGTCGAGTACCCCCCACTCCACCAGGGCGTCGAGCAGCCGCGGCAACTCCAGCCCAGCCGGGTCCGGGCAGTCGGCGTTCGTCTCGTGCAGCCCCGCCAGCGCGGCGGCCACGTCGGAGGTGTGCAGCACCACGTGGTAGCTGGACCGCGCCGAGTCGAACGCCCGCAGCAGCCACAGGTAGGCGAACCGGTTCTCCGCCGTGACGTAACCGAACAGCCGCATCCGGTCGTCCAGCCCGAAGTCGTCCAAACCGAACGTGGGTCGGGATGGCTGCGCGGTCATCGTTCTCCTCCCCAGGACGCGAACGGCTACCCACCCTACCCACCCGGTCTCGAAGGGCAGCGAGGCGCGCGGGGCACCGGCGGTCTCCGAGGTGATCGTGGAACCTGCGTCCAGAGCTGCTGCGCCTGGGTAGGCGCTGTGACCCGCAGCCCTGGCCGGCGCGACCGGTAGCCCCGAGATCGGACAGGCTGGCCATGTACGCGAGCTGTCCGGCTGTACCTTCGGATCTTCAAGTGGGCCTGTTCTTGCGCCGCACGGCGTACAGGTCGACCCGGAACCGGTCGGCGAACAACGCCAGCTTGTCCCGAGTCGGCGAAGCCATGGTGACCAGGCCCGGCGGCTCCACCGGTGCGAAACTGCTCCGGTGCCGCGGTGGTGTCCTCGCCGCGCAGGTCCAGCAGACGTGCCAGTCGGGCGTCATGCGCCCGTAACCGCTCCACCTCCCGCTGAAGATCGACGAACTCGGCCACCGAACTCATGCCGACCATCCTCGCGGATCGGGCTTCGAGCACCCCGACACCGGTCCGCTATCCTCCGCCGATGGCATCGAAGGGCAACGCCGCGCTGGAGGCGATGATCGAGGAAGCCACGGTCGACGCGTACGGCGACGACGAGCAGCTCGCCGGCCTGTTCACCATGATCGAGGAGCATCTGGCGGTGCCGTTCACCACCACCGTCCTCGGCGTCGAGGTGACCGTGCGCAAGGTCGACCTGACCGCGGACAGCATCGTCGCGGTCTGCGCCCGAGGCCGCCACCGGCAGAAGATTGATCTACTCGACCTGCCGCCACCCACCCCCGCGCCGGACGGTGCCGGGTGGATCGACGCCTACCGGCACTGGGCCGGAAGGTAGGCCAGCAGTGAGCGAGTACCGGTACTACGAGTTCACCGCCGTCGACCGGCCCCCGGCAAGGATCGTGGGGGCGACCGGCGTGCCGGCATGACTCCCCGGGCAGCCGACGCCAGCGGTAGCGGACGCCGGGTGTCCCTTCGGACCCGCAACCGGACATCGAACTATGTCATTAGCTGAGGTGGACCCGGAGGGTCGGGTGACTGTCTGGGTGTGTGCTGCCGATGTCATGGCCAGCTTGGAGTAGGACGCCCCGGCCCTCGCTGACGACCGCTGTATCAGCACTGGATGGAGACTTGCGACCGATCGCCCTTTCCGAAGTTGTGGCTACTGAACTGCGGCGGGTCCACGCCCCTTGACCAGACAACCAAAGAGGGTGATGCCCGATGGGCAGCCTGTGGGCCGGCGTTGACGTCGGCAAGACCCACCACCACGTGTGCGTCATTGACGACGACGGCACCGTGGTGGTGTCCGAGAAGATTCCGAACGACCAGCAGGCCGTCTCCGGCATCGCCGGGCGGCTCGGCAAACGCCGCAAGCCGATCCGCTGGGCCGTCGACCTGCGCGGCGGACCTGCGTCACTGCTGCTGGCGGTCCTGTTCGACCGCGGTGCGGACGTGCGCTATGTCAGCGGCACGGTCACCTCGCGGATGGCGGAGGCGTTCCACGGCGAACGCAAGACCGACGCCCACGACGCCTACGTCATCGCCCAGACCCTGCGTATGCGCGGCGATCTACCGGTCCTCACGGTGGCTGACGGGGTGCAGCAGCAGTTGAAGCTGCTCGTCTCCCGCCGCCTCGATTTGGTTGCTGACCGGGTCCGGATCACCGCCCGTGTTCAAGACCTTCTGACCATGATCAGCCCCGCCCTGGAGAAGGCACTCAACCTGCGCAGCAGGGGTGCGCTCCGGCTCCTCGCGCAGTGGCAAAGCCCCGGCGGGCTGCGCCGCGCCGGCGAAGCCCGCATCCTGGCCTACCTACGCCAGCACGGCGTCCGGGCCGCCAAGGCGCTGACCGTCAAAGTCCTCGCCGCCGCGCGGACGCAAACCGTCGCCGTCGAGGGGGAGACTACCGCGGCCGTGATCGTGGCGCAGATGGCCACCGACCTGGAAGCGGTCAACGACCGCATCACCGCCATTGAAGAAACCATCGCCGCGGTCGTCGCTGAGCACGAACTGGGGGAGATCGTCACTAGCCTGCCCGGCATCGGCACCACCCTGGCTGCCGAGTTCCTCGCCCACGCCGGCACCCTCACCACCTACCCGAGCGCTGCGGCGCTCGCCGCGCACGCTGGCCTCGCGCCGATCTCCCGCGACTCCGGCCGCCGGCAAGGTCACCAGGTTCGGCCCCACCGCTACCACCGCGGGCTACGCCGGGTGTTCAGCATGTCCAGCTTCACCGCCCTGACCCACTGCCCACGATCCCGCGCCTACTACGACAAGAAGAGAGCCGAGGGAAAGACCCACCGCCAAGCCACCGCCGCCCTGTCCAGACAACGCCTCAACGTCCTCTGGGCCTGCATCCGCGACAAGACCCCCTACCAGCCCAAACAGCCAAGATCAGGGGAGCTGGTGACGGGACTGTACAAATAACGGCTGATCGACCGATCAAGGGAGAGACGCCAGATGACGACCGAGACGACCGTGGGACAGCCGGCCGCCGAGCCGGTGGGTGCGGTGACGGATGAGCAGTTGATCGCGATGCTGGCCGATCGGGCTCGTGGGGACGGGCTGCGGTTGACCGGGGAGGGTGGG
>NZ_WBKR01000259.1 GCF_008868155.1 Micromonospora sp. ALFpr18c
CGATCTGCGCCGGCGAGACGCTGCTCGCCGACGGCGTGTTCGTGGTCCTCGACCCGGTCCCCGCCCGGCCGACACAGCGGACCCTGACCGTCTACCGGATGCCGGGCGGCGAGCGGGTGTGGCAGACCCCGGTGCCGGTGGAGGGCCGGTCCTGGGGAATCGCGTCGGTGGGCGGGGCGCTGCTGGTCACCGTCTACGAGAGCGACATGCCCGGTCAAGGCTCGCTGTCCCTGGCGTTCGACCGGGAGACCGGGGCGTACCGGTGGCAGCAGCCGGGCAGCCCCGTCGAGCTGGCGGACGGCAATCTGTTGCTGCAGTCCAGCAGCGGAGACGACCCGATCGGCCTACGCGCGGTCGATCCCTGCTGCGGCACCGTGCGCTGGCAGGTGTCGGCGGACGCCGCCGTCAGCTTCCGGCACCGGGGGCGAGGGGCGGACCGCATGGTGCTCACGCGGGCGGGCGGTCGGATCGAGGTACGCGACGCCACCACCGGTGCGGCACTGGCCACTGCCGACCTGGGCGACTCCGGCGGCGGGCCCCAGATCACGCAGGTGGTGAACGACCTGCTGGTGACCATCACGGGGAGCCCGGCCACGATCACCGCGTACGGACTGGATCGGCTGGAGAGGCGGTGGAGCGTCCCCGCCCGGCAGGCCGAGTTCGCGTTCGACTGCGGCCCGGTGCTGTGTCTGCACCTCGGCGGTGTCGGGCTGTGGGCGGTGGACCCCGCCACCGGCGAACCGCGCTGGTACAGCGACCGCTGGTCGTGGGTGTTCTCGTACGGCGACCGGTTGGTCGCCAGCGTGGCGAACAGCTCCGGCACGCGACTGGAGCAGCTCGTCGTGCTCGATCCGGCGTCCGGCCGGGAGGTGGCCGAGCTGGGCGGCTGGGAGCTGGCCCAGTCCGGCTTCGGCAACCCGCTGGTCGGTGTGCGCCGGCATCCGGACGGTGGACTGTACGTCGCGCGGCTCGATGTCAGCGCCGGGAAGGCGCGCCCGCTGGACGTGCTGCCCGGCGTCGCCGGGAGCTGCCAGGCGAGCGTGGGCGTTCTGCTCTGCCAGCGCGTCGACGGCTCGTACCGGCTGCTGCGCACCCCCGACTGATCACCAGTTGGCCTGCTCGGGCGGCGGGGGCAGTGGCACCGACGTGGGCCGCAGCACGTACGCCAGGCCACCGCTGCCGCGTTGCCACACCGCCGCGAACCGCTGCCGGGGCACCGTCCGCCGTACCGAGTCGTCGTCCGGCGCGTACGGGTCGTTGAGCACCGGGTCGCCGTCGACGGTGAAGCCGACCAGCACCATGAGGTGCCCGCGGGTGTCGTAGGCGAGCCCCGGCACGTCGTCGGCCCGGAACGCCGCGGAGACGATCAGGGGGATGCCGGCGGCGACGAACGCCTCCGCCTCGGTCAGCGACCGCAGCCGGGTGACGAACGCGTCCACCCCGTGCAGACCCGCGTACGCGGTGTTGAACGGCCAGTTGCCGGTCCCGGCGTAGGCGTGGTCGTAGCAGTGCCGGGCGGCGTGCACCACCACCGGACGCGGGCCGGGCGGCTGCACCCAGGCGTACCGCTCGGGCGGCGGCGCGGCACCCCAGTAGGCGAGCACCATCGAGGTGCAGGTGGGGCTGCACCAGGAGTTGCCGCCGCCACCCCACTGCGCGTGCTGTCCGGCGTACAGCCGCTGTGAGTAGCGGGGCACGTCCAGCACCCGACCCCGAGCGGCGGTCGAGGCGGGCACCGGCTCGTACCCCTGCCCGACGGGTGTGCGCCCGGTGGCGACCGCGCCGATGCTGCGCAGCACCGGGCCGGTCGGGCTGCCCGCCGGCCGGCACAGGGTCACCCGCGCCTGCCAGCCGGTGACCGTCGCTCCCGTCACGGTCAGGGTGTCGGTGTCCACCCGGGCGTCACCGCCGCGCTGGCCGGGCACCGAGGTGCGCCGTACCGTGCGGTCGTCGGCCGACCAGCGGGCCAGCAGGTACCAGTCGGTGCTGGGCGCGTCGCCGTGCCAGCCGCGCAGCTCGACCTCGATCCAGCAGCCGTCCGGGGTGTCGGCGGTCCACGACGGCACCACCTCGGCGACCTCGAAGCCGACCCGCACCGGCGGCGACGTCCACCCGCCCCGCTCGTCGACGGTGCCGGCCGTCGAGTCCGCCGGGAGGTGGAAGCCCCGGTAGGCGATGTCCCGCCGGGTGGGTTCTGCCGTGCTGCTCATGCCGGGTCCGTCCGTCGCTCGGTGCGGGCAGCATCGCGTACGCCGAGCTGGTCCGCAACGCCGACCGGCGCGGACGGCGAGGGACGATGGTTGCCGGCCGGCACTAGGTTGTCGGTGGTCAGCAGCGAGGAGGCCGGGATGCGGGTACTGGTGGTGGAGGACGAGCGCAACCTCGCCGACGCGATCGCGCGCGGGTTGCGCAAGCGGGGGATGGCGGTCGACGTGGCGTACGACGGCGACGCCGGCCACGAGGCGGCGTTCGTCACCCGGTACGACGTGGTGGTGCTCGACCGTGACCTGCCGGGTGTGCACGGCGACCAGATCTGCGCCGACCTGGCCGCCTCCGGCGCGCTGACCCGGGTGTTGATGCTGACCGCCAGCGGCACGGTCGCCGACCGGGTGGAGGGGTTGCAGCTCGGCGCGGACGACTACCTGCCCAAGCCGTTCGCCTTCGACGAGTTGGTGGCCCGGGTGCAGGCGCTGGGCCGGCGGGCCACTCCGGCGGCGCCGCCGGTGCTCGAACTGGCCGACCTGGTGCTCGACCCGGCCCGCCGGGTGGCCACCCGCGCCGGAGTGCCCGTCGACCTCACCAACAAGGAGTTCGGGGTGCTCAGCGAGCTGCTCAAGGCGCGCGGCGCGGTGGTCTCCTCCGAGGAGCTGCTGGAACGGGTCTGGGACGCGAACACCGACCCGTTCACCACCATCGTCCGGGTCACCGTCATGACGCTGCGCAAGAAGCTCGGTGACCCGCCGCTGATCGAGACGGTGGTCGGCGCCGGCTACCGGACGGCCGAGGTCGGCGCGTGAGCCGCCGCCTGCGTCCGACGCTGCGGCTGCGGCTGACCCTGCTCAACGGCGTGCTGCTGATCGGCGCGGGAGCGATCCTGGTGCTGCTGGCCTGGCTGCTGGTCCGCGACGCACTGCGACCCACCGACGAGCTGGTGCCCGGAACGATCGTGCTGCTCTCCGACGGCCGGCAGATGGACGCCGCGCAGTGGCAGCGGCAGCTCGTCGATGCCGCCTCCGGGGAGCTGCTGGCCAAGGGCCTGGTCGCGCTGCTCGCGATCAGCGTGGTCGGGGTGGCTGGCGCGTACGCGGTGGCCGGCCGGGCGCTGCGCCCCCTGCATCAGGTCACGGCGACCGCGCAGCGGCTCGGTGAGGCGACCCTGGACCAGCGGATCGGCTACTCGGGCGCCGACGACGAGGTGGCCGAGCTGGCCAAGACGTTCGACGCGATGCTGGACCGGATCGCGTCCGCGTTCGAGGCGCAGAAACGCTTCGTGGCCAACGCCTCGCACGAGCTGCGGACTCCGCTCGCCGTGATGCGCACCGAGATCGACGTGACGCTCAGCGACGACGATGCGGACGCCGCCGAGTACCGCCGGATGGCCACCGTGGTCCGCGACGCCTCGGAGCGGGCGAACGGGCTGGTGGACGCGCTGCTGGTGCTGGCCCGCAGCGAGGCGCAGGCCGGGCGGCGACTCGGTCGGCGTACCGAATGTGATCTGGCCGCCGGCACCGCCAACGCGTTGTCGGCGATGCGTCGTGAGGTGGACCGGATCGGCCTGCGGGTGCAGACATCGCTGGAGTCCGCGCCGGTGGTCGGCGACCCGGGACTGCTCGACCGGCTGGCCGGCAACCTCATCGAGAACGCGGTCCGCTACAACCACCTGCACGGTCGGCTCTGGGTGCGTACCGGCACCGACGGCGACCGCTCATGGCTGGTGGTCGGCAACACCGGGTTCGAGGTGGACCAGGCCGACGTGCCGGGACTGTTCGAGCCGTTCCGGCGCGGCGGACGGGAACGCACCGGTGCCCGCGGGTCCGGCCTGGGGCTGTCCATCGTCCGGGCGGTCTGCAACGCCCACGGCGGCACGGTACGGGTCATCGCGCAGCCCGGCGGTGGCCTGGAGGTGACCGTCGACCTGCCCTGTGCCGACGCGGTGCCCGTGGGCAACGCGGAAGCGGGTGACGGGCGCTGAGAGGCGTTCGGGCGCGACCCTTCGACACTCCCGTCTGGACACAGGAAGAATTGTCGGCAGGGTCACGCCCGCCCCTGCACCTCTATGTCCTGCGGGTCCTTCGATCACTTAGCCGTTGGGCCTCGGCGATACCGCTATGGGCACGAGGTTCCGCGTTGAGCGCCTCTAACCTCGAATCTAACTTTCATTCGCTGACGGTACACGTTCTCTTTGTTCTTGTACCTAATCTCAAGCTCGTCGATCGCCAGCTCACCCGGGGCGCAGACAGCGAATTCGAACATGATGAACCTTGCGTTGTTCCGTGGACCGGTGAGGGTGGTCCCGACCAGGTCGGTGGAGGGTCGACGGTGGGGGTCTTCGGCGTCCCCATTCTGGGTCTGCCAACCCAGGAGAACGGTCTTGTCGAAGTCTTCTATTTCGTAGACCCGCGCGCCCCTGAGCTCTATTCCTGGCGTAGCTCTACGGAGTTCAACCCCCAGAATGGTGATGGTTTTTCCCGGCGCGATGTCGAGCATGTCGATGCCGAACATCACCGCGTCGCCAACGAGCGGGGTGCGGGCGTACAAAGTTGCGCTAGTGAGGTCTGAATGTGTGATCAGGTTGCCGGACCGAGCGTTGTCGCTTGCCTTCAGGATGATGGGGACGGCGATGGCCGCCCCCACCATCACGATAAGCGAAGCGATCAGCGCACGCCGTTTCTTGAGCTGACCGCTCACAGCAATACTCCTAATAGCTGTAGAAACCCTTTGGCCCGCAGGTCATGCACTGTTGCATGAAGATATCGTGCGCGGGGCCGGTCTTACTCCCGGCGTCGTAATCTTGTTGCCGGCTCGTCGACCGACTGGTAGTGGCGGTGACGCCGAAGCCGAAGAGGCTCGCCGCCGCGCCAAACCCACGCGTCTTGCCCGACGTCTGGCTGTATCCCATGTTGCGAGTGATTTTATACCGGTACGGTGCCGCAGCCCACTTGTAGTAGCCGTCCATCGAGATCAGGTTGGCTCCAGCCCTTGAGGCGTACCAACCGTTGGGCACATAAACCTTGATCGGCTTGATAGTGTCGTAGGCGTACTTCCACTGGCGCGTGTTGCTGTTGCAGTAGTAGATCCGGTAGCGCTTGTACTGCATCGGCACATCGAGTTCCCTGGAATAGTACGGACCTCGGGCGCCAGAGTTGGCGGTGTAGCCCCAGTTGTTGCCGACGTGTGCGGTGCCGGATGCGCCCCAGGAACTGCCAGAGTTGTAGCTGAGGCCCACCGTCAGGTCGCTGTTGGCTGTCACACCGTAGGTCGCCTTGCCCGTGACGTCCCAGTAGGCATGGTGCTCGCCGACCGTGGTGTAGGCGTAATTCGTGGAGATGGTGTCGGTCCGTGTGGTCATCGACGAACAACTGGCCGCAGCGGCCATCCTGCCGTCGGCCTGTACCCCAAAGCCGCCAGAAAATGGCTGGACGACGGTGTTCGCGTAGTTCGTGGAGCCGATGATGTTGGGGTTCTGCGGATCCCGTGAGGGGCTGGTCGCGGGAAGAAACTTGTGGAAATCGAACGCCGTGTCTTCCGTGGTGACAGACGTGGGGTTACGGATTTCCTGCCCAGCGAAGCTGTTGGCGTACTCCGCCGCAGTTGGTGTCGGCTGGAGCTCGGGCTCAGTCAGGATCGGCACGAGAGGTGCAGAGAACCGCGGCGACTGGCGTGCTAGCACTGCCGCTTCGGTCAGGGTGCCGGCGGCAGCGACCCCGGTTTGGAGGCTCATCACACCGGCGAAGTCGCGCGTCCCGTCGTTCTGTTGACCGAGCGCGACGGCGTCGACGTTGAGGACACCGTCGTTCGCGATGGCTTCAGCTTGGAGCGCTGGTGAGAGGTTCGTCAGCGTCACCGACCAGGAGCCGTCGTTGCCGGTCGTCGCTTCGGCGATCGGCGCGGACTCGCCCTCGGCGACCGGGTAGATGTTGACCACGAAGCCGACAGCCGGGTTGCCATTCGGGAGTTTCAGGGTGCCGCCGACAGTGGGCAGGGCGGTCGGATCCCCGGTCGGCGTCGGATCAGGCACCGACGGAGGGATCGGCAGCGACGGGATCGTCTCGTAATCCGGCCCGAGAGTCTTCTCGTTGGTGGTGGTCAGACCGAATTCGTACGTGGCCGATTCGGCGACGTTACCGGCGTAGTCGACCGTCCAGGCCGCCAACGAGTGCCAACCTTCGGCAGGGGTAATGGAGGCGGTCGTGCTCCGTCGGCCGTCGGCGAGGAGGCCACCCGAAGAGCATTGAGCCGTTCCCGCGTCGAAACTGTAGCAGAGTTCGGCAGCCTCCTTCTCGATGCCGGTGCTGGTGATCGTAAACTCGCCGACTCCGCCGCTGGCGACGGTTTGATCCTGCGGGTACGCCAAGGACGCGATCGTCGGTGGCGTCGGGGCGACCGTGTCGGCGGTAATCGTGGACCATGCGGACCATGGGCCGTAAGGCACGGTGGAATATTGGGCGTCGCGTCCGCGGGCCCGCCACCGGTAAGTCTTTCCGTCAATCAGAACCCCGTCTGGCACGTATCGAGCTAGATCTCCCGTTCCGGCCTGCCAGATTACTGCCTCGGATGTGCCGACTTCCCACAGTTCGATGGTCGTGTACGGCTTTATGATGCCACCCAGCCGGCTGAGCGTGACAGCAAGTTTGGGGTTCGCGCCGACGTATTGCACCCCACCGTAAATTGGCCGCGCCGGAAGGACAGACATGCTTGACACTACAACGTCGTTCGCTGCCAGAGCCGGTCTGCCATCCAGCACAGGAAGAGCGGCGGCGATCAGGACGACCGTCGTTAGACGAGCAACTTTTTGGCGGCGCTGGCGCCAACGATGGACTTTTCTTATGCTCAAGTTGTGACTCCAAGGCCGTGGCTTAGTGGTCCGAGCCGGAAGTCCGTCGGGGGTTGATGGGTGACGGGTGCGGTCAGGGTCCGGGTGTGATGGTGCCGATGTGGATGTCGTAGACGAAGTCGAAGGCCTCTTCAGGACTGCCGGTGAGCCA